>CAZCQI010000045.1:0-12391 GCA_964500795.1 uncultured Eubacteriales bacterium
TCTTTCGTTAGCGGAAAAAAGCAATCTTGACCTTGTTAAAATTGCTCCCAACGCGGTTCCGCCCGTTTGCAAAATTATGGACTACGGTAAGTTCAAGTTCGAGCAGGCAAAGCGCGAAAAAGAAGCAAAGAAAAAACAGAAGGTTATGGATATCAAAGAGGTTCGTTTATCTTTGAATATCGACACAGGCGACTTTAACACCAAGGTCAACCATGCTTTGCGTTTCTTAAAGGACGGCGACAAGGTTAAAGTGTCAATTCGTTTCAGAGGCAGGGAAATGGCGCATACCGAAAACGGTACTGTAATAATGCAGCGTTTTGCCGAGGCTTGCTCCGAAATCGGTCAGGTTGAAAAGCCTGCAAAGCTTGAAGGGCGCCAGATGCTCATGTTCCTTGTTCCTAAGTCATCAAAGTAATTGTAAAATTAAGGAGGATTTATCATGCCCAAACTCAAAACACATTCAGGTGCTAAAAAGCGTTTCAAATTGTCTAAAAACGGTAAAGCGATCCGTGCTCACGCAAATAAGTCACACATCCTTACCAAAAAGACCACAAAGCGTAAAAGAGGTCTTCGTAAGACCGGCGTTGCAGACGTTACAAACCAGAATCAGATCAAACGTCTTATCCCCTACAAATAATTAGAAATCGGTAATTGGAGGTAACTTATAATGGCACGTATAAAAGGTGCGATGATGACTCGCAAAAGAAGAAATAAAGTTCTTAAATTAGCTAAGGGTTATTACGGCTCAAAATCAAAGCTTTTCAAAACTGCTAAACAGGCTGTTATGAAGAGCGGTAACTATGCTTACATCGGCCGTAAGCAGAAGAAGAGAGATTTCCGCCGTCTTTGGATTACAAGAATCTCTGCTGCTTGCAAGATGAACGGTGTTAACTACTCAACATTCATCAACGGTCTTAAAAAGGCAAACATCGAGCTTAACAGAAAAATGCTTGCTGAAATCGCTGTTTCAGATCCCGCAGCTTTCACAGCTCTCGTTGAAAAAGCAAAGGCAGCCCTTTAATATTAACCATAGGTACGCCCGACCGCAATAACGGTCGGGCGTAAGATGTTTTTTCGAGGAGATGTGTTTTATGGAAAAAATCACAAGTAAATCCAACGAGCGAATCAAATACGCGGTGAAAATACGCGAAAGCACATCCTTCAGAAAGAGCGAGGGACTGTTTCTTACGGAGGGTGCAAGGCTTTGTGCCGATGCCGCCGAAAGCTCCGTTGAGATAAAGGAGCTTTACGTCACCGAGAAGGCTTTGAATAAATATGAAGAATACTTGCGTTTGGTAATTGAGAAAGCCGGGCGCAGCTTTATCGTGTCCGATGAGGCGGCAAATAAGCTTTCGGATACAAAGAACAGTCAGGGCGTTTTCTGCCTTTGCAAAACGCTTGACAAAAATACAAATATAGGTAAAATAAAATATAATGGGAAATATATTGCTTTAGAGGGTATTTCGAATCCCGCAAATTTCGGTGCAGTTGTGAGAACTGCCGAAGCAATGGGGCTTGACGGAGTTATCGTCAGCGGAGGCTGTGATATTTATAATTCCAAGGCTCAGCGGGCTGCTATGGGTTCTCTTTTCAGAATGAATATTATTGAAACCGATAATCTTCCGGAAACCTTAGAAAGCCTTGCCCAAAAGGGAATGGCGGTTTATGCGGGCGTTCCCGATTTCGATGCCGTAAAAATTACAGAAGCCGATATGAGCGGCGGAGTTATTTCGGTTATCGGTAACGAGGGTAACGGTATAACTGAGGAAACCTGCAAGGTATCAACAAAGCTTGTTACAATTCCTATGAAGGGCAGAGCGGAATCTCTCAATGCCGCCGCTGCCGCTTCAATAATGATATGGGAAATGATGAGATGAAACAAAGTCCTGTAGAATATTGGATATGGCTTCAGACTTCATTGGGCGCCGGTGCGCGTACCGATGAGCTTTTGTCGTATTTTGAAACTCCTGAGGAGCTATATAACGCCGGTTCAAAGGAATGGCGGCTTTCGGGACTTTTAACCCAAAATAAAATTGATGCTTTGAAGAGAACCACACCTTCTCAGACAGGTGAAATTCTCAATGAATGTAAAAGAAGAGGATACTCTGTCATTACACCTGATGACAACCGCTTTCCCAAAAGACTGCTCAATTTACCGAATATGCCTCTTGTTATTTATACAATGGGTGATTGGAGCGTTTTAAACGACCCTGTTTCCATAGGAATGGTTGGTACGAGAAAAGCAGGTGAGTACGGCATTGAGGTTGCTCAAAAGCTTTCCCGAAGCCTTGCTTCGGCAGGTGCTACCGTTGTCAGTGGCGGTGCTTTGGGTATAGACAGTGAGGCTCACGCAGGTGCAATGCTTGCAAAGGGTCGTACTCTTGCATTCTTAGGCTGTGGTTTGTCCTTTAGCTATCTCAGAGAAAATGCGCCTTTAAGGCGAGCCATAACAAGATACGGTGCAGTAGCTTCGGAATTTCCGCCCTTTGCTCAGGCAACCCGCACCACCTTCCCTATAAGAAACCGCCTTATTTCGGGTGTTTCCTTAGGTGTGGTAGTTGTTGAGGCAGGAATAAAAAGCGGTTCGCTTATTACTGCGAATTGCGCCATTGAGCAGGGCAGGGATGTTTTTGCTGTTCCCGGGGATATTGTGCGTTCCTCCTTTGACGGCGCAGGTTACCTTATTAAAAACGGTGCAAAGCCTGTTTTTTGTGCTGAGGATATTCTCGGCGAATACGCTTTTTCTTACGGGGATATAATAGACCTTGAAAAGGCACGCAAACCGTTGAGCGAAATAGAATATGTTGAATACAGAAAAAACAAGGGAAAACGGCCTGCAGTAAAAGAAAATATTCGGGAGACGTCAGCTTGCGAAGAGCAGGCGGAAAAGGGAAAAGCTTTAACCGATGAAATCAGCGGCAATGCAAAATTGATTTATTCGGTTTTAAGTGGGAAAGAAAAACATATTGATGATATTGTAAGAGAAACAAATTTGAAAATGAATACAGTGCTCGCTTCGCTGACAGAACTTGAGCTTTTAGGTTATGTTGAGCTTGTAAGCGGCAAAAAATATAAATTGATTTAACTGCGTACACGCATTTTTTTGAAAAGAAAGAAGATGAATCCTATGTCAAATCTTGTTATTGTTGAGTCTCCTGCAAAGGCTAAAACAATAAAAAAGTATTTAGGCAGTGAATATGATGTTGTGGCTTCTATGGGTCATATCAGAGATTTGCCTGCCGCAAAGCTCAGTGTTGATGTTAAGAGCGATTTCGCTCCGAAATATGCCGTAATAAAAGGAAAGGAAAAGCTTGTTAAAGAGCTCAAGGCAAAGGTCAGCGAGTGCGACAAGGTGTATCTCGCAACCGACCCGGACCGTGAGGGAGAAGCAATTTCATGGCATCTTGCAACCGTTCTCGGACTTGATCTCAATGAGAAGAATCGCGTTAAATTCAACGAAATCAACGAAACAAGCGTTAAGCGCGGAATAAGTAACCCCGAGGTAGTTGATATGGGTCTTGTTGATGCTCAGCAGGCACGCCGTATTCTTGACCGCCTTGTAGGCTACAGGTTAAGTCCCTTTATTTCGCAGAAAATAAGAAGAGGTCTTTCCGCAGGCAGAGTGCAAAGCGTTGCGGTTCGCCTTATTGTAGACCGTGATGCGGAGATTGCAAAATTCAACCCCGAGGAATATTGGTCTGTAGACGCCAAGTTCCTTGTAAACAGAAAAACTCTTGCCGCCTCTCTTACTGCCGATGAAAAGGGTAAGGTTAAGATTGAAAACAAAGAGCAGGCAGATTATTATCTCAGTCGTCTTGAGGATTCGGTATTTACTGTTGATTCAGTAAAAAAAGGCGTAAGAAGAAAACAGCCGTCACCTCCCTTTATTACCTCCACAATGCAACAGGAGGCTTCAAGAAAACTTAATTTCCAGGGTCAGAAAACCATGAAAATTGCTCAGGAGCTTTATGAAGGTATAGATGTTCAGGGCAAAGGTATGACCGGTCTTATCACATATATGAGAACAGATTCTCTTCGTATTTCCGAAGAGGCACGCGCCGCCGCCAATGCTTTTATTACAAGCACATACGGCGAGAAATATCTCCCGGAAAAGCCGAGATATTTTAAGACCAGAGCCGGTGCTCAGGACGGTCACGAGGCTATTCGCCCCGCTAACGTTGCCATTACTCCTCAAATGGCAAAGAGCAGTCTTACCAATGACCAATACAAGCTTTATAACCTTATTTGGTGCAGATACGTGGCAAGCCTTATGGCACCGTGCGTTCAGGATACCGTTAAGGTTGAAATTAAATCAGAAAAACAGGGAACAGACGGTTACTGCATATTCTCTGCAAGCGGTTATTCCGTAAAGTTTGACGGCTTCACCGCTATTTACGTTGATTCCTCTGAGGACGGTGAAGGTGAAAGCACCGTCCCCCCCATTAAAGCAGGCGACTCTCTTAAGGTGAAGGAGATTAAAGGCAATCAGCATTTCACTCAGCCTCCCGCACACTTTACCGAGGCTTCGCTTATTAAAACACTTGAAGAAACGGGTGTGGGCAGACCCAGCACATACGCATCAATAGTCAGCACCATTATTAAAAGAGAGTATGTTAAACGCGAGGGAAAGCTCCTTAAATCTACGGAGCTCGGCGCAGCCACCACTGCGCTTCTTAAAGAAAAATTCAGTAAAATAGTAAATACAAAATTCACCGCATCTATGGAAACAAGGCTTGATGAAATCGACGAAGGCAAATGCAACTATGTTGAAATGCTTCACGAATTCTATGATGATTTGGAGGATTCTCTTGCAAAAGCAAAAACCGATATGCAGGGGCAGAAGATTCAGCTTCAGGAGGATATCACCGATATCAAATGCGACAAGTGCGGCAGAAATATGGTTGTTAAAGTGGGCAGATTCGGTAAATTCCTTGCTTGCCCCGGTTATCCGGAATGTAAATCAACAAAGCCTCTTGTAGAAGAAACAAACGCCACCTGCCCCCGTTGCGCAGGTAAGGTTATCGGTAAGAAGTCAAAACGCGGTTTCCAATTCTACGGATGCAGTAATTACCCCGAGTGTAACTTTATGACATGGGATAAGCCCACGGGTGAAAATTGCCCCAAATGCGGGAAATCTCTTTTCAAGGGTAAGGGCGGAATAGTTTCTTGCTCAAATGAAGAGTGCGGCTATTCCTTTAAGCCGACTCGCAAAAATGCAAAGAAATCACAGGAAAATGAAAATGAGTGATAAAAAAGCAGTTGTTATAGGCGGCGGCCTTGCAGGTGTAGAGGCGGCAAGTCAGCTGAGTAAGCGTGGGGTAAAGGTTACCCTTTATGAAATGAAGCCTGAGAAATTTTCCCCTGCTCACAAAAGCGGGAATTTAGCTGAGCTCGTTTGCTCAAATTCTCTTAAAGCCGCAAGATTAGGTTCGGCTGCAGGACTTTTAAAAGCGGAGATGCGCCTTTTCGGTTCTGTTTGCCTTGATGCGGCAGATATTGCTGAGGTTCCTGCAGGCGGTGCCCTTGCAGTGGACAGGGATATCTTTTCTTCAATTATAACCGAGCGTATTGAAAAGGATGAGAATATTACTCTTGTAAGGGAAGAGGTTACGAAAATTCCCGAAAGTGACGTTGTTATAATTGCCGCAGGTCCGCTTATTTCCGATTCTCTCGCCGGTGAGGTCGCAAAACTTTGCGGTAAGGATTTTCTTTCCTTTTATGATGCCGCCGCACCTATTGTTACTGCGGATAGTATTGATATGGATTTCGCCTTCACTCAGTCAAGGTATGACAGGGGCGGTGAGGATGACTATATAAACTGCCCTATGAACAAGGAGCAGTACGAGGCTTTTTACGAGGCAATTATAAATGCCGAAAGTGCTGAGCTTCACTCCTTTGATAAGAAAAAGGACGTTTACGAGGGCTGTATGCCTATTGAGGTGCTTGCTTCCCGCGGGGCAGACACCATGCGCTACGGTCCGTTAAAGCCTGTGGGGCTCAGAGACCCGAAAACAGGTCACAGACCGTGGGCAAATCTTCAGCTTCGTAAGGAAAATAAAGACGGAACTATGTATAACCTTGTGGGCTTTCAGACAAATTTGAAATTCCCCGAGCAAAAAAGAGTTTTCTCTATGTTTCCTGCACTTGAAAATGCGGAGTTTGTAAGATGCGGTGTTATGCACCGAAATACATTTATCAATTCACCCGGGCTTCTTTCTCAGGATTTCAGCCTGAAAAAATCACCAAATATCTACTTTGCAGGTCAGATATCAGGTGTTGAGGGGTATATGGAATCCGCTTCATCGGGTATTCTTGCAGGGCTTAATGCCGCAAGAAGGCTTTTCGGGGAAGAGCCCTTGAATTTACCGAAAATCACTATGTTGGGTGCACTTTCTCAATATATAAGTGATGAATCGGTTAAGAATTTTCAGCCTATGGGTGCCGCCTTCGGCATAATAGACCCCTTGGAGGAAAAAATAAGAGATAAAAAAGAACGCTACGAAAAGCTTGCACAGCGCAGTCTCGACTATTATAAAACCTTGGGGTACGGAAAGGAATGAACGTGAAAATGGAACTTTCTGATTTTGAAGAAAAAATAGGGTACAGCTTTAAAAACAAAGAGCTTCTCAGAACTGCACTCACACATTCATCTTATGCTAATGAAAATAAATTACCTCAGGATAACGAGCGCCTTGAATTTTTAGGCGATTCCGTTCTGGGTTTTGTTACGGCGGAATACCTTTTTAAGGAATTCAAATCCCGTCCCGAGGGTGCGCTGACAAAGCTTCGCGCCGCTGTTGTATGCGAAAAATCCCTTTTTAAATTTGCAGAAAAGATATCCTTGGGTGATGCTATTCTCATGGGAAGAGGCGAGGAGCATACAGGCGGCAGGACAAGACCATCTATAGTTTCCGATGCTTTTGAAGCGGTTATTGCCGCTATGTATATTGACGGCGGAATTGATGCCGTAAAGCCCTATATTCTCTCATTTATTAAAGATGCCGTGAAAAAAGAGGCAAGCTTTAAGGATAACAAATCTCTTTTACAGGAGGAGATACAAAGAGAAAAGGGCAACACACTTGTTTACGAGGAAGTGGGCGAAAGCGGTCCCGACCACGAAAAGGTGTTTAAGTTTATAGTTAAGCTTAACGGTGAAACGGTAGGCAAGGGTGAGGGCAAAAGCAAAAAAGAAGCGGAGCAGGCGGCAGCAGGCGATGCGCTTTTAAAGCTGAAAAAATGAAGCATGCCAATATTTCACTTTTTGTTCCCCACGCAGGATGCCCCCATCAATGCTCCTTCTGCAATCAGAAAACCATATCGGGTTCGGTGAAGGCTCTCACTCCCGAAGAGGTTGCCGAAACTTTAAATAAAGCGTCTCTTGACGGGAATGACCCCCAAAATACCGAAATTGCGTTTTTCGGCGGTAGCTTTACTGCTGTTGAGAGAGGTTATATGATATCTCTCCTTGAAGCGGCAAAGCCGTTTTTGGATAAAGGCTTCTTTTGCGGAATACGCATTTCCACCCGACCCGATGCAATAGATGAAGAGGTTCTCGGTGTTTTAAAGGAATACGGAGTAACCTCAATAGAATTGGGAGCGCAAAGCACCGACCCTGAGGTTCTTTTACTTAATAAAAGAGGGCACACCCGAGAGGATATTGTAAAAGCCTCTGTTTTAATTAAAGAAAAAGGCTTTTCATTGGGGCTTCAGATGATGACGGGTCTTTACGGTGATACTCCCGAAAAAGCTCTTGAAACCTGTCAGGATATTATTTCTCTTAAACCCGATACGGTGAGAATTTATCCTACGATAGTTCTTGAGGGCACTCTTTTGGGTGAGCTTTATAAATCGGGGGCATACAAACCCCAAACAGTTGAGGAGGCGGCAGAGCTTTGCGCCGTTCTTCTTAAAAGATTTTACGATGAAAACATAACGGTGATTCGTCTGGGACTTCATTCGGGAGGTAATGTGGAGGAAGGGTACCTTGCAGGCCCTTATCACCCTGCCTTCGGTGAAATCTGTGAATCAAAAATATATTTAAAGGCGGCTTTAAAGGAGCTCGAAAACCGTTATCCCGTAAAAAGCGGTAATATTTGCTCCCTTTCAAAAAAGCTACAGGCTACTCTTTACGTTAATGACCGTGAAATTTCAAAAATGACAGGGCAGAAGGGCTCAAACAAGGCGACTCTGTACAGAATGGGTTATGATGTTACGGTAAAGGGTATGAAAACTTTGAAAAAATACGAAATTATTGTAGATTAAGTCATAAATTTACATAAATTAAACGAAAGGTAGAAAACCGGATGTATCTTAAAGCAATCGAAATGCAGGGCTTCAAATCCTTCCCGGATAAGACAGTTCTTAATTTCGGGAAAGGTATAACAGCAGTTGTCGGTCCAAACGGAAGCGGAAAGAGCAACCTTTCCGATGCTATGCGTTGGGTTTTGGGCGAGCAGTCAACAAAGAATCTGCGCGGTTCAAAGATGGAGGACGTTATTTTCAGCGGTACGGATTCACGCCGTGCCGTAGGCTTTGCGGAAGTAACCCTTAAGCTTGATAACTCGGATATGGCACTTAACAATCCAAAAAAAGAGGTAACCGTTACAAGGCGTTATTACCGCTCCGGAGAAAGCGAATATAAGCTCAACGGCGAGCAGGCAAGGCTCAAGGATATCCACGAATTATTTATGGATACGGGTCTTGGGCGCGACGGCTATTCTATGATAAGCCAGGGCAAGGTCGAGACCCTTATTTCGGGTAAATCCGAGGACAGGCGCGATATGCTTGAAGAGGCGGCAGGAATTTCTCATTACAGATATCGCCGTGCAGATGCTATGCGCCGTCTTAATCAGGCGGAAGAAAATCTTTTAAGGCTCAGAGATATTCTCACGGAGCTTGAATCCCGCGTAGGACCTCTTAAGGTGCAAAGCGAAAAGGCACAGAAATTTCTTGAATACGCAGGGGAGAAAAAGAATCTTGAAATAGGTATATGGCTTTATACCATTGAAAAGACTAAAAATGACCTTCGCGAGCAGGAAAAGAAGATTACAGTTGTTGATGCTCAGTACAATGATGTTTGTAAATCCTTAGAAGAAATTGCAGAGAAAATAGAGTCTGCAATCGCCGAAACGCAGAGAATTACCGTGGCAGTGGATGAAATTCGCCGCGGTTGCACACAGCTTGAAGAGCAGGCGGCTCTCCTTGAAAGTCAGGTTGCTGTTCAGGAAAACACCATTCTTCACAATAACGAAACCATTGAGCGAATTGAAAGAGAAAAAACAGAAGAAACCGATACCGACACGGAAATCGGCGTTCAGATAGACGAGGCAAAAAAGGCAATAGACAGCCTTACTTCTCTCATTGAGGAAAAGAAAAGTGAGCTTGAAGCCTTCACCTGCCAGCTTGATACATTGAGCGATGAAAACAGTAAATCCGCTCAAAGAAGTGTGGAGCTAAGCGAAAAGGTATCTGCTCTTTCTCTTGAAATTGCAGATAACAGAGTTGTTGTATCAACTGCCGATTCCTCCGCGCAGGAAATAGAAAAGCGAATCAGCGATATTGACGAGGGCAGTAATGCCAGAAAGCCCGTTCTTGAAACGCTTAAAATGCAGTGGCAGGAAGCAGAAAAACAGCTTGAAGCCGTTGCCGAAAGAAGCACGGAGCTTAACAATTCACTTTCGGGTATTGAGCTTCTTGCCAAGAAGCGCCTTGAGAAGCTTAACGCTCTTAAAGAGCAGGAAAGTGCTATCAGAAATGATATTCATATTAAAAATTCACGCCTTAATATGCTCGGTGACCTTGAAAAAAATATGGAGGGCTATCAGGGCAGTGTTAAAGCGGTTATGCGTGAGGTGCGCCGCGGTGTGCTTAAAGGTATTCACGCTCCCGTGTCGCAGATAATTTCCGTAAAAGATAAATATTCCTTGGCTATTGAGACTGCTCTCGGCGCTCAGATACAGAATATTGTTACCGATACGGAAAATGATGCAAAAAAAGCCATAGGCTTCCTTAAAGAAAGCCATGCAGGCAGAGCAACATTCCTTCCACTTACCGCAATTAAGGGCAGAGTTCTTGATGAAAAAGGTCTTGATGACTGCTTCGGTTACATAAACCTTGCATCAGAGCTTGTGGAATATGATTCAAAATACACTGAAATAATAAAATCACTTCTGGGCAGAACGGTTGTTGCCGATGATCTCGATGCGGCAATTGCCATTGCCAAAAGGTATTCGTATAAGTTTAAAATAGTTACTCTCGACGGTCAGGTAGTAAACGCAGGCGGTTCTATGACGGGTGGCGCGAAGCTTCAGAACGCGGGTATCCTCAGCCGAGGTAACGAGCTTGAACGCCTTAAAGCTCAGGTTTCAGAGCTCAGTGAAAAGCTTTCGGTACTTCTTAAGGACGTTGAAAGTCAGCAGGAGAACTGCTCGGCAGTTACGGCTGAGCTTGAAGGCTGTAAAGCGGAAATTGTTGCTTTGGGTGAAGAAAAAATAAGAGTTGAGGGCGTGCTTGCTTTAAGAAAAGGTAATTACGAAAACACCTTGCTTTCGGAAACTCAGGCTCAGGAAGAAAAAGAAAATCTTTCTCAGCGCGTTGTTTCAATCAAAAACGGTGCCGCATCTGCAAAAGAAAAACTCGAAGCTTTGCAGGCTGAGCTTGAGACGGTTGAAGCTGAGCTTTCGACCCTTACGGGTGACAGAGAAAGCTTAAGAGAAAAACGCGAAAAGTTAACCGCAGATGCTGCGGAAATAAATCTTGCAATAGCTACTGCCGAGAAAGAAATTGAAGCAAAAAATGAGGAAATAACACGCCTTGAAGGCAGAAGCACAAGCCATAAGGATAAGCTTTCTCAGCTTGACAGCGAAATTGAAGAGATTAAGCAGAAAAATGAGGATATCCGATTAAGAATAGACGTTCTTAACGGCGAGGCGGAGAGCCTGAGAACTCGGAGCGCCGCTTCCAAGGAGCAGATTGCCGTTCAGATTTCAAAGCGCGAGCAGTATGAGCAGGAAAGTGGCAAGCTTCGTCTTCTTGAAAGAGAAAAAACCGAGGAGCGCGAAAAGCTCGGCGGTGAGAAAGCAAGGCTTTATGAACGCCGCGACACAATGGAAAAGGAATTTGAGGAAATCTCAAATAAGCTTTACGATGAATACGAGCTTACACGCCGTGAGGCAGAGGAGCTTGAAATCGTTATTGAGGATGTTCCTGCCGCAAAAAAACGCCTTAATGAGTTGAAAGGTAAGATCCGCGGCTTGGGCAACGTTAACGTCAGTGCCATTGAGGAATATAAAGAGGTTTCGGAGCGTTACAGCTTTATGTATACTCAGGTAAGCGACGTTGAAAAATCAAAGGCTGAGCTTACTAAGCTTATAAACGAGCTGACGGGTAAAATGGGCGTTCAGTTCAAGGAACAGTTTGATAAGATAAATTTCAGCTTCGGTCAGACCTTCTCGGAGCTTTTCGGAGGCGGTAAGGCTTCCCTTGTTCTCACCGATGAAAACGATGTTCTCGAATGTGACATTGACATCAAGGTTCAGCCTCCGGGCAAAAACGTTCAGAATATTTCACTCCTTTCGGGCGGTGAAAAGGGGCTTTCCGCTATTGCACTTCTATTCTCAATTCTTAAAATCAACCCTTGTCCGTTCTGTATATTCGATGAGGTTGAGGCGGCTCTTGACGATGTAAACGTTGCAAGATACGCTTCATACGTAAGAAGAATGACTGATAATACACAGTTTATTCTCATTACCCACCGCCGCGGTACTATGGAAGAAGCTGATATGCTCTACGGTGTTACAATGCAGGAAAAGGGTGTTTCCAAGCTCCTGGAGCTCAAGACGGCGGAGATGGCGAGTAAATTTGATTTGAATTAAATAAACGGAGAAAACTATGGGTATTTTTAAAAAAATCAACTTCGGTTTAAGAAAAACAAGAAACAATGTTTCGGGTGCTATTGATAATGTTCTCGACAGCTACACCTCCATTGATCAGGAACTGTTCGATGAGCTTGAAGAGGCTCTTGTTATGGGTGACGTAGGCGTTAACACCGCATCCGAAATTACACTTCGTCTCAATGACGTTGTTCGCAAAAAAGGTATAAAAAATCCTGCTGACGTTAAGGCGGAAATCAAGGAGATCGTTGCCGAAATGCTTGAAGGCGGCGAGGATATGGGTCTTATAACCATTCCTTCCGTTATTCTTGTTATCGGCGTTAACGGTGTAGGTAAAACCACCACTATCGGTAAGCTTGCGGCTAAATATAAGGCAGAGGGCAAAAGCGTTATTCTTGCCGCCGCCGATACCTTCCGCGCCGCGGCTATTGATCAGCTTGATGTCTGGGCACAGCGTGCAGGCGTTGATATAGTTAAGCACAAAGAGGGTGCAGACCCTG
>CAZCQI010000046.1:0-12377 GCA_964500795.1 uncultured Eubacteriales bacterium
CTGTAACCGAGGGTATCCCCACTGTAGACCTCAGCAGAAGCCAGCAGGATCACCGTTAAGAGAAAGAAGCGAGTCACCGCCGAAATAAACATTAAGCGTTACCTTTTTACCTTTAAAACGCTCGGGAATATCAAAGGAGTTTTTGAAGAAGGCACTCCAGCCGTTATTACCCCATCGGTCGCCTACGTTAAGCTCCTTCCACTCGTCATAGAAAAACTCGTAATCGTCAACGCCCTTATAAATACATTCCTTCATTTTCCATGCGGGAATGGATTCAATATCGGTGTAAATTCTTTTTTTAAGATTTTTGATTTTCAGTGCTGCAACATCGTCAAAAGAGAAAATACCTCTCTGTTTGCCCTTTGTGGCATCACGCCAATCGTCAACGTGAGCATCCATAGCGTCAAGAGCCGCAACTGCATCAATATTTTTGATTTCAGCCAAAGCAATCGTCCTTTCTTAAACGAAAACACGGCAATTTCAAAAGCCGTACTTCTCAATTTTATTTCCTTTACAGTATAGCATTACAGATATGCAAATTGCAAGATACAAAAAGGACAAAATCATAAAAAATACAATTTTGCCCTTTAATATTTCATCAAATTTTAAAGCTTGTTCAGCTGAAATTATAATTCGGTTTTACCTTTTCGCCTTTTTCTGCGGATTCAACAATGGCAAGGCAGACCTCAACTGTTTTTGCACCCTCGTAAACACTTGTTTCCATCTCTCTGTCGTTTACAATGGTGTCTGCAAAAACCTCGAACTCCTTAACATAATTGTGGTTGTTTATATCAATTTCAATTATTTCGGGCTTTTCGGGAGCCTCACCGTTTTCATCAGCAACAAAAAGCTGCATCGTGGGTGAAGTATTGTCGCAGATAATTGTACCCTTGGTGCCGTAAATGCAAGTACGCATTGTGTAATCACGCTTACAGCCTGTGGAAACGAAAACCTTACCCATAAGGTCATCGCTGAACTTAAGAAGAGCGCAGGTAGCATCATCATAAGGAACTGTGGGAAGAAGCCTGTGAGTACCGTAAGCGAACACCTCAACAGGATCGCCTGCAAGCCAGCGAAGAAGATCTACCGCGTGGCAACCGCCTCCGATAACACCGTGACGCTTAGGGTCTGCACGCCATATATTTTCATTTTTTACGATATTCATATAGTCGTGAGCATATTCAGACTCAACAAAATAAAGCTCACCGATTTTGCCTGAATCAATAATTTCCTTAGCCTTAACAAATGCGGGAGTAAATCGGCATATCTGACCTACCATAAATTTTGCACTTGATTTTTCCGTTGCCTGCACCATAGCTTCAATATCCTCTCTTGTGAGAGCAAGAGGCTTTTCGCAAAGCACATGCTTACCTGCTGCAAGCATTTCGCAAGCAACCTTTCTGTGAAGCTGGTCGGGAATAGCAATTGATACAAGATTGATTTCGGGGTTATTGAGAATATCGTGATAATCTGTTGTCCATCTATCTTCGGGGATATTATATTTTTCACCCGATTTTCTGAGAGTTTCTTCGTTGAGGTCACAAAGAGCAGCTATCTCTGCACCGTACGCCAACGCACCTTCTACATGGGCATTGCCGAACATAAGACCGATAGCACCGACTTTCAATTTGTTTTCCATAATAAAAATCTCCTTTGCCGTGAAATCGTACATCCCTCATTTTATCATAGCATAAAAATATTTGCAACAAAATTCAGACAACAACGAAAAAATAAATGAATAAATGAATTTCAGAAATTCAGAAATAAACAAATAAATTTTAAAAATACAATTTACTAAATGAATTCCTTATGCTAAAATGTGGTTAATTATGTAATCGGAAAGGATTTTCAAAATATGCTTCTTGACAAAACACTTTACATCCCCGATTTAGGTGAGGTTGGAGCAGATAGTGGTTTTCACCTTCTCCCTGCCACAGAGGATGGCAAATTTGTTGCAGGTAAAAACGGCGTTGAATTCGTTGTTGCAACAGGTGACAACAAGGTTGAGTTCGTTTCCTTCGGAACTCATTCTCTCGCCTGCGTTAAATCTGCAATCGCTTACCCCGTTTACTACCCCGTTTATCCCGTAAAAACAGAGTACCCCTTAAATGCTGTTCTTATGGATTTGGACGGAACCACCGTTCGAAGTGAGGAATTCTGGATCTGGATAATTGAAATGACTACCGCGAGTATGCTGGGCAATCCGAAATTTCAGCTTGAAGAGGCTGATATCCCCTTTGTTTCGGGTCACAGCGTTTCCGAGCATCTTCAGTATTGTATAGATAAATATTGCCCCGGTGAATCTCTTGAAAAGGCTCGTAACTTCTATTTTGAGCACACTCACAGAGAAATGGAAGAAATTATGGCAGGCAGAGGCAAAGACGGTGCTTTCACCCCCACAGAGGGCGTTAAGGATTTCCTTCTTGAGCTTAAAAGTATGGGCATTAAAATCGGTCTTGTTACATCGGGTCTTTATGAAAAGGCATGGCCCGAAATTCTTTCAGCATTCAAGACTCTCGGTATGGGTGATCCCAAGGATTTCTATGATGCAATAATTTCCGCGGGCTATCCCTTAAGAAAAGGCAGTGTAGGTACTCTCGGTGAGCTTTCTCCCAAACCTCATCCGTGGCTTTACAGCGAAACTTCAATCGTAGGCTTAGGCGAGGCATTCAGCGACAGAAGCAGAGTTGTAGGCATTGAGGACAGCGGCGCAGGCGCTTGCTCCGTAAGACTTGCAGGCTACTCAACTATCGGTATTGCAGGCGGTAATATCGAATCAAGCGGCACAAAGGCTGTTTGCACTCATTTCTGCCGAAACTTCCGGGAAATAATGAAAATCATTAAAGGATAAGGTGATAAAAATGGATAACAAAGATAAAATTCAATGTCATTTTATATCCAACACCCATTGGGACAGAGAGTGGCGTTTTTCCGCTCGCAGAACCCAATATATGCTTGGATATATGCTTGATATGCTCCTTGATATTCTTGATAAAAATCCAGATTACAGGCATTTCCATTTAGACTCTCAGACAATGCCCATTCAGGATTATCTTGAAGTATATCCCGAAAAGAAAGAAAAGCTGCAGAAATACATAAAAGAGGGCAGAATTGCAGTAGGTCCCTGGTTCTGTCTCCCCGATGAATTCACCGTAGGCAGTGAGGCTCTTATCAGAAACCTGCTTTTGGGTCATAAGATCGGCAAGGAAATGGGCGGTATCAGCAAAACAGGCTACTCCCCCTTCGGCTGGGGTCAGATTTCTCAGCTTCCTCAGATTTATTCGGGCTTCGGTATTCATTTCGCCTCCTTCTACCGCGGAATCAATGAATACAAAGCTCCAAAATCCGAATTCTTCTGGGAAAGCCCCGACGGAACACGTATCTATGCCTCCCGTCTTGCAAAGCGCCCCCGTTACAATATCTGGTATATTGTTCAGCGCCCCGTTTATTTCAATCAAAAGGATGAAAACAACCGTGATATGCTCTGGAACGACAACAACGGCGTTTTCAAGCTTATCGACCGCGATTGGAAATTAGACTATCAGTATACCCATCCCTTCTATGAATACCATAAAGAAAACGTTCAGGCTCGCGCCGAGCAGGCAATGAAGGAGCAGGACAAGGATTGGTCAACGAATCACCGTTTCTGGTCAATTGGTCACGATTCCTCTTGCCCCGATGAACGCGAGGTTCAGCTTGTCAAAGACCTTGATGCAGCTCTCCCCGAAGCAGAAGTTTTCCACAGCACTCTCAAAGAGATGGAACAGGGCATTATTGATAATTTCAATCCCGATTCACCCGTTCTCAAGGGCGAAATGCGCGACCCGTACACAAAGGGCAGCGTAAGCGAGCTTTGCGGCTGGATCCTCTCTGCAAGAACATATATCAAGCAGGAGAATTTTGACACCGAAAGAAGGCTCACAAACTACGCAGAGCCTATGGCTGTTTTCGCTGCACTTGCAGGTGCCCCTTATCCCCGGAATTTCATTGACCTTTCCTACAACTATCTTCTTCAGAACCACGGTCACGACAGTATCGGTTCCTGCGGACGCGATGTTGTTTACGAGGATGTAATGTCCCGTTACAGACAGTCAAGAGAGCTTTCAATGTGCGTATTTGAGCGTGCATTTATGGATATTGCAGGCGATATCGACCTTAAAGCCTTCAGCAGAGATGATGCGGCAGTTGTAGTTTTCAACCCCGCACCCTTCAAGAGAACAGAAACCGTTGATCTCAGACTTGAGATTCCTGCAGAGTGGAAGGCAGACAGCTTCGAAATTCTCGATGAAGACGGCAAGGTAATTAAATATCAGGTTATTTCAACAAACAAAGCTAATGCTCAGATTATTCAGAACCCCAACGATACGGCTAACGTTCTTCATACCGAACAGTATCTTGTTGCGGCTGAAGTAAGCGATGTTCCCGCAATGGGTTACAAAACTCTCAAGGTTCGTCCCCTTTACAACGTTCGCGCAACAACACCCGTAACACTTGTTAAAACAACAAATGTTATGGAAAATGAATACCTTAAAGTCAGCTTCAACCACAACGGTACCTTCAATGTTACAGAAAAAGAAAGCGGCAAAGTATTCAACAATCTCGGCTTCTTCAAGGACAGCGGTGAGATCGGTAACCCCTGGCAACACGTTGCTCCCGAATGTGATGAAACCTTTACTACTCTCGGTGAGCAGGCAACTGTTACACTTCTCCGTCAGGGTGAATTTGAAACCACTTATAAAGTTACAATGCGTTGGGAGCTTCCCGAAAAACGTGCGTTCGATGAAAAATCAAGAAGCGAGCATAAGCTTCCCGTTGATATCGAAAGCCTTGTTACTCTTCGCAAGGGTGCAAAGTTTGTTGAAATTGAAACTACAATCAACAACCGTTGCGAGGATCACTATTTACAGGTTGGCTTCCCCACAGGTATCAAGGCAGAATACGCAGATGCTCAGGGTCAGTTTGATGTTGTAAAAAGACCTATCGCCGCTCCCGATTATTCTCTTTATGATGAACCGCCAATGACAGAGCATCCCATGAACTCCTTTGTCAGCCTTTCTGACGGTGTTAACGGTGCCGCACTTCTCAACACAGGTCTTAAGGCTTATGAAGCGGCTGACGATGAAGAAAACACACTTTACCTTTCTCTTATCCGCGCATACCCCCTCAGAATATGCGTAACAAAGGATATGCAGAATTACAGCGATTGGGATAAAGGCTCACAGTGCATCGGCAAAAACACCTTCCGCTATGCATTTATGCCCCATAAAGGTAATTGGGAGGAAGGCAATGTATGGCAGGAGAGCGAAAGATTTAACCTTTACCTTACAGCAGGTCAGGTTGCTCCCACTGATCACGGTAAAAATCCTCTTACTCATTCCTTCCTTGAGCTTAAAACAGAAAATCTCAATGTGAGCGCAGTTAAGCGAAGCGAGGACGGCGAGGGCTATGTTGTAAGACTCTTTAACCCCTCTGACAACGCTGTTAAAAATGCTATACGTCTCAACGGCGGTATGGCACCCATTGAAAAAGCTCAGTCACCTGTTGAAAGACAGAAAGCGGAATTTGAGCTTCCCGCATACTCAGGAAAAGCCTGGAAAGAAATCAAGCTCGTCACACTCGAAGAGCTTGACGAAGCTCCTCTTACCGTTAATGCAGACGGCTTTGCCGAATTTGAAATTACCGGAAAGAAAATTCTTACAATCAAGTTTGTTGGTTAATGCAACAACCCCGACGGTTTGAAGCCGTCGGGGTTGATTTTTTTATTATTCAATAGGTAGATAGCTGAACACACTCTCGGGTTTGCCGTTTTTCATATAAACTCTCACAACCCGGCTGTTGATGTTACATATTATTTCGTAGCCTATTGTGCCTGCTTTTTTGGCTATGCTTTCAACTGAAATAGTTTTATCTGCATCGGTACCGAAAATCGTTGCAATGTCATCCGTTGTGACTTCGGGGATATGGGTTACATCCACCATAAACTGATCCATACAAACTCTGCCGATAATCGGTGCATATTGCCCTCTTATAAGCACACTGCCGTTGTTGGAAAGCACCCTCGGCATACCGTCTGCATAGCCTGCACACAAAGTAGCAACTCTTGTAGGTGCAGTTGTTTTATAAGTGCAACCGTAGCTGATACATACACCTGCAGGCAAGGTTTTTACCTGAACCACATGAGTTTTCATAGACATAACAGGCTTCGGCTTTTCGATATTTTTATACTCCACCTCGTCCGAAGGGTTAAGACCGTAAAGAATTATACCCTGACGCACCATATCGTATTTATGGGGTAAATCCGCAATACCGGCACTGTTATACAGGTGCTTAACGGGAATATTCACCCCTGCATCCCGAAGGGAAGAAACAAATCCATCAAAAGCCTTTATTTGCATTTCGGTATAAGACTTATCCGTTTCATCTGCCGCCGCGAAATGGCTGAATATTCCTTCAATAGTAATATTCGGGAGAGTGGCTATACGCTTTATTTCCTCAACAGACTCATTGCCTACCCCAAAGCCTATTCTTGACATTCCCGTATCAACAGCAATATGGAGCTTCGCGTTAACCCCTGCTTCAACCGCCGCTTTTGAAAGAAGTGATGCTTCTTTTTCATCGGAAATTGTGGCGATAATATTATATTTAACTATGTTTGGATAGTCACCGAAAGGAATGTGCCCAAGAATGAGTATAGGACACTCAACGCCGTTCCTTCTCAGCTCTATAGCCTCATCGGTCGCAGCTACTGCAAGGCAATCCGCCTTATTTTCAAGATATTTTGCTACCCTGACAGCACCGTGACCGTAGGCGTTTGCCTTGACCACAGCTAAAAGCTTTGTTTTTTCCGGTAGCATTTTGCGCGCTGAATTGAAGTTGAAATCGAGTGCATCTAAATCAACCTCCACCCACGTGCGCAAGGAGTTAAAAATATCTTTCATAAAATGTTATTTTCCCAATACTTTGTTAACAAGTTCCGCATCATCGGTAATAATACCGTCAACGCCCATTTTTGCAAGTGCCTTTATATTGATCTCCTTATTTACTGTCCAGGGATTCACCTGAAGCCCTGCACGGTGAGCACGCTCAACATAAAGGCGGGTGACATACATATGGAAAGGATGGAGAGCATCTGCACCTATCTCTTTAGCAAAGCTGACAGGGCGAGCACCTATTTTAAGGGAAATGAACTTATCGGGGCTGTAAAGAATACCTGTTTTGCATTCCTTATCCACTTTCTTGCAAACAACAAGTATAGCGGGGTCAAAGCTTGAAATGAGAAGCTTATCAAAAAGACCGTGGTTTTTAACGGCATCAATAGTTTTCCGGGCGAGCTCTGTACCCGCCTTGCCGAAAACTTCACTTTTAAGCTCTATATCAAGGACTTTCATTTTATCGCCCATCTCTTTGCTGATTTCCAAAAACTCATCAAGAGTGGGAATTTTTGTACCCTCAAATTCGGAACCTTTATATTTACCGAAATCGTACTGACGGAGCTCTTCAAGGGTCATATCTTTAATGGCACCGTTACCGTCAGAGGTTTCATCAATAGTAAAATTGTGACAAACAACGGGTATACCGTCTTTAGTAAGGTGAATATCGGTCTCAAACCCGTCGCAACCGATTTCAATAGCCTTTTTAAATGCTTCGATAGTGTTTTGAGGAGCTACAAGATTGGCGCCTCTGTGGGCAATAACGTTACAACTGTTCATAAAGCTCGACCTCCCTTTCAAAAATAATTATACATTATATTTCCGCAACGTGTCAACACAAGTTATTTTTTACTATTTTTATACAACTTCACACCCATTGCGGTAAGACCTGCAACCCCTGCAACGCCGCCTGCAATAAGAGCGATTTTTCTTTTCCACATTTCATCGGCATCCCAGATATATGCAAGTTCGTTAAGAATACCGCCGCCGACTATTTCTTCATATGTATGAAATTCAGTCGTATAATCGCCGTTCTCTTCAATATCAAAAATTCTTACACCGCGGTATCTTGTACCGTAGCAACGGAATGAAGCGCAGGAGGTCTGAATAATATCTATACCGTCCATATTTCCCGTAAAGCAGTTGCAATGGTCGTGGCCGAAAACGATAGCTTTTACATCGGCGCATTCCTTCATAGCTTCAAACTGACCCACTTTTTCACTTACGGTACAGGGATATTCGCCTAAATTACCCTGACAACAGGACTTAAGCTTAAAGAACTTGCCGTCGGGACCTTCAACCGATCCGGGAACACCTTTGGGGCATTCTTCAATCAAATCAAGAATTTCAATTAGCGGAATATGCTGAAACATTAAAGAGGGAACGGGTTCACCGCCATTTGCATCTTTAAGCTCGGCACTTTTCTTTTTATACCATTCAACAGCCTCAGGCTTAACAAGCTCGGTTGTTTTATCTTCTTCATGATTGCGCCAAGCGCTTGCAAGAAGCCATAAATTAAATTTAACCTTTTCGCCGTCTTCGGAATAAATAGGAAGATTATAAGTATCAACATCGGGGCTTTCGGGGTCATCAAGACCGAGACAGCCCTTATATTCTCTGTAAAACTGCGCCTGCTCCTCTTTTGTAAGGCGATTCATATCATCATGGTTACCGTAAATCATAGCAAAAGGTATTCCTCTTGCTTCAATGGGAGCAACAAGGTGGTCGATGGCAGTTTTCATTGCCGCCGCTTCGCCCTCTTTATCGTGTATAACGAGCTTTGTTCCGATTCTTGCATCGCAAAGATGGTTACCGAGGATATTATCACCCGTGAGAACAATAAGGTCAGGCTTTAATGAATCGTAGGCTTTATTAAGCATACGAATCATTGTAGGGCGTACAAACTGCAAATCCTGAGGGTCACTCACCTGCATAATTCTGAATTTTGAGTTTTTAAATCTTAACTGCATAATATACCTCGCTAACGGTTTTTATATTTTATAAAGGCAAAATTGACTTTGCTATACCGAAATAAACAAGAAGAGAAACCGCATCAACAATGGTGGTGATAAACGGACTCGCCATTACCGCCGGGTCAAGCTTCATTTTCTTTGCTAATATGGGAAGCACGCAACCGATAAGCTTTGCACAAATAACCGTCAGGCAAAGAGTCAGCGCAACAACAAGAGCAACACTGCCGGTTACGCCGTTTGTTTTAAGAAGCATACCGTCTATAAGCATTATTTTTATAAAACAGGCAACCGCCAAGGAAACGCCGCAGAGAATAGATACGCGAAGCTCTTTCCACATTACTTTAAAAACATCTCTGACCTCAACTTCACCTAAAGAAAGTCCGCGAATAACCGTAACCGAAGCCTGAGAGCCCGAGTTACCGCCCGTACCCATTATCATGGGGATAAATGCCGTAAGAACCACTATTTTTGAGAGGGCATCCTCAAAGGAAGAAATTATCATTCCCGTAAAGGTTGCGGAAAGCATAAGGAAAATAAGCCACGGAATACGAACCTTCCAAAGATTCCAAACAGATGTTTTAAGATATGGTTTATCCGTGGGGGCAATAGCCGCCATTTTCTGGAAATCCTCTTCAGCCTCTTCCTGAATAACGTCAATAGCATCGTCGAATGTTACAATACCCACCATACAGTTCTCGGTATCAAGAACCGGGAGTGAAACTATATCGTATTTATCAAATAACTGAGCAACCTCTTCCTTATCACTGTGAGTATTGATTGTTACGGGATTTTCCTCCATAACATCGGTTAAAAGCTCATCATCGTCACAGGTAAGAAGATCCATCGCCGTAACAGTACCCAAAAGCTTATGCTTTTCTATAACATAGCAAACGTTAACGGTCTCGGAGTATTCTCCGCGTGATTTTATCTTTTTAAGTGCATCTCCTATGGTCATTGACGGGTGCAGGCTGATGTACTCAAGAGTCATAATACTGCCGGCACTGTCCTCAGGGTAATTGAGCACCGTGTTTATGGCATTCCTTTTATCTCCCGCCGCCGAAAGCATTCTTTCAACAACATTTGCAGGCATTTCTTCGATTACGTCAACGGCATCATCAATGAACATATCGTCCATAATGCTTTTAAGCTCAGTGTCCGTAAACGCTTCTAAAAGAATCTGCTCCTGTTCGGGTTCCATATAGGTAAATACCATTGCTGCATTCTCTTTGGGGATAAGCCTGAAGAGGAGAACCATATCCTTATCCTCAAATTCCGGGAGAAGCACTGCGGTATCAACCGGATTCATTGTATCAAATATACTTTTAATGGCTTTATAATGTTTTTCCGATAAAAGCCTTTCAAAAACCTCTTTTGTCATTACCGTTCCTCCTTTGTTAGTCAGCGAAAAAACGCTGCTTTCGCAGAATCAGAAAACGGGTGAATAATAAAAAGCAAATAAAAAAACCGAGTCAAAAAGACTCAGCGATAATACACAAATAAAACGCTCCGGATAACGCAATTATCCCTTGCAAAAATACCCCGTAAAAATACGGTAGTACGGTGTGTTAACAGCCCTCAATAAATTCAGGCCGAAATATCGCTGCTTTCATATATATACTACTTCGCCCATGTCCGCTACTGCCTGAATCCATTAACTGTCACACTCCTTTAGTTATTATGTTTATTCTACTCTTAAATATAAACCAATATGAGAACTTTGTCAAGAAAACACAAAAGAAAAAAGCGTTATCACAATCAAAAAATTGCAATAATGCTTTTCAATATCATTTATTCAAAATATACAACCTTATTTTCAGCACCGGACTCAAAAATTGCTTCCATAAGCTTCATAAGCCTGCGTTGCTGGTCGTGGGTTATAAGAGGCTTTGCACCGTTTCTCAGAACATCATAAATATTATTATAATAATCCTGCCACTCTACTAAAATCTTTTCAAGAGGGAAACGCTTAATGGTATCATCGGTACGGGGAGCCATGGTTTTTGTAATGCCTGCACCCGCTTTAATGGGAACTGCATCAATAATATCCCAATCTTTGATTTTCACGATTTCGCCGTTCAGATCCCAATCCCTGATAATAGCAGTACCGTTTTCACCGCACATATACCAACGGGGTGCATCGGAAATAAAATTATTTGTAAGCACCTCAACAAGGCACTCGGGACCGTCTTTGAATTTAATTGTTGCACGGAAGCCGTCATCGACCTCATCGTTTGTTATGTTGGTAACGGATGCGTAAACACTTTCAATTTCCTTGCCCTCGTTGAGCATAAGTATCTGGTCAAGAAGATGAACGCCCCAATCAAGCACCATACCGCCGCCGTGTTGCTTTTCACGGCGCCAATCGTTGGGAATTCCGCGTGAACCGTAAACTCTTGAATCAACAGAGAAAACTTTACCGAGTTCATTTTTATCAAGAATATTTTTAATTGTGCGGTAATCGTTATCCCACCGTCTGTTCTGATGAACGGTAAAAAGCTTACCGGTCTCCTCGGAGACCGCAATCATCTCTTCAAGATCCTCGGAGCAAAGAGTCACGGGCTTTTCACTTATAACCGCCTTACCCGCGCGCATTGCACGAATTGCAATATCCTTATGGCAGTCGTTATAGGTAGCGCAAACAATAAGCTCTACCCTGTCATCTTCAAGAACCGCCTCAAAGCTCGGGTATGCGTAAACACCCTTTCTTTCGGCAACCTTGCATCTTTCTTCTTTAATATCGTAAATTCCCAAAAGATTAAAATCAGGGAATTCAGCAATATTATCGGCATGATAACCGCCCATTCCGCCGTACCCGACGACAACAACATTCACTTTATCCATAACTGTCTTCCTTTGTTAAAATCGGTAATTCCTTATAATTCTATTTAAATCTTTAGTGTGCGTGAATTTTGTGATTTACGAACCCCGAAGCGTACATGTGTACGCGAGTTCGGGTGAGAAAATCGCAAAAGCTGCGTGCAATTAAGATTTAAATCCACCAAGCGGCTGTAAGACCTTCTTTAATTATGCATTTTTTGAGAAGTTCAACGGCTTTTTCAAGGCCCTCGTTCTGGCTCATAAGAGAATCCTCATGCTCTATGGAGATCGCGTAATCATAACCCACCATACGGAGATTACTGATAACATCTCTCCAATAGCTTTCGCCGTTGCCGAAGCCTACGGAGCGGAAAATCCAGGAGCGGTTAATTTCATCAGCATAGGATTTAGTATCGAGAACGCCGTTAACCGCGGTATTGATTGCATCAATTTTTGTATCTTTTGCGTGGAAATGGAAGATCGCGCCCTCTTTTCCCAAAGCACGAATAACAGCAATTGGGTCCATACCCTGCCAGATAAGGTGAGAAAGGTCAAGGTTTGCGCCTATCTCCTTACCTACTGCGGCACGGAGCTTCAAAAGGCTTTCCGTATTATAAACGCAGAAGCCGGGGTGAAGCTCAAGAGCAATTTTATCAAC
>CAZCQI010000047.1:0-12249 GCA_964500795.1 uncultured Eubacteriales bacterium
TATGCAAGGCTTTGTTGATATGGCAAAGGAATTAAAAATAAAGTAAAAATAACGGAGGTTTTCTTGTGAAATATTATCTGGGAATTGACGGCGGAGGTACCCGAACCACCGTGGCAGTGTCGGATGAAAAAGGTGATATTCTCCTGAAAGCTGTCGGAAAGACTATAAACTTTTATTCCGTCGGTATGGAGTGTGCGCGGGAAAACCTCGCTTCAGTTATAAACGAAATTTATAAAACCTTAGGTGAAATTACCTTCACGGGTGCATTCGTCGGTTGCTCTGCTCTTGATGATGAGGCGAGTAAAGAAACTGTTGATGCTCTTTGCGGCGGAATAATAAAGGCTCAAAAGCTTGCTATGAACAGTGATGTCTATGTTGCGCTTGTTTCCGGCGGGGATGAAGACAGCCGTGCCGTGGCAATTTGCGGAACAGGCTCTATGGCAATCGGTGTTGATGAAACGGGAAGTATGAAAGTTAAAGGTGGCTGGGGTCATATAATAGGAGATGAAGGCTCAGCCTACTCTATTGCGGTCAATGCACTTAAAGCCTGCTGTGTTCTCTATGATGAGAACAAGGAAAGCGCCCTTATAAAAAGTGCCGAAAAATATTTCGGTGTAAGTGATTTCAGAAAATCAATTGATGTCATATACTCTCCCGAAACATCAAAGGATGTTCTTGCAGGCTTTGCCGAGAAGGTAGGGGAGTTAGCAGAAAGTGATTTTGTGGCTAAAACAATACTTGTAAACGAGGCTCACGGCTTTTCAAGAACAGTCCTTTCACTTCTTGCTGATTTGAAAAACTGCAAATCTCTTTCTCTCTACGGCGGAGTATTTCAACATAACGACCTGTTTAAGTCTGATTTTATTGATGATATTAAAGAGGTTTATCCCGATTTAAAAATACAGCTTCTTACAATCCCTCCTGAGGAGGGCGCGTTAAAGGCGGCGAGGAATTTATAATGAAAAAATACCTTGAATATATAAAAATCAACCAAAATATAATTGAACGTATCGCAGCAGAAGGCGGTGAGCAGATCGAAAAGACTGCTGAGATTTTGAGTAAAGCGCTTATAAACGGCAATAAAATCTTTCTTTTCGGTACGGGCCATTCGCATATGCTTGCAGAAGAGCTTTTTTACAGAGCAGGAGGACTTGTTAAGATTCAGCCTGTTTTGGAGCCTGTTTTGATGCTTCACGAGTCTGCTTCGGGCAGTACTCTTGCCGAGCGTAAAGAAGGATTTGCTCAAGCACTTTTTGATAAATACTCAATGAAACCGCAGGATGTTATCATAATCATTTCCAATTCAGGCAGAAACGGCGTTATAGTTGATATGGCTATGCTTTGCAAGGAGAAAGGCTTGACGGTTGTTGCCCTTACAAATCTTAATCACACATATGCAGGTCAGTCCCGCCATAAAAGCGGCAAAAGACTTTGTGAAATTGCCGATGTAGTGCTTGATAATTTTGGTTGCGTGGGCGATGCCTGTGTTGAGGTTGAGGGTATTGACGGTAAAATATGCCCAACCTCAACCGTTACGGGTGCGCTCATACTCAATGCAGTAGTGGCAGAAACAGTTGATATCTGTGCCAAGCGTTGCTTCTGCCCCGAACATTTTGCAAGCTCCAATGTTGACGGGGGCGACGAAATAAATAATAAACTTTTAGAAAAATATAAAAAGGAGATAAAGCATCTGTGATTTATCCCATACCTCAAAAAAACGAACTTAACGGTTCAGCATTAAAAATTAAATCGGTAAATATTGCAGGCGATTTTAAAGAAATAGCCGAAAATGTATTAAATGATTACAATTTGAAGGAGCCGGGCAGTTACTTAGTTGAAGTAAAGGTGTCTGACAGTAAAAAAACAACATACATAGATGAACTCTCGCGCCTGAGCGATGAAAAATATTTTATAACCGTAGGTGAAGATAAAGCACTTATTGAAGCATCCTGTGAAAAGGGTGTTTTCAGAGCTGCTAACACACTTTTAAAGCTTATTCAAAGGAATGAACTTAAAACAGGTGTTATTGAGGATTATCCGCTGTTTTCAAAACGCGGATATATCGAGGGCTTCTACGGTCCTACTTGGCAAAATGAAAAACGCCTTTCAGTTATGTCGCTTATGGCGAAATACGGGATGAATACATATTACTATGCACCGAAGGATGATATGTATCACCGGGAAAAATGGCGTGAGCTGTATCCCGAAAAAGAGCTTTCGGAGCTTAAAATTCTTTTCGAAAGTGCCAATGAAAATTATCTTGATTTCTTTTGGTGCATAGGTCCCGGTTTAACCTATCATTACACGTCAGACGAGGATTTCGAGCTTCTTATAAATAAAGTTAAAAGTGTTTACAATATGGGAGTTAAAGGCTTCGGACTTCTTCTTGACGATATCCCGTGGGATTTTCAGTATGAAGACGATAAAGATGCTTTTGACGGCATTGCAGATGCTCATATAGACCTTGTTAATAAGACATATAAAGCACTTAAAGATATTGATAACAATATTAAACTCACTGTCTGTCCTACTCAGTACAGCGGTGATGAAAACGGGTATTATATATCAAAATTCGGTAGGGGAATACCATCTGATGTCAGTCTTTTTTGGACGGGTGAGGAGATTTGCTCCCGTATTCTCACTGTAAGAGAATCCGATGAGCTTATGCGCTCAACCAATCATAAGCCTCTTTTCTGGGATAATTTCCCCGTAAACGATTGCGAAATGTTCCAGGAGATGCATCTCGGTGCTCTTACAGGAAGAGATAAAGAACTCTATAAGCATTGTGAAGGTCTTATTTCCAACGTTATGGAGTATGCAGAGTGCTCAAAAATCCCTCTTATGACTGTTGCGGATTATCTTTGGAATCCTGAAGAGTATAATCCCGATAAATCTCTTAAAAACGCTCATAATGAGCTTTTGGGAGACAAAGCGGATTTGTTTAAATATTTTTCTGACCATCTGGGCGTTTCGTGCCTTTCAAAATACAGTTCTGCTTTTATGAGTGAAACTTTGGCTCATATAAGCTTTTTGGCTTCAAACGGCGAAAAAGAACAGGCGGTAAAGGAATTTTTCGAGTACAATAAAAATATGCGTGAGTGCCTTGTAATGCTTGAGGATGAATCCGTTCCGCTCTTTAAAGAACTCAAAAAATGGGTGAAGAAATTCTCAATGTGTTGCGATTTGCTTGATAAAATCCTTGAAACGCAAATAACCCCCACTCAAGAGAATAAAAAAGTACTTTCCGAATTACTCGAAAAGTACAATTCCGATGCAGTTATTCTGACAGGCTTCTGCCTCAGAGAAGCGGCGGAGAAAACATTAAGAATCAGGGATTGAGAATTATCGGGACTGCCATGCAATTTTAATTGCGTTGCAGTCCCGTAACTCATCATTCCTCATAATTCTCTAAAATCTCTTGTGCCTTTTTCTTAACGTCATAAATCAAATCGTTAGGCGTTCTTACCTTAACTCTTCCGCCGAAGCCCAATACCCAGGAAACCAAGCCTTCGCTTACGGCGGCATTTGTTCTGAGGAGGAAATGCTCGTCGTCAACCTTTTGAAGCCTTACATTTTCACCGAAACGGTCAAGCATAGGCTCAAGAGCTGAGTTGTGGCAAACAAGCTCAATGGGTTTGGGTTCGCCGCTGTACATATTAAAAAGCTTGCTTGCATAGTCCGCAGAATCAAAAGAGGTTTTATAACCCGAAACCTCTGAGAATCGGCGGGCTTTTTCATTTGTCACTTCAAGCTTTTTGATTTTATCTATCCTCAGATGCATCAGATTATCGTATTTTTCATTGTTGCAAACAAGGTAATAGTGGTCATCGGACCATATAAGGGCATAGGGACTTACTGTGAAGCGTTTTTCTTCTTTTGCAGTTTTGAATTCCTCTGTTATTTTTCTCTTTGTATAGGTGAAGGTGACCTTTACACCCTTGTTTATGGCTTCGTCAAGGTCGCTTATGGTGTAATAAATCTCTTCATTACTGCATTTCGGACGGTTATCCACATAAACCTGAGAGTGGAGTGTCTTTGCCTGATTTTCGCTTGCAAAGCTTTCGATTTTTTCAACAAGAGCATTCGTTTTTTTCTGCGATATAAAGTTTGCCGCCTGAACCGCATCTGAAAGAAGTCGGATTTCGGCAAGTTCAAAGTCTCTTGCTCCCAGAAAATAACCGCCGTGATTTTTTGAACCGGTATGTATAATATCAAGCCCGTATTCGCGTAAAATATCAATATCCTTGTAAATTGATTTTCTTTCAGCGGGTATATCCTGTTGCGCAAGTAAATCGCATATTTCCGTTGCCGCAAGGCAATGCTCTTCATCCGTTTTCTTTTTTAAAATATCTGCAAGATAAAGCAGTTTTAATTTTGATTTTTGTACACCTGCCACCTGAAAGACCCCCTTATTATATATCTAAATACATTTTACAATAAAAATAAACTTTTGTAAATATATCCGCTTCGCAATATTTACAAAATCAATCATAGGGTGTATAATTACTATGTATTTTTGTGTAAATTGGCGGTGCAAAATGGTCGGCTTAAAAATCGGATTGGATATAGGTACAGGGAGCGTTATCGCGGCTACAGAGGGCAAAGGGATTGTTCTTAATGAGCCGGCAGTTCTGGCTATTGAAAGAGAAACGGGCAACGTTCTTGAGGCAGGCGAACGAGCCCTTCAAATGACGGGCAGATGCCCCGATGCCATTAAGCTTGTTCGTCCGCTTCTCAGAGGCGGCGTTGCAGAGCTTGAAAGCAGTGAAAAGCTTTTGAGAAACTTTCTTGAGCGGATTTGTAAAAATAAAATTTTTAAACCCACCGTTGCCGCAACAATGCCCGCAGGTATTACAAACCTTGAAAAACGCAATATTTTAGGTTGCATTTTAAGAGCGGGTGCGGGCAGAGCCGTTTTGATTGAAGAACCCTTGGCGGCGGCTCTGGGTATCGGTGTGATGCTTGATAAACCCTACGGCACTATGATAGTGAATATAGGTGCAGGCACAACGGGTATAGCAGTTGTAACCATGGGCAGTATTGCCGTTGCCAAAAGTGTTCCCGTGGGCGGCAGTAATATGGACAAGCTTATAAAATCGTACCTTAAAGCAAACCGCGGTGTTGCCGTCGGCAGGCTTACGGCGGAGGAGCTTAAAACGCTTATCGGCGGTGCAACAATGCGCGATGAAACCATTGCCGCCGTTGCAAAAGGCAAAGATATGTCGGACGGAATGCCCCTGTTTTTTGAGGTAACCTCTCAGGAAATAAACTACGCCATAAGAGATTGTGTTGATGAGATATGCTCAGCAATAACATCCGTTCTTGAGGTAACACCCCCCGAGCTTGTGAGAGATATTACGGATGACGGCATTTTCCTTTGCGGAGGTATGTCACGGCTCTACGGGCTTGATAAATATATCGAAGCGGCTACAGGAATAAAGGTTAAAATTCCCGGTAATGAAACTACCGTTGCCGCCACGGGATGCCTTAGAGCCTTAACTGAGGAAAAGTATCTTTCTCAAAACGGATATCCTTTTGTAACACTTGAAACACTTAATGTATAATTTTTTGAGGTGACTATGAAACTTCTTGTTATAGACGGTAACTCGATTTTAAACCGTGCATTTTACGGCGTTCGCCTTCTTACTACTAAGGACGGCAGATACACAAACGGCATTTTCGGTTTTATGAATATTCTTCTTCATCTTCTTGAAGAGTACAAGCCTGACGGTGTTGCAGTTGCTTTTGACGTTAAAGCGCCCACGTTCCGTCACGATATGTATGACCAATATAAGGGTACGAGAAAGCCTGCACCCGCAGAGCTTATTGAGCAGTTTCCCACCCTTAAGGAGCTTTTGGGCTATCTGGGATATACTGTAGTTGAAAAGCCGGGCTATGAGGCGGATGATATTCTCGGCACGCTTTCAGCCGCCTGCGGTAAAGATGACTTTTGTTATATCGCAACAGGTGACAGGGATAGCCTTCAGCTTGTTCGGGATAATGTCAATGTTGTTCTTGCAACAACCAAAATGGGGCAGTCAACAACCGTTCTGTATGATAATGATAAAATACAGGAGGTATACGGCGTAACTCCCGAACAGCTTATTGATATTAAAGCCATTCAGGGTGATACCTCCGATAATATTCCCGGTGTTGCGGGAATCGGTGAAAAAGGTGCAGGTGAGCTTATAAGAAAATTCGGTTCGGTTGATTATATATACGATAATATCGAAGATATCGATGTTAAAGCAGGTATAAGAGCAAAGCTCCTGGCATCAAAAGAAAATGCATTTTTGAGTAAAAAACTCGGCACCATATGTATGAATGCACCTATAAATACGAATATATCCGATTATGCAGTAAAGGAGCCTGATTCGCAAAAGGCTTCAAAGCTCCTTATGTCCCTTGAGATGAATAAACTCCTGGGGCGTCTTGACCTTTCAAAGCATGGGGGGACGGATGTTGAAAATTCAAAAACTGTGTCTCTTTATGAAATAACAGAAACCGATTCTTTTCTCAGCGAGCTGAGAGCCATAGGCAAAGCTTACTTTACCGTCAGATACAACAACGGCGGTATTGAATATATCCTGTTTAAAACCGAAAAGGGCGTTGCTCTGGTTAATAATGCCGATTTTCTTTTTATCGGCTTTGCTACTGAGCTTTTCTCTGATAACAATATTGAAAAATATACGGACGATTCAAAACAGCTTTACGGCTATTGTGATGCAAGCGGTATTGAAGTGAATAACATTAAACTCGATACGAGTCTTGCGGCATATCTTCTGAATCCCAATTCTTCCGATTATTCCGTTAAAAATCTTGCAGGCGCTTACTCGCTTGCTCCCGTCAGAATTGATGCGGGGGAGCTTTCTGATTTTTATGCTTCTCAAAAAGATTATGTGGATTCTGCGGCTCATATTGAGGCTTTGAGCGTTAAGCTTTCTGCAGGGATTGCCGAAAATTCTCAGGAAAAGCTTCTTCGTGATATTGAATTACCCCTTGCAAAGGTTCTTGCATCTATGGAAAGAGAAGGTTTTCTTGTTGACCGCGAGGGAATAGAACAATATAACGATAAAATTTCTTCAAAATTAGAAGAAAGTCTGAGAAATATTTATAATATGGCAGGGTGCGAATTTAATGTTAATTCGCCGAAACAGTTAAGTGATGTTTTGTTCTCTGAGGATAAACTCAATCTTCCTCACGGTAAGAAAACAAAAAGCGGATATTCCACTAATGCGGAGGTTCTTGAATCCTTAAGAGATAAGCACCCCATAATCAATGAAATCCTTGACTACAGGGCACTTATGAAGCTTAAATCCACCTATTGCGAGGGACTTTTAAAGGTAATTGATAACGACGGTAGGATTCATTCAACCCTTAATCAGACGGAAACAAGAACAGGCAGAATATCTTCTGCCGAGCCTAATCTTCAGAATATCCCCGTAAGAACACAGCAGGGGCGTGAGCTGCGCCGATTCTTTGTTGCTAAAGACGGGTTTGTTCTTGTAGATGCAGACTATTCTCAAATCGAACTGCGTGTTCTTGCGGCTCTGGCAAAAGATGAAAATATGATAAACGCATTCCTCAGCGGTGCGGATATCCATTCAATTACCGCTTCTCAGGTTATGGGAATTCCCCTCGAAAACGTTACTTCTGCTGAGAGAAGAAAAGCAAAAGCCGTAAACTTCGGTATCGTTTACGGTATCGGTGCATTTTCGCTTTCAAATGATATCGGAGTCAGTATTGTTGAAGCGGATAGGTATATAAAAGGCTACCTCGCCAATTATTCGGGTGTTGCCGATTTTATGGAAAATGCCAAGAAAACCGCCACCAAAAAAGGCTATGCCGAAACTTATTTCGGGAGAAGGCGCTATCTTCCCGAGCTTAAGGAGAAAAATGCAATTCGCCGTGGCTTCGGTGAAAGAGTTGCTATGAATATGCCTATTCAAGGCACAGCCGCGGATATAATTAAAATTGCTATGATAAAGGTATATGACCGTTTGAAAAATGAGTTTCCCGAGGCAAAGCTTATAATGCAGGTTCACGATGAGCTTATTATCGAAGCCCCTGAAAGGGATAAGGAAGCTGTTGCAAAGCTCCTTAAGGAAACTATGGAAAGTGCCTGCGAGCTTTCCGTGCCCCTTACCGTTGAGGTAGCATGCGGCAAAACCTGGTACGATACAAAATGACGGATATTATTATAGAAAAAATGGCTTTTTGCCACATTCAGAAAATCGCGCTTCTCGAGAAAGAGTGTTTTTCCGCTCCGTGGAGTGAGGAGGGCTTAAAGCCTGAGCTTGAAAATAACTTTGCCCGATTTTTCGTTGCCCTTTGTGACGGCGAGGTTGCGGGCTACATAGGTTCCCACAATGTTTTGGGTGAGGTTTATATAACCAATGTTGCAGTTTTCAGGGATTTCAGAAGAAAAGGAATAGCCGGGAGGCTTATCGATATTCTCCTTAAAACGGTGCAAGATGAAAATGCTGAATTTGTTACCCTTGAAGTAAGAAAAAGCAATACTTCTGCAATTTCTCTTTATCGTAAAAAGGGTTTTCAGATAGTGGGCGAACGCAAGGATTTTTATGAAAAACCGCGAGAAGATGCGGTTTTGATGACACACTTTATAAATAATCACGGAGATGAATTATGAAAATACTCGGTATTGAAAGCTCCTGCGATGAAACTGCCGCGGCAGTTGTGGAGGACGGACGGAAGGTTCTTTCAAATGTAATCGCTTCTCAGGTGGAGGAGCATAAAATATACGGCGGAGTTGTGCCCGAAATTGCTTCGAGACGGCACACAGAAGCTGTTTGCGGCGTTGTTGATAAAGCACTGAAAGATGCAGGATGCGAGCTTTCGGATATTGACGGGATAGCCGTCACTTATGCGCCCGGACTTATCGGCGCACTTCTCGTAGGTGTAAATTATGCTAAAGGCTTGTCGTATTCAACAGGTATTCCGCTTGTGCCCGTTCATCATTTAAGGGGGCATATTGCCGCTAACTACATATCCAATGAAGAAATTAAACCGCCCTTTATCGCTCTTGTGGTTTCAGGCGGTCACAGCCATATCGTTAATGTTAAAAGCTATACTGATTTTGAAATAATCGGCAGAACCCGTGACGATGCGGCAGGGGAGGCAATGGATAAAGCGGCGCGTACCGTAGGGCTTCCGTACCCCGGCGGAGTTAATCTTGATAAGATTTCAAAAGACGGCGACGAGAATAAATATAAATTCCCGAAACCTAAGATAGCGGATTCAAAATATGATTTCAGCTTTTCAGGGCTTAAAACCTTTGCAGTTAATCTTGTTCACAACGCTTCTCAGAAAGGTGAGGAAGTAAAGCCCGAGGATTTAGGCGCATCATTCATTAAGGCAGTTACCGATTTGCTCGTTTCTCATACAATGGAAGCACTAAAGGATACGGGGGCAAAAACACTTGTACTTGCAGGCGGCGTTTCTGCAAATTCAAGGCTTCGCCGGGTAATGGCAGAAGAATGCGAAAAAAGAGGGGTTAAGCTCTATATGCCCGAATTAAAATACTGCGGTGATAATGCGGCTATGATAGCTTCTCAGGGTTATTATGAGTTTTTAAGCGGAAAGCGTGCCGATTTAAGCCTTAACGCCGTTGCATCAATGCCTATTACCGAAGAATAAAAAAGGAGAAACAGTATGTCCGAAATTAAATTACCGCTGATTGATTGGTTCGATTATAAAAATGTTTTTACAGGTTCTTTAGGAACAGATCCTAAAACGGGATGCCTTAATAAAACCACCTTTAATTATTCAGTAAAAAAACGCAAAAACGATGACGGTGAAACTTTCCTGATAGCTGATCATTATTTGCAACCCTCTATTATGAGCGGTGAACCTAAAAGCGAGAAAATTATTTTTACAACAGAGGCTACTGCTGAGGGTATAAAGCAAACGGAAAAATGGCTTTCAGATGAAGCGCATAAGTGCAATTTTTGATAATTTCTATATAAAACGGGAAAAATCAAGGGAGGTTTGCATTTATGAAAAAAATAGGCAAACAAGTGCATTTCATAGCTGCTTCAGACGGCAATCCCCGAAACGGTGAGGGCTCTTTTATCAGGCTAAAAGACGGCTCGGTTATGTTTGGCTACACTGAATTTTTGGGCGTCAGTCGGGATGATGATGCCGATGCACAAATTTCCGCTGTGATTTCCGCCGATGAGGGTGAAAGCTGGGGCAAAAAAAGAATTCTTTTTGAAAAACCCGAAAATGCGAAGAATGTTATGAGTTTGTCGTTTCTTCGTATGAACAACGGCGATATCGGCGCATTTTATATAATAAAAAATAACGATGATACAGATAAAATAGTGTTCACACGCTCCGCAGATGAAGGTAAAAGCTGGAGCGAACCGATAAACTGTCTTGATTGTCTTGAAAAACAGGATTATTATGTTTTAAACAATGATCGGGTTATTAAATTAAAAAGCGGCAGAATTATTTTTGCTGCAGCAAGGCATACCATTCATTCACATAGTGATACCTTTATGCCGGGAGAGGTGTGCTTTTTCTATTCAGATGACGATGGTGAAAGCTGGTCAAAAACAGATACGGAACTAATCTGTCCGTTCAAAAACAATCCCGACGGATTTCAAGAGCCGGGACTTTATGAAATGAAGGACGGGCGTTTATGGTGCTATATAAGAACTGATATAGGTTTTCAGTTTGAATGCTTTTCTGCTGACGGCGGAATGAGCTGGTCTGTTCCCGAACCGAATCTGTTTTTCTCTTCACCGTGCTCTCCTATGCTTATTAAGGATTGCGGATTGCTGACCGTTGCGGTTTTCAATCCCGTTCCCGAGCATATTCTGCGTGACGATAACGACCTTTGGGGGCGCACTCCTTATGCATTAGCTGTAAGCACAGATAAAGGCGAAACCTTCAGCAGAGATAAACTGTTTTATCTCGAAAACGACACATCAAACGGTTATTGCTATCCTGCATTATTAAGCGACGATGAATATTTCCTTGTTGCGTATTATCATAGCAATAACTCGGGTTGTTGCCTCAACAGCACAACAATAATTAAAGTGACGTATAGTGAAATTGAATAGGAGTAAACTATTAGCTAAACAGAAAACAGCATAAGTAGCTGTGAATTATAAATCGAAGCAATAAAAGTAGGATACAATATGAAAAAGCAACTCGCAAATATCATCTCGTTCAGCAGAATAATCGGAGCAATCGCACTGTTTTTCCTGAATGAAATATCAACATCCTTTTTGATTATTTATGTATTATGCGGTTTTACAGACCTTATTGACGGTCCCGTTGCCAGAAAAACGAACAGTTCAAGTACATTGGGTGCTTCTTTAGATACAATCGGTGATGTGATGACATATCTCGCTCTCACTAAAATTTTAATTAAGCAAAAAATGGTCCCATCCTGGATTCTTATATGGATACTCAGTGACGGTGTGCTGTTCGGTGTCTGTACATTAGTATCAAAATTCAGATTTAATAAATTTTACTTACCGCACACATATTTAGGTAAATTGTTCGGCGCTACAGTCTTTGTTCTGCCTTTGGCAATACAAGTTATACCAAAAGAAATCTGGATGGCAGTTATATGCAGTATAGCAAGCATACATGCTGTAGAGTTGTTTTGTGTACAAATAAAAAGTCCCGGTGCCAAAGATTTTGTTGCTACCGCATTTCATGTTGAAAAAAACAGTAACACATAAAGCCTCAGTTAGAAACTCTCTTTATATAAAGACTGACCCTGATTTTAATACAAATGCACCCCCTTTTCAGCTTAGGGGGTGCATTTCAGATTTAGGGAATGTGCAAATCTAACGACTTGCTTTTTTTGCCCTTTTTTCTGCTTGGTAAATACTATTTATTGAGTAGTTTTGGTTGCACTTGGCACATGCGAACTCCGTCCAAACAAATTTTACATTGCCAATCATATATCCATCACCGCCGGCAGACGAGAAATCATACTCCTTAGCTTCTGCGGATTGAGAATTAACGATCTTGGAAATCTTGACTTTCTTTAATTCTTCACCGCAGACAGGGCAATAGTGCTTTTTGAAATTTACGAAGAACGGTCTTGTCCACGAGCGTTTTACATGATGCACTTTCATATACCTCGCCCCCTTCATTTTTATTATACCATAAAAAGAAAATAACCGCAACTTGTATCAAGATTGCGGTTATTCTTTGGTGGAGTACCGTAGTATGTATCCGAAATGCTTACCAGGATGTCGAAGGGGA
>CAZCQI010000048.1:0-12160 GCA_964500795.1 uncultured Eubacteriales bacterium
TCTTATTTTTTTGCTTTTCTGCTAATGGAAATCAGCACCTGATTAGTCTTGCTAAAACAAAGGCGATTGATGTTAAGTTAATATAGCATCTCTTGATACTTTCTTCAGGAAAAACACATTGAATATAATGTAATAAAACTAAATAAACCTCACCTATAAAAATCACGTAACCGTTACTTCAGAAATGAAGACTAACGGTTCCTTTTTTATTTGTGCAACTTTCACAAACTTAAAAAATTTTTAAAAACATATGATTTCGGGTTGTTTTTTGCTTCTCCCGTTCCCTTACAAGTGAGGGGTGTTTTTCAAGCCTCTCAAATGAACCTTGAAAATTTAATACACAGGAAACTAAACACATCAGCTTCAACACGAGCTTTTCAGTTAGTACGACACGACCTCGAAAGAGTTAGCGGGAAAACTGTTCTGTAAATCTCTCGGTGCTGATATTTACGGTAATGTTACTCGTCTTGATAACCTTATATCTTCAATGCCTGATAAATTAAAGGCTTGTGAAGAAAGACTTGGAGACACAAGGGTACAGCTTGAAAATGCAAAAGCAGAGGTTGAAAGACCATTTCCGCAGGAAGCGGAACTCTCACAGAAAATGGAGAGGTTGGCAGAGCTTAATGCACTTCTTGATATGGACCGTAAGGATAACGAAATCGTTGATGGTGAACCCGATATTGCTGATTCATCCGAAAGAGACAGAAGCAAGGATGTTGAACGATAAATTTAAATAAATTTTTCAAAACATTGACAGTTGTTATCATATATGATAACATAGTAGTGTAAAATATCTTTGGCGGTGATTTTAATGAGTGATTTAGTTGATTCAAGACAAAAAATAATATCTCAACTGATTTCTGCGAGACTTGAAAAAGGTTTGTCGCAGGAACAGTTGGCACAGCTTATAGGAACTCAGCGAAGCAATATATGCCGCATTGAAAGCGGAAGTCAGAATTTAAGTATTGATATGCTTGTTAAAATCTGTACTGCTTTAGGTAAAGATATCAATTTAACTTTGGAAGAAAGGCGCCAACCGATGAGTAATGTATATAATCTGAAACTGTATAATCAGATACTTGTTACTTTTTCTCTGGAAGAAAAAGGCTTAGAGGGATTGTGTGTACAAATTCTCACCGTTCGTGAGGATTTAAAAGAGCTTCTTCCTCTTGATTTAGTGCCGACAAGTGACGGTATTCTCAAATGGCTTCAGAAAAGAGTAATTCCCAAGAACAGAACTTTTGTTGACGAAATTCTCAAATCATTGGGGTTGAGTATTAACAATACTAAAGGAATTATAGATGTTTGCAAAGGCTTGTCTTTGAATGACAGTTTTTGGGTAGTACCACAGGAGTTTAGCGGTAAATTTGAAGAATACAATCTTTATGAAAATCGTTTTTCAGAGGTGTTATCCTTTGTCGCTTATACAGGTGCTAATGCTTCTAACAGAGCTTTCACAACCTCTCCCGAGCTTACAACACAGGGTATGCTTCGAAAAGCGTGGAGATATATAGAAGATGACGGCATCTATTTGTATAAGGGCGGAACTGAAGGTGCGGCAAATACAGGCAAAGAGCCTTACAGCGAATATTATGCTTATCAGATTGCCAAAGCAATGGGGCTTAATGCAGTTCCTTATGACCTTGAAAATTGGAAAGGCATTTTAGCATCAAAATGTAAGCTGTTTACGGATATTGATACTGCATTTATTCCAATCGGACGAATTGTAAGAGAAGGCGGTATAAAGGCTTGCCTTGACTATTATAAAACAATAAGTGCAGATGCGTATGAAGAACTTTGCAGTATGCTTGTGTTCGATGCAGTTATATATAATGAGGACAGACATTTCGGAAATTTCGGTGTCTTACGAGATAATCATACAGGTAAAGTTATAGGTCCCGCCCCTATATTCGATAACGGTTTTTCATTGTTTAATATGGCGATGCCTAATGATTTCAATAATCTTTCAGAATACGCAAAAACCCGTTCAACTCCTTACGGTGTTTCTTTTGAAAGCATTTGTAAGGAAGTGCTCGGCAAAAAACAGGCAGCACAGCTTCGGAAACTGTTAGGCTTTAAATTCCAAAGACATCCGTCAATTAATCTTCCTGAAGAAAGATTACAGGCGATTGAAAAGCAAGTCGAAGTCAGAGCAAGAGAACTGCTTTCTCTTCCGAGAACAAGAACGGTAAGGAATGTGAGCCGAGATACAAGGTAATTGTTATGGGTAACAGTAACAAAGTATTTTGTGATGGATGAGTTTGCAAACATTGCATTGCCCGATGACTTTGACAAGTTGCTTTCTACAATGCGTTCCCGTGAAATATCTGTTTCAATCATTATTCAGAATTTACCCGGGATGGCTTTAATCTTTTCCAATGCTAAAACTAACCTCCAAATTCTTATTTATACCTTTTAGAAATTGTAGCACAACTTTGTGAACACCCCGTGACGGCTCGGTGGGCATAATACACTTTCTCATATTAATATAATGAATAAATACATTAAAGAAAATTAGTAATTCATAATGATGTAGCTAAAATAATCCGATAGCAAAAGTAATATTGAAAGTATATTGACAATAGGTCGGTGCAACGATATAATATAGATGAGGTGATTACGTATGAATTTACAGTCAGCTTTAATTCAAAGAAATATGTCAATGTACCACTTGTCAAAAATAAGCGGCGTTCCCAAAACAACAGTCATAGATATTTGTGCCGGAAGAAGTTCGCTTGAAAAATGTTCTGCAAAAACAGTTTTGCTTATTGCAAAAGCATTAAATTGCACAATGGAGGAATTGCTTGAACCTGACTATGACATCAACGGAAAACCCGTTGACGATAGTTATTTGGAATGCGGTCTCCCTGCTTTTCTTATGGATTCGTTATCGGTTTTTAAATCTGCAACAGAAAAGCAGCAAAGCGGCGTTGTTGTAACTTTGATGGATTGCTATTACTGCGAGCTCCAAAGTGATATAAATTCTGCAGAGGTTAATAATATTATTTCTTCTGAACAAGCGTGGTTTTTAAGAGAAAAGTATTTGGGATTAGAGAGGTAATTAAATAAATGATTGACTTTTCAATATTACCGAGAAAGAATAAGACTTATGCAGGTGCTAACGGAAGCAAAATTTCTGTTATATATAATAACGAGCAGTATATGTTGAAATTTCCGCCTGCTCCGAGAAAGAACTTGGATATGAGCTATACCAATAGTTGCATTTCAGAATATATAGGTTCACATATTCTTAATATAATCGGAATCAAAACGCAAGAAACTTTACTTGGAAAATTCACGATAAACGATAAAGAAAAGATAGTTGTAGCCTGCAAAGATTTTACTTCGCTCGGCATTACCTTGCAAGATTTCGCTTCGCTAAAAAACCAAATGATTGATTCTGCACATAACGGTTACGGAACAGAATTGAAGGATATTATATATACCATTGAAAATCAGCAAGCAATAGACCCCAAGGAACTTACAGAGCATTTCTGGAATTTGTTTATTGCCGATGCGTTTATAGGAAACTTTGACCGCCATAATGGTAACTGGGGATTTTTATACAATGAACAAACCGACGAAATGAGTATCGCTCCGGTATATGATTGCGGAAGCTGTCTTTATCCCCAAGCAAGCGATGAAATAATTTCAACTATTCTTGCCAACAAAGAAGAAATAGATGCTCGTGTATTTGTTTTTCCCACCTCCGCCATTCAAAGCGAAGGCAAGAAAATTAATTATTTCGATTTCATTTCATCTTTGCAAAACAGTGATTGTAACAAGGCCTTGAGGCGGATAGCTCCGAAAATAAATATGGAAGCTATTGAGCAAATGATAAACGATATACCTTGCATTTCAGAATTACAAAAGCAATTCTATATAACTATGCTCAGGCATAGGAAAGAACACATTATTGACTATTCTCTTGAAGCTCTCAAGAAAAAGGAACGGACAAAAAAGAACAAAGGTGCAAGATAAAAAGCAAAAATATAGTGAAAACGAGGGAGTTTCAGGAGCTAAATCACCCCAAAAGAGAATTTATTAACAATCAGCCTGTCTCCTAAGGGTTAGTTATAGGTTCGATTCCTATTGGGGGGTGCCAAAAAGAGTTGTAAAACTTTAATTTTTTAAGGTTTTACAACTCTTTATTTTTTTGCTTTTCTGCTAATGAAAATCAGCAGAAAATTGTCTCTCAGCTAATAAAAATCACTACTCTGCTATAAAAAACTAAATGCTTTATAAAAATTGTTTCATTGTCTCACATCCGGTTGGTAAAATTTTTATTGTTAGAGAAAACCACTTATAAATATTATAAATCTTTTATAATTTTTCATCTAACATAATTGTGACAATAAATACTTTTTCTTTAGAAATATATTCAAAAGCAATATCACCATTATATTTTTTTATTGTTTTTCTTACGCTTTTTAATCCAAAACCATGTAGTCGTTTGTTACTTTTAGTTGTTACAGGCAACTCTGAATTACTAAGCTGAGGATTCTTGTCACAAGAATTTGAAACAATAATTACTGAAAAATTATTTCTGAAATCAGTTTCTATACTAACCATTTTATCTTGAGATTGTTCAGCAGCCTCAAGAGCATTGTCTAAAAGATTACCTAAAATAGCGACTAAATCATAAGGCTCAACTTGAGATAAATTATTAATCTTGATATCAAATTCAAATGCTATGTTGTTTAGATCGCATTCTGTTACATATTTATCAATTACAACATCAAGAGTATGGTTTCCGCTGTGGCAAACCTTTCCATATTCAGCCAAACGCTCAGTCATTTTTGAAATATATATATCAATTTCCGGATTTGTGTTGAGATGTTTGATTGCAGATAGATGGTTTTTTGCATCATGTGCATAAGTTCTCAGATTATTGTTTTGCTTTTCTAATATGTCATAATATGTAATATCAGTTTTGATTTTATCTTGCTCCTGCTGTAGTAACAATAGCTTGCTTTCTCTTTGTGCATTGGCTTGAAAAGAAAAAAAGACAAATAATGTTGCAAATAAAAGGAGAACACTTACGATGCCAAGTATAATTTGATTTTTAAATTCTAAATGTTGATTAAGACTTACATACCAAAAGCATATCACAGAGATTAAAGTTATCAAAGGAAAAATATAAAAAGCAGTCGGAATTTTTACCATAGCTTCATCCTTTTGCGTGAAGCGTAACAATACCAGCACAACAATGAAATATAAAACTTTGCTAATAATTATTTCAATAACTAATAAAATAGGTTCGGAATCATATTCTGCTATATATAGATTCGAGTATGATGATACTATGAATATGATTATATACTCTAGAAAAGAAGAAAACGAAACTATAAGGACAGAGTAAAATCCAGCCCTTATAGGTTTAATTTTAAAGAAACACACAGATAACAATAAGTTTGCAATAATGGAAAATAATACATTTAGCCAAGAAGTACTGATAATAAATATATTAATTAAAGCACCTATTTCAAAAATTAAAGTTCCTAATACTACTATCGCAGATAAAGGTTTCTTTTTCTCAGCAATGTTGCTAAAGAATATTGTAGAAATGAGCATCTCAAAAAAGAATACACAAACAAAAAGAATTTCCATCATCATAATTATCGCCTCCTTAGGTAGGCAAACCAAAACTTATGAAAGTCTGATTGTCTTCGTGAAGCTATGGGTATCCGAATGTTGTTCTGAATAAAAATTTCAGAATATTTATAACTTGTTACATAATGCAGATTTATAATAAATGATTTATGTACTTTGTAAAAGAATGAGTTTTGCAGTATTTCACACCATTCATCAAAAGTTTCTCGAGTAGTATAATTCCCCTTAGTTGTAACGAGTGTTACTTGCCGGTTACCTCTTTCTACATAGATAACATCATCTGTTAAAATCTTTTTATGCTCATTGTTTGTATAAATGTAAAAATCAATGTAACTTTCGTCAATATATTCCATTGCTTTTTCAAGTCCGGAGTAAAGCCTATCTGCATTATAAGGCTTTTCGAAAAACCTAAATGCTCTTAAATCCATTGCGTCATCTTGATAAACATTGTATGAGGTAACAAAGAATATAACAATTTTATTATTTCTCTCTTTTAAAATTTTTGCAAGAGAAATGCCATCTAATTCATTCATTTGAATATCAAGGAAAGCAAGCTGATATACTGTATCGCTTTCTACGATTGATTGTGGATTATTAAAAGTAAAAATTTCAAAACTGATACTACGGCTTTTCATAAATTCTTCTATATGTATTTTCAGTTCATCAGTATACTGTTGTTCATCATCACAAAGAAGTATCTTCATTCTAATCACCCACTCAATTATATCATATATCCATATTTGCAACAACTACTATAATCTGCGTTTCGACACTATAATTCGGTATTTTGTTGAAAATTAAAAGACATCCCTAACACATTTGATAAGGATGTCTTTATTTTTGTTGTTCTTTTGTAATCTCGGAAATATAAAGTTCTATCAACTTTAATAAAATGTTTTGGCTGTATTCAGGCAATGTTTTAATTAAAGAGGTGATTTTATCAGTATTTTCAGTAGCATTACCTATCAGATAATAGTCAGGTGTTTCTCCAAGAGTATTGCAAATCTCAAACACAAAAGCAGTTGTTGGTACATATTTGCCACGTTCAATGTTAGAGATGTGGTTTTTGGAATAACTAATCATTTCTGATAATTCTTCTTGACTTATACCTTTTTCTTTTCTTTTGATCATTATTCTGATTCCAATTAGTTTTTTATCAATATTCAAATTGCATCACCACCATGAATATATGGTATCACAATAAAAATATTTTTAACACAAACAATAACAGATATTATCTGTATAATTGTGACTATTCATATAAATATTTTGAGTTTTCTGTTTATGTAGCAAAATCTGCACTTCGACATAATTTTTCTGCACTTCTTCAAAACCTCTTGTGAAAAATTATTCCAATGGTTATAGTAGAGACAAAGGAGGTGAAAACGATGAAAAAGAAAAATATTGCAGAAAAAACTTTTAAGAAAGTTATAGAAAAAACTCTTGTTGCAGATGCCAACAGAACATCTTGTGCAGTTGTTTATCAGCCTAAAGCTCCTGCAAAGTTAGATGCTTTCAAAAAGAATAAGGTATGATTTCAAAACTGTCCAAATTAATAACAAAAAAACTGTTAAAGAGAAACATTATATCAGAAGATGACGAAGAGTTATATGATTATGGGTTGTTTATAATGATTTCATATGTGGCGTTTTTTATCATCGCAATGTTATTTGGAATTGCTTTAAACATTCCATTTTCATCATTACTTTTTTACATTAGTTTCTGTTTAGTGCGGAACTTCGCCGGCGGCGTTCACGCAAATACAGAAATAAAATGTGACATCATTACAACGGCATCCATACTTGCTTGTGAAATATTAATTAAATTTTTGATTGATTACAATTTAGTTATTTTTGCATTTGTTTTGTTAATTGTAGACTCAATTTGTTTATGTATAATTAAACCTGTTGCAACATCACAAAAAGAGATCAGTCAACAAGAAAAATTCCACTTTCATAAAAAAGTAGTCATGTTGTCAGCTTTTGCTCTAATAATATCAGTCACAAGTATGATGTTAAACGTTTATAACATCACAATTGCTCTTTCAGTAGGTTTATCTCTAGCGAACACATTGTTAATAACAAGCAAATTACAACAATTCTATAGTAGTATATTTATAAAATAAATGAAGATATGTATTGCCTTGGGTGAACACTTGGTTATTCATATTCCTATGTGGATGCGGGTAAAATCCACAAATATTTAAATGAAAGGAGAAGAATTATGCCGAACAAAAAAGTTAAAAAAGTAATTGCAATGGTTCTTGCAGTTATGACGATCGTATCTTGTTTAGCAATTTCTGCATCAGCTGCTACAACTAAATCAGTTTCAGAAAGTGGAAATGTTTTTACAAAGTCTTGGGAAGAAACCAAAAGTTGGGACTCTGGTTCTGTTAAAATCAAATACGGATTTAGCAAATGGGCAACTGATGAGGATTATTGCAAATCTTATAATGCAAACGTAAAACATACTGCATTCGTAACAGTTGGTAGTAAAACAGATACCGCATCAGGTACAAAGGAGAACTGGTCATTTAAGGCTGATGTACCACACGCAAACGGCACAGTCACTTGGGGTACAACATATTAAAATTATGACGAGTTAGTCGAATAACATTAGTTAAGTCAAGGCTTGTTTCTACATTTGTTGTACAACTTGCCTTGGCTTTTCGTTAACACCATATAAATAATTAAACAAGAGGTAATGTTATGAAAAAAATAAAGTACTTATTTTTTGTGATTTTTATAATTGGTGGGTTCATTTTAAGTGGAGAACTGTATCAGGACTATCTTAATAGTTTTACTAATATATGTGATTACACTACATTATATTTTGATAGAAATATAAATGATGATGAAATCATAAAAGACTTGAAAATTGCCTCCAATAAGAACAATGTTGATTTTTTTGTTGTCAAATCGGGTAACACATCTACTTACTCAGCTTATACCAATATATATTGTTCGTCATATAGGGCAGAGCAATATTTAAACGATAATCTCGGTTTATATACTGGTACAATAAGAAGTATTTTTCTTGGTTCTAATAAAATTGAATTCAACGATATTACAAGTGCTCCAAATTTGAAAAATCAAACATATTTTTATTTGATCGGAGATAGTGAAAATCAATTAAAATTCAAAGCGGAACTCATGGAAAAATATGGCGGTTGTGTTCCTAGGACAGGAGCAAAATATCATTCCACATTAAGAGATTTTGTTGTAATTTGGTTTGTTCTTTTTGCTTTTTGTTTAATACTATCATTTTATCAAATACAAAAATCCAGAAAAGAAAACCTCTTGAAAGTAATAAATGGAGAGTTGCTTGGAAAGATCATTTTTAAAAATATGGTTATCGATATATTGGTTTATTCTGCTTGTTTTATATTTATACGTTATGTTATGCCATTGTTTTGTAACATAAATTATCATTTTGACATTGTCTTAATTATGTTTGTCATTATGTTAGTTATAAATACTATTTTAAATTTATTGTTATTAAAATTTAATATAAAGCGTGACCTGTCAAGAACATTACGCAGTAAAACAAGCCTAATATTGAACTACATTTTTAAATTGTTATTAACAATTATAACGCTAAGTGTAATAACATCAAATATATCTATTATTATTAACGGATTGAAATATTATTCTCAAAAAGATTTTTTTGAGAGACATTCTGATTATTGTTATGTATATACTTGTATAGATATTCCAGAATATTCAGACGAGATATTTTTAGCAAACGGAAAATACGAGTACCAGTTTTATCAGTATTTTACTGGTAAAGGGAACGCAATTACACAAGTGGATTTCGGTACTATCGAAACAGAAAATGAAGAGTATGAAATAATTTATATTAATAAAAATAATTTGGGATATATGTTAGAGTGTATGTCCGAGTTTTCAAATTCAGATTTTACCGAAAACAAAGTTTATTATATTTTTCCCGAAAAATTCAAAAATAGCAAAGATTTCGAACTTTATTTCAATGACTTTGATGATTCGGTTAGATTTTGCTTCGAAATCGACCGAAACAATCAATACAAATATGAAACGAGAAGTTATAAAAGCAATGTTAAAATGCTCGAAATAAGCGAAGACTTTTTATATAAAAGTGATTATATAAAGAATCCGATAATCGTTTACAACAACATTGACGAGAGTAAAGATAATTATGAAATTACATCTTGGCAAAGACTTCTATACTGTGATTCTATAATGTATCGAATTGATAATACATCTATATCTGAGATAGAAGAAATGGCCGGTTATTCTCATGATGAACTATATTATGAAATTGAAAATGTCTATGATGTGTTCCAAAAAAATATGGAACAAATTAAGCGCATTATTTATATAAATGCAATTATCACTGCGATTGTGCTTGTGCTTGATGTAGTAATAACAACTATAACAGTGTCGTTAGAATATTCTGTAAATAAGATTGAACATGCCGTAAAAAAAAACACTTGGTTATAACAGATTTGAACAACTCAGAAGATTATACTTAATTTCAATAATTACATCTGTTGTTGGTACTATCATATTTGTAATTGCAAACAAGATTCTAAATTTTACAGAAAGCAGTATAGTTGTGCTTTGTGGAATAATTGTTATTTTGCTTAACATTGCTGTGATTACAATTTATTCGAGAAGGAAAGAAAAAGAAAATATTAACAAGGTTCTTAAAGGGGGATAAAAATGATTAGTATAAAAAATCTTTATAAATCTTTTGGTGAAAAGAACCTATTTGTAGACTATTCGCTTGAAATTAAAAAAGGTGAATTCTTGGTGCTTTCAGGAGATAGTGGTTGTGGAAAAACTACAATGTTGAATATGATAGGGTGGATAGAACCGTTCGACAAAGGTGATATAATTATAAACGATATATCGCTTACGAATCGTAAAAAGCAACTTGATTTTTTTAGATATGAGGTGGGCTTCCTATTTCAAAATTTTGCACTCATTGAAAACAAAACCGTTTTTGAGAACCTTAATATAATAAAAAAACAATGTAGAACGGAAATATCCTTTTTGGAAGCACTTGAAAGAGTAGGACTTGCAGATAAAATAAACGAAAAGGTTTACACACTTTCGGGTGGAGAACAACAGAGAATAGCACTAGCAAGATTAATGCTTAAGCGTTCTAATTTAGTACTTGCAGATGAACCTACAGGTTCTCTAGATAGGAAAAATGCTGAAGAGGTAATTAAGATTTTAAAGGATTTAAATCAGGAAGGCAAAACTATTGTTTTGGTGACTCACGATGAAAAAATAAAAACTATTGGAACGAGGTTGATTGAATTATGATTAAAAAAAAGAAAATTATATTTGTGGTATGTATTATATTAGCAGCAATTCTTATTTGGAACATTGCTTGGACAGTACACTATTTTAATTTAAAAGGCTATGCGGAAAATATCCCTAGTGATGGAGATGGTGGATATGTGACAAATGATAGTCACGGAAATTCTTATTCTGTAAAATTGCCAGATTACCTACATTTTAACGGTAATCTAGCACTTGTTGATACTGAGTTCAATTCTTTGATAATTTGGGTGTCAATGTTTGACACAAAAACTTATGGTGTAAGAATTAGTACGGATGGCTTCAGAGCATATGAAATGCTTTTGGATGAAAATGCTCAACTTTTAAAAGAAGGCAATCTTGCAAATGCTGCAGATGTTTATGATGTTAATGAAGAAACAATAATTAAACTATATGAAACTGCAAACAATTTTTGGGAACTTATGTAGACATAAATGTTTGTTATCTTACCATCGTTAAAGTTTATAAATCATACATAGTTCAAATGTAATCAACACCACTTTTATAAATAAGACTTATCGATAGTTTTAAATGGTTGCAAATTAATTCTCTTGCAACAGGTTTGGTTATACCTTCTGTTTTCATGTTAGCTGGAAAAATTAAATATTTGAAAAGTTAAATATTTCAGGTTGTCAAAAATGTACAAATGCAATTTTTTGACAACCTTAAATGCGTTTTACCATTATATATATTGATACTATAGTGTAATTTTGTTATAATATTAATTACTCAAAATATGATACAAAAAAGAGGCTTTATTATGAAAAATAAAATCCGCATACTGTTGATTTTAATGTATATATGGGAACATAGTGATGAAGAACATCAGGTTACAGCAAAGGACATTCTTTTATATTTAGAGGAAAACGGAATAAATACAATTCCAAGACGAGTAAAAGCTGATGTTGAGTTGCTGCGTGATTTTGGCTTTGATATTGAAATTGTTCATAGTACGCAGAATCGGTACTATATGTATGAAAGAAATTTTGAATTGGCAGAAGTTAAACTTCTCATTGATGCTGTTCAATCCGCAAAGTTTATTACTAATAAAAAGAGTAAGAAATTGATTGAAAAACTATCGGTTTTTGCAAGTGAGCATCAGCAGAGTGAATTGAAACGGCAATTATATATTGATAAGAGAGTTAAAACTGACAATGAGGGCGGTTACTATTCTGTTGATTCAATACATACGGCAATACAACAAAAGAAGAAAA
>CAZCQI010000049.1:0-12067 GCA_964500795.1 uncultured Eubacteriales bacterium
AGAGAAATTGCCGCCGCCCCCACGGTGCTTATGGCGGCTTACCCCGTAAGAGGTCTTGACATCAACTCATCTTACACTATCTATAATCTTCTTAACGAGCAGAAGGAAAAAGGCGTTGCGGTTATATTCGTAGGCGAAGACTTAGACGTTCTTATTGAGCTTTGCGACAGAATTCTTGTTATCGGCTCAGGTAAGATTACGGGTATCGTTGACGGCAGAAGCGCAAAGAAGGAAGAACTCGGTTTACTTATGACAAAAACCGAAGGTGTATATGAAGAAACTGCAAAGGAGGCAACAGAATGAGCAAAAATAATACTGTAAAAGAGCCTTTGTTTCATATTTCAAAGCGCACCGATATATCAGCCGCCGCAAGCTGGCGAATAAGGATAATTGCAGTTGCCGCCGCGCTTCTTATCTGCGGAATTGCTCTTGCTCTTCTTACGGGAGATAATATTTTCAAGATTTATTCAACCATAATTTCCGGTGCGGTGGGCTCCCCAAGAAAAATATGGTCACTCTCCCAGGAAACTGCAATGCTCCTTTGCGTTGGATTGGCGGTTACACCTGCTTTCAAAATGAAATTCTGGAACATCGGTGCCGAAGGTCAGGTGCTTATAGGCGGACTTGCAACGGTTGCGTGTATGATGTTCCTGGGTGATACACTCCCCACCCCCGTTTTATATATCGTTATGATAGCCGCAAGCATACTTGCCGCCGCAATATGGGCATTTATACCCGGCTTCTTTAAAGCTATCTGGAACACCAACGAAACTCTTTTCACTCTTATGATGAACTACGTTGCCATTCAGCTTGTTTCCTACTACTGCGGCGTATTTGCCGTTCCCAAGGGCTCAGGCTCTCTCGGCACTATTGCAACAGGTCAGCTCCCCGTTCTCTTCGGTAAAAACTATTTGCTTAATATCCTTGTAGTTCTCCTTCTTACTGTGGGTATGTATGTTTATCTTAAATACAGCAAGCACGGTTACGAGCTTTCAGTTGTAGGTGAAAGCGAAAACACCGCAAAATACATAGGCATAAATGTAAAAAAGGTTATTATGCGCACGGCATTGCTTTCGGGTGCTATCTGCGGCATTGCAGGTCTTCTGCTTGTTGCGGGAACAAACCACAGCATTGACGTTAACACCGCCGACAACCGCGGATTTACCGCTATTCTCGTTTCGTGGCTCGGTAAATTCAACCCCGTGTTTATGATATTTACCTCGCTTCTTATTTGCTTCCTTGATAAGGGTGCATCGAACCTCTCAACTTACTATCCCGAAATCAACACGGCTTTTGCCGACATCGTTACGGGCTTGGTAATATTCTTTATTATCGGCAGCGAATTCTTTATAAACTACAAGGTTGTATTCAATAAATCTAAGAAGGGGGATAAATAATTATGCTTATGAGCTTTTTTAACCGTGCTGTAATGCAGGGTATTCCCCTACTCTACGGTTCAACAGGTGAAATCATTTCTCAGAAAGCCGGTAATATGAACCTTGGTATTCCCGGTACAATGTATGTGGGTGCAATCTCAGGCGTTATCGGTGCATTTATTTACGAGCAGTCTTTTACGGATAAAACTCAGATGAATGCGGCTCTTGCGGTTATAATACCTCTTGTTTGCTGTATTCTGGGTTCTCTTCTTATGGGTCTTATCTACTCATTCCTGACAATTTCCCTTAAAGCAAACCAAAATGTTACGGGTCTTGCCCTCACCACCTTCGGTATCGGTATAGGCAACTACTTCGGCGGTTCGCTTATCAAGCTTGTTGACACGGAGGTTCCCTCAATTGCCCTTTCGGCAACAAGTAATTTCTTCAGTGCGAAGCTTCCTTTTGCGGATAAGCTCGGTTGGTTCGGTGAAATGTTCCTTTCATACAGCTTCCTCGCATACCTTGCCATTATCATTGCAATTGCGGCTTCAATTTTCCTGACACGTACAAGGGCAGGTCTCAACCTGCGTGCGGTTGGCGAAAATCCCGCAACTGCAGACGCGGCAGGTATTAACGTCACCCGCACAAAATACGGCGCAACCTGCATCGGCAGTATTATCGCAGGTCTCGGCGGTCTCTACTATATTATGGACTATGCCGACGGTATCTGGTCCAACAACGCTTTCGGTGACAGAGGCTGGCTTGCTATCGCACTCGTTATTTTCGCACTTTGGAAGCCTAATCTTTCAATAATCGGCTCTCTCCTTTTCGGCGGTCTGCTTATTCTTCATAACATTGCTTACCAATATATGAGCATTGATGCAAACACTCAGGAGCTTTTCAAAATGACTCCATACATCGTTACAATAATCGTTCTCATCATTGTAAGCGCAAGAAAGAAAAGAGAAAATCAACCGCCTCAGAGCCTTGGTCTGACTTATTTCCGAGAAGAAAGATAAAATTTATCAATTAAAAATCAGCGTATTCGAAATTGCCTCGAATACGCTGATTTTATTTTTAATTATTTATACTTATTACCTCAATGACAGATTTATTACCTGCTGATAATCATTTATTTCAACCGAACCGTCATTATTGAAATCAGTAGCTAAAAGATAATCACTTGCAAGAGTTTGTTTTCCGGTAAATGCTCTTTCACTTATTGTACAGTCAATTACATCAATAATGCTGTCACCGTTAAGATCGCCGTAAACAACAAGCTTATACGTATACACTAACATTCCGTCCTTGAAGAAATACAGTGTTGCACCCGTACCGCAATAATTATTGCCGCCGCCCACATACGAGGGTATTGTGAATACTGTGTATGCATCAGCTTCAACTATTTCTTCATAAGATGTTTTACCCGTCTGTTGAGTGAATATCATTCCCGCAGTCTCATTTATTATCGTTTTGCCCACAGGAACGATATCAAGAAGAACATATGGTATTCCATTCTCTTCGGCGTAACTCTGCGCATAGGAGCCCTCATAGCAATAAATCGTTACATTTTCGCATCCGTCAAAGGCATTATCGGCAATTTCGGCTACAGAAGCAGGAATCGTGATTTTTTCAAGCTTCTCGCATTCTGCGAAGCAATTCTCTCCGATTGAAACCAAAGTATTTGGAAGAATGACAGAAGCAACGTTTGTTTTGCCTTTAAAAGCGTTTTCCGCAAGAATTACCGTTTCTTTTGAATCAATCTCAAGCGGAACGGTAACATTCGCCGCTGAGCCGTTATAGGATAATATTTCAAGGTCACCGTCATCAATAGCTTCATAAGTGAAAATACCTGTAGGTATTGCACTGAAGTTTGAAATTTCAATCATAACAGTGCTGGAAAGAAGATTCGAACCGATAATTGTAAGAGCATATTTACCGTTTTCACTTACTGTTGCTTTGAGAGTTTCGGTAACATCCTCGCCGTTAAAATAAACCTTAAGATAACCCGATTCTCCCGCCACCGGAACTATCGCAACCTCATAAGGTGTATCGGTATTTACAGTAATACCGGGAATTACGTAACCCGTTGGAACTTCGTTATCAATCATAACCTTATAAGAATCGGAGGTTGCGCTTTCGAGACCTGCTCCGTTTACAACCTTAAAGGTGTAATATGCATTGGTGCTTTCATCAAGAAGCAACACATCGCCGTCAATTTCATACCAATCGGTACCGTCACTGTAATAATATGTGCAACCGGAGGGGCACTCAATAAGCGTACTTAATGTAAATGTCACGTTTTCACTTGTCCACTGACCGAAGGTACCTTCAAGCTCTACTCTGATAATGGGTACTGTTCTGTCCTCATTCACGGTGAACTCTGTTATATCACTTTCAAGTCCCGAGTAAGAAATTGCCTTAAAATAATATGTAAACGTACCGTCGCGCTTTTCTTCAACCGAAGAGCCTGAAAGTATCTGCCACTCACCGGCATCTATTTTATAAAGAATTTCGTAAACACCTGAGAAAGCATCTGCTTCCGGAGTGAATACAACGATATCATCCGCCCAGATATCCGAGGTATACTCCTTATCGCCGTAGGCGGCATTAAGTCCCGTAATGACCGGCTTCACATTGTCACGAACGAAACCGTCGGAATATGTAGGAGACGACTCGTTTCCCGCTTTATCAACTGCAACAAATTCAAAGTAGCCTTTAAAATTCGTGTCGCAAATCGGGGTTACCTCATCGGTAACGATTACCCAATCCGTCGCAGGCTCGTAAGCAGCATCTACAAGGCGGTATTTTATATAATCAAGTCCTGCAACACCGCTGTCCTCAGCAGTTGCTTCTGCCGAAAGGGTGCCGCTGTAGTAATTGCCCAACTCGCCTTCAAGATGCCTTTCGGGAGCATCCTGGGGAGTATGGGTAACGGTAATGCTTGTAATTCCCGGTGCTTGCTTATCTATGTTTTCAATTTCGACAGCTTGCTCTTTACTTAAGCCATTGTTGGTTGTTACGATAACCGTATAAGTTCCGTTTTGAGTAACAGTAAAGCTTTGTGCATCAGCCCCTATTTCCTCACCGTTTAAGCTAATTGATTTAACTCCCGATACACCGCAAGTAATATTATTGATATTTACCGTATAATCCCGATTTGTAACGGTACTAACGGTTTTGCTCAATGAGAAAGAAGGCGCTATATTATCGTGCTTAATTATAAAGCCTTCGGAGACATCACTCTCATAGCCAAGGCTGTTAACCGCTTTGAAATACATAACATTATCTATATTTGCCTGAAGCGTAAAGCTATTGCCCGATATTTCAACCCAGGAGCCGTTTTCTCCCGTTTTTCGATAGAAGCTTACACCGTCAAGCTCATGGGTAGCGGAGAGCGTAAAGGTTATATCCTCTGCCGTCCATTCCCCCACAACGCCGTCAACCTCAACGGTAATAACCGGCTTACCGTAAATTATTATATTAAAATATGCTTCGGCAATTCTGCCTTCGTGCTCATAATAAACTCTTACCTGCTGTTCAACATCATAGGTATCCATTGAGAAGGAATCGTAATCTATCTCGTAATCGGTAATAACCTCACTGTCGGCATTCTCATAATTTGCTACTACCTCAAGACCTGTTAAATCAAGCTCTTCTCCTTCAATATAGGTAGTTTTATCGGGAGGTGTAAGATCTATTGATTCCACCTGCTTGGAATTAACCGTAACCGTAAATACGGCGTTGTATGTTTTACCTGCTCTGTCAACGGAAACGATAATATACTGAGTCATATCAAGAGCATTGAAATTAACTTCGCTTACTCTGTAATCCGTAATCTGAGCTTTTAGCATATCATCGGTATAGCTTTCCCAATCCGAATAGTAGGGTGCAAGAGCTTCCTTATTATAATTCAAATAGACCTCCATCCCCGTAAGGTCAAGCTCTGTATCACCCTCTAAATACTCGCTCTTGTCGGGAGCCTTAAGAGCTATGCTCTCGGGAGCAATCTCAATTACTTCAATTTCTTTAGTTCTTTCAACATAACTCTGGTATAAATATCTGCTGATACCGTAAACGGTTGTAGTACCTGCCGTTTTGCCTGTAACAGTACCGTCGGTGGAAACGGAAATGTACGTATTTTCAGCATTTATGTTTGAACTGAAACCGCTCAGAGCGTTCAGAATATTCGATGCAGTCCAGGGTGCACTTCCGTCATCCTTGATTGCACCCCAATGTGTTGCAGACTGAGCAAGGGAGCTGGGATAGGTAGTTAACGTATAAGCGTGAGGAAGGTCAACTATAACATAATCCGGTCCTTCCACCTGACCGTCAGTATATTTTGAAAGGCTCAACCAACCTCTTGAAACTGTGACCGTAATACTTTTGGTAATACCGGAAACAGTTGCATAAACAGTGGTCGTTTTAGAGGAGTTTCTGCCGCCTGCATCGCGTCCTAAAACCAAACCGTCCTCAGAGACATATGCAACAGAATCATCGTCAACGCTCCATTTCACCGTTTCTAAAAGGCTTGTTTCATAATCATCGGGAGCGAGAACATTTATCGAAAGCTGAGTAGTGTCACCCTCGCTGATAGAGGTGGTTCCGGTAATTTCAAAATCGGTAATCGCATTACCACAGGTTATTATATATGTAGCTGTAGCACTTGACGAGCCATAGGTTGCCGTGCAATAAATAGTTGCAACACCCGCGCCTACGGCAGTTACATAACCGTCGGCGCTAACACTTACGATTTCATCCTGAGCAGGAGTATCGCTTGTTGCGGCAATATATTCACCGCTTGTAGGATCAACAACACCCCATTGCCTTGAAACGCTGGAGGAAGTGTTAAGACGGGAAGGATAAACATCTGCAGTATACTGAGCACCCGCACCTATACCGAGAATGTCATCACCGCTTATCTCCACGGAGGAAATCGTAGTGTTCAAAAGTGACCTTGTAACGCTGATTTCATAATCTACCGATACACCGCCCATTGTTGCGGTTATGACTACGGATTTTGAATATTCGGCAAGACCGCTGCCGCCGTCAAGTCCTGTCACAACACCGCTTTCATCAACAACAGCAATTGTGGGGTCGGAGGTAGACCATTCAAGGTCTCCCCGATATGCACCCGCAGGCTCAACGTTATCTACCGTTAATTGAATTGTTGAACCCTCGGCAACACTTGTTTCACCGAAAATTTCAAAAGAGGTAACGGGAAGCTCGGAGGCCTCCACAATTGTAAATGTTATGGAATCGGAAAAAGCCGAATAAATCGTGCTTTCGGGATTAACTCTTACAGTTGCCGTGCCTGCGGCAATAAATGTAACAAGACCGTCCTCGGAAACGGTTGCGTAATTTCTGGAGTTGAAGTCAAAAGCACTTGAGCCCATACTCCATTCAACATCTTGTTCAAGTCTGACGGGAGTAACCGCACCGTAAAGCTGAACATCAGCACCCACGGCAACAGTTGTGGGAACTGCCTTTTTATTTGTAATATGAACACCTGTGGGAGCAACCGAAGCAATAAGACTCTTCTCGATAACATATAAAACACTGTCACTGCCTAAAACATTTCCCTCGGCATCATAAAGTGTAGCAGTAATCACAACATTCATATTATCAAGGTATGTGCGAAGTGATTCACCTAAAGCCTCACCTGCAATACCCGTAACAACTGTAATTATCGTATCGGTGCTTGCGGAATCAAGATCTACTCCGGAAGATTCAAACGCCGCCCATATTGCATCAGCAGTTGTATCACCTATAAGGGGCAGGGTTCTGATATTTTCGTCTATCCAAAGCTGTATAATTGCGGTTTTCGAAAAATCGTACGCAGTAACCTTACCGTCGTCGTCAACTCCCGCAAGCAGAGGAAGATTACTTTCCCACTGTATGTAGCTGCCTTCGGAGGTATCAACCGCAGTGCCCGTAACAGTACCGTCCTCATTTTCCGTAGGAACAAGCGCCTGAAGCTGCTGGGTTTCGTATTCCGTAAGATATAATTTTTCGGTTATCTGAGCACCGTCATCATCAAAAATTTCAATAGCACTGTCGGCATAAACTACCGTAAACGGCACACAGGAGAGTATTACAAAAACAGAAAGCGCAATACTCAACATCCTTTTCATTGTGGCAGACATTTTCTCACGACCTTATAATTTATTTTATAACTATGGAAATTTTATCATAATTACCGCTTCTTATCAATTGGTATTTATACATAAAAAAGCAACACATTTTTCGTCATTTGCTACATAATCAGCACTTTTTTGAAAAAAATAAAATAAATTATATATAAAAGGTGATTTTTATGCTTGCTGTTATTACCGCCGTTCTTTCCGGCGCCTTAATGAGCATACAGGGTGTTTTCAACGAGGGTGTTACGAAGCAAACTTCTATTTGGACATCTGCTTCATTTGTGCAGCTCACAGCTTTCCTTTTCTGCATTGCGGCTTGGTTTTTCACAGGGAAAGAAAGCTCCTTCGGTGCTCTTTTCAGAATTGACAATAAATATATGCTCCTGGGCGGCATTATAGGTGCGCTCATAACCTATACCGTCATCAAAAGCATGGCGGGCCTCGGTCCTGCGCAAGCGGTTATGATAATTGTCACAGCTCAGCTTCTTGTGGCATATCTTATTGAGCTTTTCGGCTTATTCGGCGTTGAAAAGGTGAATTTTCAGTGGCATAAGCTTATAGGCGTTGTAATATCAATAGGCGGAATTCTTCTTTTCAAATGGGAAAAATAAATATAAATAAAGGTAAATAAGGGGCTGTTGTTTTTCGTACAACAGCCCCCTGAATTTTTACTTTTATACTTTATATTTTTGTTTGCAGGTTACGCCGACGGTATCGTAACTGCCCGAATAGCTTTCTTTAAAAGCCTTAACCGTATAGCAATAAGCTTGACCTTCCTTTACATCGCAGTCAATAAAAGTCTCTGCTCCATCGTAAATAACAGCTATGCGTTCCCATTTTCCGATATCATTTTTGCGGTAAATCCCGTAACTGTCCGCGCCCTTACAAGAAGAAAATGATACAGCAATACCGTCTTGTGTGCTTTTTGCCTTAATGTTTTCCACCTGTGAAAGGCAAACGGTTTTCATACCGGCCCTGTTAAAGTCACTCACTACAGAGCCCTTGTACGCTTTCACCGTATATGTATATAACACAGAGCTCTTAACATTCTTATCGGTGTAAGAAAGTGTGCTTCCATTAAGGGTTGCTATCCTCTTCCAGGTGCCTGCGTTATCCTTTCGGTAAAGATAATAGCCGTCTGCTTTGCTGACGCCTTGCCATTTAACTTTAATTCCCGAGGCTGTGTTTGCAACGGATATAAGCTCGGGAGTTTCAATTCTTGTAATAGTTTCGCCGCCGTAGTACTGACTGAACACACCGTTATCTATGGCTCTCACGGTATAGGTATATGCTTTTCCGTGTGAGGCTGTTTTATCCGTATAAGCGGGAGAGCCGGTATCAGCCAATTTCGACCAGGAGGAATCGGCTGTTTTTCTGTATATGCGATATTTATCGGAATTTTTAACTGCACTCCATTTTATATAAACACCGGTAGCAGTGTTTGAAACTTGAGAAATTTCGGGAACAGAAACATCTGTTTTGGCACCGTAAAGCTTAGGCTTTTCGTACATTCTGATTGAATATAAGGTCCAATTATCCGTTCCGCAGTGTTTATATGTATACGTCTGCTTTTTTCCGTTATGTGCATTATTGTGTGCGTAATCCTGAGAGTAACCGTTAGCATTAGCACCGTTGGAGATAACAACATGGGTAATTCTGCCGCACTTATTGCACTTATAAAAAATAGGGTCGCCTGCCTCAATCTTACCTTTGTTATCTGCCATTTTAACAGTACCCTTTGTTCCGCCCGTAAGCTTAAGCTTATAAGATGTTCCGTAGCTGTCCTTGAGCATATAATAAAGCTCTTGTGCAAGGTCATTATAAACGTCAACTCCGCCTGCTTTGAGACATTTTGAAGCGAAATCTGCACAAAGACCTATGCCGTTATTCCAATTTTTCTTTGCATACGCGAGAGCTGCCGAAGGATCATAATAAGCCGTATTCGCGGCGGAGGCTTTCATACCCGTAAGGGGAACAAAGCCTATAACCAACAGCAGAACAAGCACTGAAGAAACTATGCGTTTTGTCATAACTACTCCTTAATTTACCTAAAAGGTTACAATTTGTAATCAAAAACGCACCGATTATACTACACTATTACAAATTTGTCAAATTTAATATAAAACGGTACAGAAGAGAGGGGCTAAAAGCCTTATCCGCTGTACCGTAAATACCGATTTATTCAGTTTTGTTTTTATCTCGCTGAGCCTCAATAAGTCCTCTTATCTGCTCGGGCATTGCGAAGAAATCTTCTTTTGTGAGACCTTTTGTTTCGATGGGCTCGAGGAAGGTTACGTAAACAGTACCCGCAGTAACGTTTCCTGTTTCTTCGAGTCTTGCTCTTGAGCCTTCAATAAGCACGGGAACCACCTTTGCGCCCGTTTCCATGGCAATTTTCATGGCACCGCCCTTGAACTCACCAAGCGTTCCGTCCTTACTGCGCGTACCCTCGGGGAAAATAACAAGACTTCTGCCGTTTTTAACCATTTCGATAGCATCGTAAAGAGATGAGCGCGCGCTGTTTTTATTCTTTCTGTCAACAAACACACAATCTATAACCCACATCCAATCCTTCAGAACAGGGATTTTTGAAAGCTCCTTTTTGGCTATAAACATAGGCGGTTTCGGAGTTGTGAGCACGATTGCGGGAATATCAAACATACTCGAATGATTCGGGGTATAAATTACAGGCTCATTTTCGGGGATGTTTTCTCTGCCCTTAACTTCAAAGTTGACCCCCGCCATATCAATAAGCGGATTAAGCCAGTCGTAAAGCTGTTTATCAACATAAGCCTTATATTCCTCCCAAGGCTTTGTTTTCTTCATTTCCATTGCTGTTTTAAGCTCCGGGTTAAGTTTAAAAAGAGATGTTAAAAATTTTGTGTACCACTTAATGGTTTTTGTATTCATAATTACCTATAACTCCTAAATTTATTTTTCAAGTTCAACTATAATTCTACACATACCGCAAATAAAATTCAAGTCTAAAAATGAAATTAGCCTGTTTTTATTGAAGCTTCGGAAAATATATGATATTATAAAGTCGATTATGAACCGTAGGAGCGATTCTTATGAAATATACATTTTCCGAACTTAATATTCAGGCGACGGGTACGCAAGCTCTCAAAGCCGCCGCCCTTTTAAAAAACGAGCTTCAGCGCAGAACGGGAAAATTCCCCGAAATTTCCTCCGATGCACCTTCACCGAAATTTATTCTTAAAACCGATGAAAAAATAACCGATAAGGATTTTTATGAAATCGTTCAAGACGAAAAAGAAATAAAAATAACTGCCAAAACCGTACGCGGTCTTATTTTCGGATACTCTTTGTTTTTAAGAAAATGCCTTTTTAAGAACGGGAAAATTACTCTTATAAAAAATATAAGCGGTAAATATGCACCCCAAAAGAAGCTGAGGGGGCATCAGGCAGGCTACCGCGCAATGCCCAATACATACGATGCCTGGGATTACGACCAATATTTCCGTCACTTTCTTGATTTGATGGCTTTCGGTGCCAACACCTGCGAGCAAAACGGTTCAAACCCTGCGGATGAAAAATTCAATAAGTTTATGAAGTATAAGCACTATGACCATCTCAGGGAGGTTTCAAGACTTGCCGATACCATAGACCTTGATATTTCCGTATGGCATTCAAATGACGATGATGAACCCGAAGAAGATGCTCTCCGAGTTCGCGAAGAGCTTTATTCGAGTCTGCCGCGTCTCAACATACTTTTCCCTCCGGGAGGAGACCCCGGAAATCTTACCGCGGATGTGTTTGTTGACCGAGTAAGAAAAATAAGTAATATTATTAAAAAATACCATCCCGATGCACTTATGCACCCTTCTGCTCAGGCACCTCATGAATATCCCGATTGGGGCGAGGTTTTTGCAAAAGAAATGAGCAAGCTCCCCGAGGAGATAGATGCGGTAATTATGGGTCCCAATCACGCTTTTCCCATGCACGAGCTGAGAAAGCGCATCCCCGAAAAATATCCCATAAGATTTTTCCCCGATCTTACTCACAATTTAAGATGCGAATATCCCGTAAACTTTCTTGACGATGATTGGCATTTTGCATTCGCCTCAACTATGTCCCGTGAAAGCGTTAACCCGAGACCTCAGGAATTCCGCACCCTTCACCGTATCTTCACCCCATATACTTTCGGTAGCGTAAGCTATTCGGAGGGTGTCCACGACGACCTTAATAAAATGGTCTGGAGTGCTATGGAATGGGATTCCGATACAGAGCTTCGCGAAATAATTCTTGATTACGCAAGATTCTTTATGTACGGTGCAGACGAAGAGAAAATTACCGACTGTATTCTTGCTTTGGAGAAAAATTGGCACGGTGCTCCGGAAGAAAATATAGGTATTGATTTTGTTCACAAGGCATTTTGCGAGTTGAAAGCGGATTACCCGTCTTTAGATGCTAATTGGCGTTTCCTTCTTCTTTATTTCCGCGCTTGTTGCGATAAGGTTGTAAAAATGCGCCGTCAATTTGAGCTTAACCTTTGCAGAAACGCAAAAGAAGCTTTGGAAAACGGTG
>CAZCQI010000050.1:0-11910 GCA_964500795.1 uncultured Eubacteriales bacterium
AGATATATCTCTTTTCTTCGTCGATATCACAACGGCAGTGAAGACCGCGAACCCAATCATTGCTGTCGCCGAGAACATCAAGAACAGCAGTGCCGACTCTCGTCATAATAGCCATATTAAGAACAACGTAAATTGAATCTGTAAGCTCAATACCTACTTTAGCAAAGGGTGAGCCAACGGGACCCATTGAATAGGGGATAACATACATTGTTCTGCCCTTATAGCTGTCGCGAGCGATATCGTAAAGCATTTCATAAGCTTCATCGGGAGCCATCCAGTTATTGGTTGGACCTGCTTCTTCCTTAGTAGGAGCGCATATGAAAGTTCTGCCTTCAACACGTGCAACGTCGTTAACTGCGGTTCTGTGAAGATAGCAGTCGGGAAGAAGCTCTTCGTTGAGCTTAATGAGTTCACCTGTTGAGCAAGCAGTTGCTCTTAGTTCTTCAATCTGTTCTTTAGAGCCGTCAATCCAGACAATTCTGTCGGGCTTTACAAGGTCAACTTTTTCGTCGATCCAGGAAAGAACGCTCTTGTTGGTTGTTAATGCTGACATATTAAAAGACCTCCTGTAAATAGTCCAAAATTACCTATTATGTAATTATTTACATTCTACACTATTTTATCAATAAATTCAACCGAAAAAGCCAATTTTTTTCATTTTGTTAATAATTTGACGCATTAAATAAAATACAGAATTATTATAAGATGAAATTCATTGAATATTCCTTTATATAAAAACCTGCCTGAAAAAAGCAGGCAGGTTTTTGCAAGTGCTCATAAGCAGAGCATTATTTTATGTATTTATCAACAAAATCAAAGGTTGCTTTCCAATAAAGCTCAGGGTGAACCAAGTGAGCTTCAGCGTGCTCAGCATCAGGGATAGATACCTTTTCTTTAACGCAGGAAGCCGCGTTGTAGTTAAGATCCATCATTCTGTAAGGAACAAATTCATCCTTCTCGCCATGAATAAAAATTGTGGGCGTTTTGGATTTTTTCAGCTGATTGATGCTTGATGCTTCCTTAAAGGAAAAACCTGAAATTGCTTTAGTTGCAACGCTTCCTGCAACGAGGAGCGGAGTGGGGAAAGGCACGTGATAAGTGCGCTTCATTTCATTTTGAAATTCATCCCAGACTGACGAATATCCACAATCCGCGACGCAACATTTAACGTTTTCGGGGAGGTTTTCACCCGTGGTCATCATAACTGTTGCGGCGCCCATTGAAACACCGTGAAGAACGATTCGGGGATTTTTATAGATGTTTATAATATAATTTATCCAATCAATAATATCAAGCCTGTCGAGCCAGCCCATGGTAATTGAGCGATGCTCACTTATATCGTGACCTCGCATTGCAGGGAGAAGAATGTTATATCCTCTTTCGTAATAATGCAGAGCGTAGCTGCCCATGCCTTTGGGGCCGCTTGTGTAGCCGTGAACGCAAATGAGCCATTTATCGGTCTCTTCTTTTGCTTTAATGACATAGGCATGAATGGGTTCGTTTTTGCGATTTTTTATAACTATATGGTCATAGTCCTGCTTATCAACCCAAGCATCGCCCTCAGCACGCAAAATAACTTTGGGCTCGTTAGGGTCGGTAGGGTTCTTTTTTTCTTCAATTTTGCTTGCAGCATCGCTGATTTTTTTTGATGCTCTTGTAAGAATGAGAGAATTTATAGTAACACCGGTTCCGATAAAAACACCGGCGGTACCTAACAAAGCTTTTGCTGATTTTTTCATAATAGCCACAACCTTTCAATTTCTTTTTTTTAATTATATACCAAATGCGTAAAAAAAGAAACAGAAAATGAAAATTTTTTGTTGTTTTATAATATCTGTTCTGTTATAATGAAGAAGTATAAGCGAGAGTATCGATTGGAGGTTGCCGTATGGCAAGAGATATTTTATTTAAAACATCCGCTTTCGGCGGATTTAAAAAAGATGAGGTTATGAATTACATAAGTATGATCCTCGCCGAAAAAGATCAGCTTGAAAAACAGCTTGCCGCAAATAAAGAGCAAACTGTTCAGTTGAATACCCGGCTTTCTCAAATTCAATCTGAAACAGAGGATGTTGCAAAGCTTAAATGTGATTTGGCTGAAGCTACTGAAAAACTTGCTGAATATGAAGCTTCCTTGGAAGATAAAGACCGGTTAATTTTGGAGCTGACTCAGTGTGCAGATAAAGCTTCTTTAAATGATGAGGTTGAAGAAGAGCTTAACGCTTTGCGGACCGAAAATATTAAATTAAAAGAAGAAATCGAACGAAAGAGAGACCTTGAGCGTCAGGTTGGTGCGGCGATGCTTGATGCGCGTGTTCATTCTGAGGAGCTTGTTCAAGAGGCAAAAGAACGTGCAAATAACGTTACAAAATCAGTTTATGCGGCTATCGGTGAAACTGCCGTGAAAATTGATGACCTTTCTGCTGGTATAGGGGAAATTGCCCGCAGTTTTACAAAATCAGTTGAGGAAGTTGAGCTTCGTATAAAGGTTCTTACGGGTAATATGAGTAAAACCGCTCAGGCTCTTATTGCGGATAACAGTACCGTGGAAGGTATCGTTTCTGAGGGCTTTCCCACTGTATCGGAATATGATTTTTCAAAGCCTGTTATAAATGATGATATTGATTTAAATGATGCATAATGAGTGAATATTTTTTAAAAACTTCCAATATAAATGAATGGGTAAATACTCTTTCGGCGGGTGATAGGGTTTATCTTTCGGGCACTGTATACACGGCAAGAGATGCTGCCCATAAAAAAATAACCGCTCTCATTTCCCAAAATGATGAATTGCCCTTTGATATCAAAAACTCCGTTGTTTATTATGCAGGGCCTACTCCCGAAAAGGAGGGTCTTGCAATCGGCAGTATCGGTCCCACAACTTCATCCAGAATGGATTGCTTTTCTCCTTTGATGATATCCTTGGGTCAAAAGGCAATGATAGGAAAAGGCAACCGCAGTGATGAGGTGGTTGCGGCTATGAAAGAGCACGGTGCAGTATATTTTGCCGCTGTGGGCGGTGCAGGTGCCCTTTATTCAAAATGCGTTAAAGCCTGTGAGGTTGTCGCATTTGAGGAATTAGGATGCGAATCAGTAAAAAAACTCACAGTCGAAAATTTTCCTTTGCTTGTGGCAATCGACTCTGAAGGTATCAGCCTTTATACAAAATAAGATTTCGAGGTGCGCTTGAAAAAGTCATATGATTATTTCAAGACGTTAAAAGAGCTTTCAAAAAATGTAGAAGAAACATTTTCGAATGCGTTGAAAAGCGGTAATTGTGAAATCGGGAAAATTGCCTTTTCAGGTATGAAAAATGAACTTTTGAATAACTTGCAAAATGAATTTATTGCCCCCATTGAGCGGGGTGATATTTTCATCTTAACCGATTGTTTGTCCCGTGAGCTTGTGTGCGCGGGGGCTGTTCGTGAATTTGCTCCGTTGTTCTGGAGTGAATGTTTCTGCCTGTGCGAATCACTCGAAGTTAGCTTTGCAAAACAGTCGGATGTTTTCACAGACTTAGGAAAACAAAAGGAGTATTCACGGCTTTTGGTTTCTTGCCGCGACAGTGCTGCTTCTGTATCTTCAACCGTTTCGCTGATTACTCGAAAAATTAAGGCTTGTGTTTCCTGTGCCGAAGCTCAGCCGCTTTTAAAATATTCCGTTTATGCAGTTCTTTTGGAAATCAGTCGCAGTCAGTTGCAAATGTTTTCGGAATTGGAAAGAACGATTTTAAATAACAGTTAATATGGGTGTATTATGAATTTCGTTGAATTAAGAAGGAAACTAATAGAAAAGGAATTTTCAAGAATGAACGATATGCAACGTCGTGCCGTATTCAATGTTAACGGCGCGGTGTTGATTCTTGCGGGTGCGGGCAGTGGCAAAACAACCGTCCTTGTTAACAGAATTGCATATCTTATAAAATACGGTAATGCTTATAACTCGGATTTTACATACAGAGTTCCGACTGAAGCAGATTGCAAAGCTCTTGAAAGCTATATTGAAAACGGGGGAGAAGTGCCCTTTGAAATTGAGAGGCTTTTAAGTGTGGATGCTCCTGCACCGTGGCAGATTCTTGCAATCACCTTTACGAATAAGGCGGCTAACGAGCTCAAATCCCGTCTTGAAGCTATGCTCGGCGAGGAAAAAGGAAACGATGTGTGGGCGAGTACCTTCCATTCCTGCTGTGTGCGTATTCTTCGCAGAGACAGTGAGAAAATAGGCTTTTCAAAGCATTTCACAATTTATGATACGGACGATTCAAGGCGCGTAATGAAGGAAGTTCTGAGAATTCTTGAAATTGACGAAAAGCGTTTGCCCGTTAAATATGTTCTTTCCGAAATAAGCAAGGCTAAAGATTCCTTGCAGACGCCTGAAGATTATACTGCCTCGGCAGGTTTCGATAATAACAAAAAGCTTATCGGACAGGCCTTTGAAAAGTATGAGCAAATGCTTAAAAATGCCGATGCTATGGATTTTGACGATATAATTGTTAATACAGTCAAGCTTCTGAAAGAAAATCCCGAGGTTTTAGAGTATTATCAGCGCAGGTTCAGATATGTTATGGTGGATGAGTATCAGGACACCAACCATGCGCAGTATGTTCTTACTTCACTTCTTGCAAACGGTTACCGTAACATTTGTGTTGTGGGTGATGATGACCAGAGTATTTATAAATTCCGCGGTGCAACAATCGAAAATATCCTTTCTTTTGAAAATCAGTATGAAGATACCGCGGTTATAAGGCTTGAGCAGAACTACCGTTCAACCTCGGTTATTCTTGATGCGGCAAATGCAGTTATTAAAAATAATCGCGGAAGAAAAGGCAAAACTCTTTGGACGGATAAGGACGGTGGCGAAAAAATAACCGTTCGCATTCTTAATGATGAACGTGATGAGGGCAGATATGTTGCAGACGAAATCCTCAACGCTGTTGCAACAGGCAGAAAATTCTCCGATTTTGCTATTCTTTACAGAACCAATGCTCAATCAAGCAGTATTGAGCGCGCTCTTGTTTATAACGCGGTTCCCTATAAGGTTATCGGCGGTCACCGCTTCTATGACCGTAAAGAGGTTAAGGATGTGCTTGCGTATCTTTCTGTAATTGCCAATCCTTCCGACACTGTTCGTTTGAAAAGAATCATAAACGAACCTAAACGCGGAATAGGAGATACTACAATTAACAACGCTTCTTCAATAGCAGACGGTCTCGGTCTTTCCTTCTATGAGGTTATATCCCACGCTAATGATTACCCTATGCTTTCGCGCGGAGCGGCAAAGCTTCTTGATTTTACAAAGCTGATTGATTCGCTTGCGGTTTCACTTGAAGAAAAGGAAATACAGGATTTCTTTGATGACGTTATAACTAAAACGGGATATCTGTCATCTCTTGAGCTCGATAAAGAAACAGCTGAGGAGCGTAAAGCAAACGTAATGGAGGTTCTTGCAAACCTGCTTCGCTATATGGAGGAAAATGAGGACGGTACACTTACCGGCTTCCTCGAAGAGGTTGCCTTAATGACGGATATTGATAACTACAACTCCGAAAACGAGTCAGCGGTTATGATGACGCTTCATTCAGCAAAAGGTCTTGAATTTCCGGTTGTTTTCATAGTCGGTATGGAAGAGGGACTTTTCCCGGGAAATCAGGTTATGTACGACCCTTCCGAAATTGAAGAAGAACGCCGTCTTTGCTATGTTGGTATAACGAGAGCCAAGGAAAAGCTTTTTATTACAAATGCACGTTCGAGAATGATTTACGGTAACACGAGCTTTACGCGCCCTTCACGCTTTCTTTCGGAAATACCCGAGGGATTAACCGATATGGAGCGTAAAACGCCGCAACAACCCTTCTACGGCGGTTGTTCGGGCTCTTCACACGGTTCGTCTTTCGGAGGAGGAACGAAATCATTTTCTTCCCCTCAAACCTCATCATATTCAAAAACTTCTCAGCAGCGTAACTCAGCTAAAGGCTTTTCAAACGGAGGATTTAGTTCAGTACCAAAAAAATCTGCAAATGACAATGTAGTTCTTGATTTCAAGGTCGGTGATACCGTTGAGCATAAAACCTTCGGACAAGGTCTTATTATCAGCGCAAAAGCAGTCGGCGGAGATATGCTTCTTGAAATTGCCTTTGATACCTGCGGAACAAAAAAGGTTATGGCAAAAATGGCAAGGCTGAAAAAAATATAAAAAAATATCCTCGATATTCGTTTGATATCGAGGATGTTTTTTAATACTCCGAAAACGGAGATGCTATTTTAGTTAACCTGAAATTAACCGCTTCTCGTGAACGGTTATAGCGGTAAATGCTGAACACAAGTCCTATACCTATGTAAAGGCAAAGCGTGCTTGTACCACCGGCACTGAAGAAGGGGAGCGTAATACCAATAACAGGCAAAAGCATCAGACACATACCGATGTTTATAATAACCTGAGCCACAATCATAGAAGCAATACCGTAGCAGGCAAGGCTTGCGGAGAAATCCCGAGCCTCTTTACCTGTTTTTATCATTTTAAAAACTATTGTAAATAAAAGACCTAACGCGATAATGCAACCGAAAAAGCCTGTTTCTTCGCCGATTGCCGTAAAGATGAAATCGTTTTCAACCTCGGGAACTATACCGGCTTGCGTATATGTTCCGTTAAGATATCCCTGACCGAAAAAACCGCCTGAGCCCAAGGCGTTTATTCCACGTAATTGCTGGTAAATTTCATCTGAAAATTCTTCGGGGCGGAAGAGCGCTAAAAAGCGGTTCCTTTGAATATTGCTGAAAACAAACATCCAGATAAGGGGTGCCGCGGCAATTGCTAAAATTCCGCCTGCGGCAAAAAATCCTATATGAAGACCTGCAAAATAAAGCATAGCTAACGCTATCATAATAAAAACAAGGGCTGAACCCATATCACCCGTCAGAAGAACAAGACCAACAGGTATCATTGCGTGAATACCCAATAGAATTATGTTGAGCGGTTTGTTTAGATTATCCTTGCATAACTCAAGGTGCATAGCATAAGTAATAACAAAACCGACCTTAACAAGCTCCGAAGACTGAAAATAAACAGAGCCGAATTGCAACCAGCATTTGGAATCGGGGCGGGCAGGCGGCGCAACACCGAATATCAGCGTTACAATCATCAGTCCTACGCAAAAAGCGCCTATTATGGGCCATAGCTTCATAATCAGCTCATAATCTATTGCCGAAATCACGAGTGTTATAATAATACCTGCAACTGCGGCAATTATCATAACAGTAGCATCTCGTGAAATACTTTCGCCGGCAGGTAACTCCCAAAGAGTAGCACTGTGAACCATCAAAACGCCGAAAACAGATGTGGCAAGAATAAGTAAAAGAAGAAGCTTGTCTGTTTCTGAGACAAACCGTTTTATGACTGAAAAATATTTTTTCAAGGCTTTGCCCCCTTGATTTTATCTCTTAATATTGTTATTATACATATATTGGTTTTTTATTTCAAGTGTTTTAAATCTTTTAACAAAATTTGAGGTATTTATGATAGAAGTCTTTTCATCTTCACCGAATGAAACCGAGCATTTCGGTGAACTACTCGGCAAGGTTTTAAAGGGTGGAGAAGTAATTGCGTATTTCGGCGGTCTCGGTATGGGAAAAACCCGTTTTACCGCGGGACTTGCCCGTGGAATGTGCATTTCTGCCGATGTTTCAAGCCCGACATTTGCTCTTGTTCACGAATACGGCGGTAAAATTCCCCTTTGCCATTTCGATATGTACAGAATCAGTACATTCGAGGATTTGTGTACAACAGGCTTTTTTGATTATATTGATAACGGAAGTGTTCTTGCGATTGAGTGGAGCGAAAATATCGAAAACGCTCTTCCGGAAGAAAAGCTTATTAAAATTGAGTTCGAACGCGGTGACGATGATGAAAGCCGTATTTTAAGAATGTGTGGTGAAAGTGTTTATGAAAATTCTTGGCGTTGACAGTACAGCAACTGCCGCAAGTACCGCAGTAATCTCAGACGGTAAGCTCCTTGCGGTTAATTTTTCAAATACCGGGTTAACTCACAGTCAAACACTTTTACCTATGGTGGATTCAGTTTTAAAAACTGCAGGTCTATCCGTCAATGATATAGATTGCTTTGCAGTATCAAGCGGTCCCGGTTCATTTACGGGTGTTCGTATCGGTGTTTCTGCAGTGAAAGGTCTTGCGCAACCCCTCAATAAAAAATGCATTGGTGTTTCAACTTTGGAGGTTATTGCAAAACCTCTTTCGGATACAGGCGTTTATGCGGTATCCGTTATGGATGCCCGTTGCAATCAGGTTTATACTGCTCAGTTTGACTGTAAGAATGGTCTTAAACGGGTAACTCCCGATGAGGCTTTGTCCATTGCCGATTTAACAGAGCAGCTCAAAAGTGTTGAGGGAAAAATAATGCTCATAGGTGACGGAGCAAGCCTTTGCTACGGCAAAATGAAAGATGATCTGCCCTGCATTTCCATTGCGCCCGTGGGTATTCGCTTTCAGTGTGCATCTTCAGTTGCCGTGATTGCAGATGAAATGCTTAACAGCAATGAAAACTACGGAGTTTCTGCTGATGAGCTTTTACCAAAGTATTTAAGGCTTTCCCAAGCGGAAAGAGAATTAAAGAATAAAAATAAATAAAATGGAAAGGTTGTTTAAAAATGATAGTTTTAGCATCTGATCACGCAGGTTTCCCTCTTAAAGAAGAAATTAAAGTATACCTTACCGAAAAAGGTGTTGATTTTATTGATTGCGGAACAGATTCGACTGCTTCTGTTGATTATGCCGCATTTGCTCAAAAAGCGTGCCTTAAGGTTGTAAACGGTGAGGCAGCTAAAGCAATTCTTTGTTGCGGAACAGGTGTCGGCATATCAATTGCGGCTAATAAGGTTAAAGGCATAAGAGCTGCTTGCTGCTCCGATTATTTCAGCGTTAAATACACAAGATTACATAACGACGCAAACGTCCTTTGTATGGGTGCGCGTGTTATCGGTGCGGGAGCCGCTTGCGAGCTTGTTGATGTTTTCCTCAAAACCGAGTTCGAGGGCGGTCGCCATCAGCGCAGAGTTGACCAGATCACCGCAATCGAAAACGGTGAGATTTTATGATAAATAAGCTTAAAAGCAGAATCAATAAAAAGAATCTGCTTTTACTATGTTCGTTATTGTTTGTTTGCGCTGTTGTTATTTTATATATAAGTAACTATACACTTTCAGTTGAACATATTGAGCTTGAAACCAATAAATTGCCGGAATCATTTGACGGATATAAAATAGCGCATATCTCAGATTATCATAACAATCAATCAGATTTGGTTACTGATGATATAATTGATCAGTTAAAGAGCGAGGAACCGGATATAATTTTTTTAACGGGCGATTTAATTGATTTTCGCATAACAGATATAGAGCGTTCATTGCTTTTTATTGATGAACTTGTTGAGATTTCACCGGTTTATTATGTTACCGGTAATCACGAAGCAATAACATTCCGTCAGGAAACGGAGGAATATAATGAATTGATTACGGGGTTGAAAGAGCGGGGAGTTACAGTTCTTGATAACAAAAGCGTAAATATCGAGAATGAGGAAGGCGACTCCTTTGTCGTTCACGGCATTGATAATCAGTATTTTGAAACGGAATTATCGTCTGTTGTTGAAAAAACGCATGCTTACTGTTCTTTGCTTGATATTGATGAAGACAATTATAATATTCTTCTTGCTCACCAGCCTGAACGAATAGATGTATATTCACAATATGGTTTTGATGCTGTTTTTTCCGGTCATGCCCATGGCGGTCAGATAAGAGTATTCGGTCAGGGGCTTTATGCTCCGGATCAAGGCTTGTTTCCTGAATATACAAGCGGTTTATATGATTTCGACGGAACAGACCTGCTTATCAGCCGCGGTCTCGGTGACAGCCTTATTCCTGTTCGCGTTTTTAACAGACATCACATAATTTTTGCAGAAATAAAAACTCACCCCGATTGATTTCGGAGTGAGTAATTTTTTATTCAGCCTTTAATGCTCGCTGAAGCCAAATTGAAGCAATATCAATTGCCGCCCAAAGACCATTCTTTTCGGTTCTTTTAACAATGGCTTCCATGGGATTTGCAATAGCCGTGTTAACAAGCTGAACAGTAACCTTGTCGGCAATTTTAACCCCATGAACTTCGTGTGACTCGCCGATTGAAAGGATGATTACAAAAGGGTCTGTCATAGTACCGTAGTAAATTGTGTTACCCTTGCGAACGAGCGGCTTACCTTTATAGGTAAGAAAACTTTTCTGAGAATCAGCCATAATATACTCCTTAATTCAAATATGCCTTAAGAAGAGCCTGTAAAAGCTCATCTCTGTCTATTTTTCTGATAAGACTTCTGGCATTGTTATGAGTTGTGATGTAGGTGGGGTCCTCAGACAGTATATAACCTACAAGCTGACTCGTAGGGTTATAACCCTTTTCAACCAAGGCGTTATAAACCGTTACAAGTATATTTCGCATCTCTTTCTCGTGCTCGTCGCTGATTGTGAATTGGATTGTTTTATCTGTCATATAAACACCTCCCATAGTCTATAACAAGTATTATAAACTATATTTTTGAAAATTACAACACTAATTTATTAAGATTTATCAACTTTAAAATTTTCAGGCTCTTAACTCAATGCCGATATTTTTAAGATTTTCGAGAACTGTATCTATCCAGCCCTGAACCTCATCCATTTCAAGAGTTCTCTGTTTTGAAGAGAAGATAAGTCGAACTGTTATGCTGTTTACACCGTCTTTCTCATAGGTATCAATAACCTTGACAGAATTGAGTTCGGGAAGTTTGAGGCAATCCCAGCATTTTGAAATATCAGCAAAGGTTACACCCTCTTTCATAACGAGTGAAAGGTCGTAGTAAGTGGATTGCTGAGATGAAGGTTCGGTAAAAGTAATATTATCGCCGCCCACAGTGATGAAATCATCAACATCAATTTCGATGCAAACTGCAGCACCGTTTTTATCAAGCTTTTGAGCGTTAGCGGGATGAAGTGTGTTGAGTGTACCGATTTCAACGCCGTCGCAGGAAATGAGCGCAGTGTTCTTCGGGTGCTGCCAGGCGTGAGTCGGTTTTACTTTAGCGAGCACGGGAGTCTTGTGTTTTATTTGTAAGAAAATCTCATTGATAATGCTGACAGCTTTAAAGAATAATTCTTTTTCAGTTTCAGATTTGCTGAAAAGAACAATACCTAAGCGGCGGCGCTCATTGGCAGTGCCGTCTGCTTTAATTCCGGCGGCAACTCTGCCAATTTCAAAAATACCAAAGCTTTCTTTGAAATCCTTGTTATCCGAAACTGCGGAAATAAGGGCGGGAATCATTGAGTTCCTGAGAGTACCGTTATCGGAGCTTTCAATATTAAGAACCTTAACATTGTCCTCAACCTCTATGCCTAACTTCTTGTATTTCCTTACATCGCACCAGATATAAGAATGTACTTCATGAAGGTTATAGTGCTTAACCAGAATATCTTTGATTTCGTTGCTCTGAGAGCGAACGGGAGAACTCTTAACAGGCTTCAAGGGACTCTTGGTTGTGATGATGCTGAAGTTATCATAGCCGTAAATACGAGTGATTTCTTCAATAATATCGGCTTTAATGGTAACATCCTTTGTGGCTCTGAAGGAGGGGACTTTTACAGTGAAATTACTGCCGTTCTTTTCAACACCGAAGCCCAGAGAGGTGAGTGTTTTAACTATTCTCTCTTCGGTTATATCGATTCCCGTGTATTTATCAACGTAAGCCTTGTCAAAATCAATTACTATTTCGGGATATTTTCTGACATATTCATCTGTGAGCTGTGAAGCTATCTTTGCGCCTGAATCAACAGTTTTTAAAAGGTAAGCGAAACGCTGAGCGGCAGTAACGGTCAT
>CAZCQI010000051.1:0-11791 GCA_964500795.1 uncultured Eubacteriales bacterium
CTGATTGGAAGTTTCCGAGCATTGTGCCGAGAACATAGTTATCCTTGGGGTTAAGGGTGAAAAGAACTGTTTTCGGAAGCTGATATTCAGAATTCATTGCATCGAGAAGTCTTGAAAGATTAACGGCAATTTCATAATCTGCAACCGAATCGTAGCCTGTATCGGGACCCAGCTTTTTAAACATAGCTGTATTGTTGTTTCTCATGGCACCGATATGAATTTCCATGCCCCATTGGAGCTTTGCATATTCATTTGCAAGGAAGAGCATCAGCTCTGTTTTGTATGCATCTGTTTCGTCTTTTGTTAGAGCTTCGCCCGAAAGACGCTTTTTGAAAATCCTGTTCAGTTCAGCTTCATCAGCTCTTTTATAGGGAACGTAGGTGAAAGCGTGGTCGGAGGCTCTGCAACCCATTTCGGCAAAAAACTCGATTCTTGAAAGAAGAGCTGCTTTGAGTTCGGTGAAAGATTCCACCTTTTTATTCATAACATTTTCAAGAGCTTTGACCCAATCATTGTAACCGGGGAGCTCAATACCGAGAGCCTTGTCGGGTCTGAAAGCGGGAAGAACCTTGCATTTAAAGGACTTATCCTCAGCTAAAAGCTTATGGTATTCGAGAGTGTCGGCGGCATCGTCCGTTGTGCAAACGCAGGCAACATTACTTTTTTCAATAAGCTCTCTGGGAGTGTAGCCGCCCGCTTTGATTTTGGCATTAGTCTCTTCCCATATTTTATCGCAGGTGGCAGGGGAGAGTGTTTCGTAAATTCCGAAATATCTCTGCAATTCAAGGTGAGTCCAATGGTAAAGAGGGTTTCCTATAAAATTAGGAACTGCCTCTGCCCAAGCCTTGAATTTTTCATAAGGTGATTTATCTCCGGTAATATATTCCTCGCTTATACCGCAGGAGCGCATACCGCGCCATTTATAGTGGTCGCCTGCAAGCCAAAGGTAGGCAATATCGGCAGGCTCCTTGTTTTCGTAGATTTCTTTAGGTGAAAGATGGCAGTGCCAGTCAAAAATAGGTGTGTTTTCACATGCCGCGTAAAGCTTTTTAGCGGTTTCGGTGGAAAGCAAGAAATCTTTATCCATAAATTTTTTCATAAAAACGACCTCCGAAAAATTTCTTTTAATATATTACCACATATCAGTAATATTTTCAATTAAATGCACAAAAATAATGTTACAGATTTATTTTACCAAAAAATACAGTTGAACGAGGTGACATTTTTGTTTATAGAAAGCGACGGAGCCGTAAATGATCAAAATCTTTTTGAAATTATAAAGAAGAGCGTTGAAGGAAAAAAATTCGAAAAAATCCTCATTTTGCCGCCCGATTATACGCGTATGTATTCGGGTGCGGGAAAAATCACAAATATGTACTATAACCTTTTAAAGGATACCTGTCAGGTGGATATTATGCCGGCTGTGGGTACTCACGAGCCTGTAACAAAGGAGGAGTGCAAGGCATTTTTCGGTGAGGACATCCCTTATGAAAAGCTTATTGTGCATAATTGGAAAACCGATGTGGTGAAAATCGGTGAGGTGCCTGCGGATTTTGTTGAAAGCGTATCGGAAGGTCTTGTAAAAACCCCCATTGACGTTGAAGTTAACAAGCGCCTTTTAGATCCGTCTTACGACCTTATAATTTCAATAGGTCAGGTTGTGCCCCACGAAGTGGTTGGTATGGCTAACTACTCCAAAAACATTTTTGTAGGCTGCGGCGGAAGCAGTATGATAAATTCTTCTCATATGCTTGGCGCGTTTTACGGCATGGAAAAGGTTATGGGTAAGGATTTTTCCCCTGTGAGAAAGGTTCTTGATTATGCCGAGGAAAACTGCATAAAGAATATACCGCTTATGTATGTTTTTACGGTTACCACCACCAACGAAAAGGACGAAACCCTCATTCACGGTATATATATCGGACGGGAACGTTCAAATTTTGAAAGAGCAGTTAAGCAAAGTCAAAGAAAAAATATCACGGTGGTAGAGAAGCCCGTAAAAAAGGCGGTCGTTTTTCTTGACCCGAGAGAATTCAGGAGCACTTGGCTGGGAAATAAGTCTGTTTACCGTATGCGTATGGCAATGGCTGACGGCGGCGAGCTTATTGTGCTTGCACCGGGTGTAAAAAAATTCGGCGAGGATGAAGAGAACGACAGACTCATAAGAAAATACGGATATGTAGGAAGAGAAAAGGTTCTTCAGCTTGTGGAAACAGAAGAAGATTTAAAAAATAATCTTTCCGTTGCGGCTCACCTGATTCACGGCTCCTCCGACGGGAAATTCAGCGTCACCTACTGCACGGAGCATATGACAAAGGATGAGCTGGAAGGCGTCGGCTTTAAGTATATGCCCTATGAAGAGGCAGTGAAAATTTATGACCCGGGAAGATTGCGGGACGGGTTTAATACCGTAAACGGCGAAGAGGTTTATTATGTAAGCAACCCCGCCCTCGGGCTTTGGACAGTTTAAACAGGAAAACGCGTTTTTTCCGTTTTCTTATTCACAGAAAGGAAAATATAAATGGGGAAATATAATATAGGTCTTATCGGATTGGCTGTTATGGGCGAAAATCTTGCTCTTAATATGGAAAGTAAGGGCTTCTCTGTTTCGGTTTATAACAGAAATCCTGAAAGAGTTGATGGATTTTTAAATACAAGAGGGAAAGGAAAAAACTTTTACGGTGCTCATACCTTAGAGGAGCTTGTGGCTTCCTTGGAAAGACCGCGCAGGGTTATGATGATGATAAAAGCAGGCACCCCCGTGGATGAAACTATCGAGAAGCTTTTGCCGCTTCTTTCAAAGGGCGATATCATCATAGACGGCGGTAATTCTCATTTCTCCGATACCCAAAGAAGGACGGAATATCTTGAAAAAAGAGGTCTTTTGTTTATCGGAACGGGAGTTTCCGGCGGTGAAGAGGGAGCACTCAAAGGTCCTTCAATGATGCCGGGCGGTTCATCTGAAGCGTGGGAAAGCGTGAAGCCCGTTTTTCAAAGCATTTGCGCCAAAACCGAGGACGGTTCGCCCTGTTGCCAATGGGTTGGCTTTGGCGGTGCAGGTCATTTTGTTAAAATGGTGCATAACGGTATAGAATACGGTGATATGCAGCTTATTTGCGAGGCGTATCATCTTATGAAAACACTTCTGGGGTATTCGGCAGAGGATATGCACCGTGTTTTTTCGGAGTGGAATAAGGGCGAGCTTAACAGCTATCTTATTGAAATAACGAGTAAAATTTTTGAGGTAAAGGATGAGGATGGTTCACCCCTTGTTGATAAAATTCTCGACAGCGCAGGGCAAAAGGGTACGGGAAAATGGACGAGTAACGCCGCTCTCGATAACGGTGTGCCTCTCACACTCATAAGCGAAGCGGTGTTTGCAAGGTATCTCAGTGCAATGAAGGAGGAACGCGTTGAAGCTTCCAAGGAGCTTTCAGGTCCTTATATAGATTTTAAAGGTGATAAAGAAGAATATACAGAGCATATCAGAAAGGCTCTGTATGCTTCAAAGATAATTTCTTATGCTCAAGGTTATTCCCTTATGAGAAACGCTTCAAAAACCTACGGTTGGGAATTGAACTACGGCGAAATTGCCCTTATGTGGCGAGGAGGCTGTATCATAAGAAGCGCGTTTTTGGAAAAAATCAAAGAAGCCTTTGACAAAAAGCCCGAGCTTTCAAATCTTTTGCTTGACGGATATTTTAAAAATGTTATTGCAGACTCTTTAGACAGTATGCGAAAGGTTTGTGCAGTGGCTATGCTTAACGGTGTGCCGATTCCCGCAATGTCCGCGGCATTGACTTATTTTGACGGCTACCGTTCTGAAAAGCTTCCCGCAAATCTTCTTCAGGCACAAAGAGATTTCTTCGGTGCCCACACCTATGAAAGAACGGATTTCCCGAAAGGTAAGTTCTTCCATACAAATTGGACGGGCGAAGGCGGAAATACCGCGGCAACAACCTATAATGCGTAATTAGTTGCCAATGTAGGGTCGGGTTTGACCCTCCCGAAAGGTTAGAATTACTTGTTGGCGGGACACAAGGCCGTCCACTACATTATAATAGCGTCGCAGACCCGAAACTTGCCGCTTGCCACTTAATAAAGAAGGAATAAAAATGATAGAAATAAGAAAAGATTATAAGTACGCCCTCGTTGTCCCAACAAGCATGGGCGTGCGCCTTTTACCGCCAGACAGACAGACTGTGTTTTCCTCCGATGTATTTTACTTGCAGGCAACCTCAGCTGAAACCAATGTTGCATCAATTTCCTCTTATTTGGGTTTACCCGTAAAGGTCTTAACAACCTTTGTGAAAGACAGTCCCATTGCTCAGTTTATAAAATCGAATCTCCGCTCCCGTAATATGGAGTTTGAGGGGAAAGATGTTCCCCAAGGCGGTCCGTGGGGCTACCGTCACCAATTCAACATTGCGGATAGCGGCTTCGGCCTGAGAGGTCCGCGTGTTCATAATGACAGGGCAGGCGAGGTAGGAAAAACCCTTAATATTAAAGATTTCGATTTGGAAAAGCTGTTCGGTGAAGAGGGTGTAGGAATTCTTCATCTGACAGGGCTTATTTGCGCTCTTTCAAAAGAAACGGGGGAATTCTGCCTCGAACTTGCAAAAACTGCGAAAAAATACGGAACGGTTGTTTCTTTTGATTTTAACTACCGCGCATCCTTTTGGGAAAACAGGGAGGAAGAATTACGCGGTATATTCAAACAAATCGCAGATATTGCAGATATAATAATCGGAAATGAATCGGATTTCACCTTATGCCTTGGCATGCACTTTAAGTTGGTAGCCTACAAGGAAGAAATGACACCCGTTGAAAAATTTAAGGAAACCGTAGGACAAGTGAAACGCGAATTTCCGAAAACTACGGTTTTTGCAACAAATCTTCGGGAGGTCAAACACGCCAACCGTCATTTATGGGGTGCGGTTATGCTCAACGGCGAGGCTTGGGAATCCGTAGAACCTAAAGAAATTGCCGTAATAGACCGAATCGGCGGCGGTGACGGTTTTGTCGGCGGTCTTCTTTATTCGATTTTAAAAGGCTATACTCCCGAAAAGCAAATTCAGTTTGCCTGGGCAAGCGGTGTGCTTGCCTCAACATGCCTCACCGACTATGCTCAGCCCACAGATGAGGAACAGATATGGGATATATGGAAGGGCAACGCACGCGTAAAAAGGTGAATTTCCGCTTTTGGCGAATAAGACTTTTTTTCACCCACTTGACGTATCCCGATACGCCTTCGGGGTAAAGAAAAAGCCTTCTTCATCCAAAATCGAAAATTCATAAGTTGGTAGCTTTGGCGAATAAGACTTTTTTCACCCACTCGACGTATGTTTAATCCAAAATCAAAAATTCAATTACCGAAAATTATAAAAACACACCCGAAAGCTACAATTCGGGTGTGTTTTGTTGCCTTATATTTTAACTTTGTACACCAGCTTATGTGCTGTGTCGGAAAGCTCGCTTTTTCTGCAAGGTGCGTGGGCATCCTCGGGGAAGAATACGGCGAAATAACCTTTTTTCAGTTCAAAGAACTGACCGTTTTCTGAGTTCATAAAGGCAATATCGTTGCCATCTTTGAAGTCTTCGGTAATATTGCATTCATTTATATTTGCCCAACCGAATTTTTCGGCACCTTCGAACATAAGCTGAACATCGGCATACGCCTTATGCGCTTCATATTTCAGCGGAGCGGTGGGGTCAACGGTGTATGATGCAACATTGCACCAAAGATTGTCGCCGTCGATATCAATTCTTCCGCTGTCAATAGGTGCGGCGCAAAAAGCCTTGTATGCTTCTTCAATTTTTTCGAATCCGGAGAGCTTGTCGAAATACAGGCTCATATTTTCAACCTTGTCAAAAATCATTATTCATCCGCCTCCCCGAGCATAAGCTTTCTTTCCTTTTTCTCTTTTTCGGGAAGAGTAGCATTATATAGAACGGTCCAAACAATAACTGCAACGAATGCAACGGGAATGAACCAGAACATCGATGTTAAAGAAATCTCTTCAACTTCTGCAATAAGCGAAGCCATTGAGAAGCCCGTAAGGCTTGAAAGAGAAATATCGCCGTTGAGAAGAGGCTCAGAGATTGCTTCAAAAGCATAAGTAAGCATAACGGAAAGACCGGTTCCTATAATTGAGGAATAAATGACCTTGCGGTTGTTTTTTACGACAATTGCAAGGACAGCCGTAACAATTGCGCAAATTATTACAAGAATCAAAATTACGGCAAAGGTAACTATGGACATAACAAAGCCGTTTAATTCTTCGCTTATGGTAAAATCACCGCTTGAAAAGCCTGTTTGCATAACAAGGCTTATTATATCATAGACTGATACGGAGTCACCAATGGCTTCGGGAAGTGTGCCGCCTGTTTGTGCAAGAATATCATCCATAGCAGAGCTATCCATCATCTGAGTAATATAACCGAGGAGCTGCAAAGCGGTTGAAGAAGCCTTGTAATAAAAAATATCTGAGAAAAATGCCAAAGGTACTGCCGCTAATGCAATTATTGCGGCTACGATTTTATAAACATATTTCATTTTAAATTGTCCTTTCGGATTATTTTTTCCAGGAGGAGTTAAGCTGAACCGTGCGGTTGAAAACAGGAGCTTCATCTGTTGAATCCTTATCAACGCAGAAGTAACCGTTTCTCATAAACTGGAAGGAGTCAAGATATTTTGCACCCCTAAGGCTCTCTTCAATAAGGCAGTCCTTGAGAACGATAAGGGAATCGGGGTTGATTGCGTTTACAAATTCATCATCGGGAACACCTGCCGGGTCTTCAACATTGAAAAGTCTGTCATAAAGTCTTACTTCGGCTTTGAATGCCTTGGGACCCGCCCAATGGATTGTACCCTTAACCTTTCTGCCGTCGGGAGCGTTGCCGCCCTTGGTTTCGGGGTCATAGGTGCAGTGAAGAACAGTTATATTTCCGTTTTCATCGGTTTCGTAAGAATTACAGGTGATGAAGTATGCGCCTTTGAGTCTTACCTCGTTGCCGGGGAAAAGGCGGAAATATTTTTTTACGGGTTCAGCCATAAAGTCATTTCTTTCAACGTAGATCTCTCTGCCGAAGGTAACTGTCTTTTTGCCGAGCTCCGGTTTGTCGGGGTGAATTTCCAAATCGATTTCCTCTGTCTGGTTTTCGGGATAGTTATCAATAACAACTTTAAGAGGATCGAGAACTGCCATGGCACGGGGAGCTTCTGCGTTAAGCTCATCTCTTACACATGCTTCCAGAAGTCCGTAGTCAACAACACTGTATGCCTTGGAAACGCCGACCTTTTCAATAAACGCGCGAATAGCCTTTGCAGGGTAGCCTCTGCGGCGCATACCGCAAATAGTAGCCATTCGCGGGTCATCCCAACCGCTTACAAGGTTATCCGTAACAAGTCGGATGTTTCTTCGTTTACTTGTTATGCAGTAGTTAAGGTTAAGGCGGGCAAATTCAATCTGTCTGGGTGGCTCTTCAAAGCCTATCTGCTCTATAAACCAATTGTAAAGCGGTCTGTGATTTTCAAATTCAAGTGAGCAGAGAGAGTAGGTTACGCCTTCCTTTGCATCGGAAAGGGGATGAGCAAAGTCGTAAATCGGGTATACGCACCATTTGTTGCCTGTCTGATGATGGTCAATGTGCATAATTCTGTAAATGGCGGGGTCGCGCATATTCATATTCGGTGAAGCCATATCGATTTTTGCTCTCAAAACCTTTGCACCGTCGGGGAATTCGCCATCCGTCATACGCTTGAAAAGGTCCAGGTTTTCTTCTACGCTTCTGTCCCGATAGGGACTGTTTTTGCCGGGCTCTGTGAGTGTTCCTCGGTATTCGCGCATTTCCTCTGCGGAAAGGTCGTCAACATAAGCCTTGCCGTCTTTAATAAGCTTTATTGCACATTCATAAAGGAAGTCAAAGTAGCTTGAAGCATAAAGGCATTTTTCCCACTTGAAGCCGAGCCATTCGATGTCTTCCTTAATGGATTCGACGTATTCGATGTCCTCTTTTGAGGGGTTAGTATCGTCAAGGCGGAGATTACAAACGCCGCCGTATTTCATAGCAGTTGTGAAGTCTATGCAGATAGCTTTTGCATGACCGATATGAAGGTATCCGTTGGGTTCGGGAGGGAAACGGGTCTGCACTCTTGTGTTTACGCCTTCCTTTAATTCTTCATCAATAATATCGTGAATAAAGTTTGATGAATTTTCTGTTTTTATCTCATCCATATTTATCTCCTTAAAGTGATTCAATAACCGTGTTTATTCTTTCATTAACCTTATCCTGCCCCAAAAGCTTCATAATAGAGCAAAGGTCGGGGGTGTTTCGGCGAGAAGTTACTGCAAGGCGGATAACCGTTGAAACATCGCCTACGTGACCTTTGAAAAGGTCGGGGTTCTTTTTGTATTCCTTAACGTTGGGTGTGAAGCCCAACGGTTCGCAAAGGTCTTTGATTTTACTGAACCAGATATCCTTGTCATCCGCTTCATCATAAACGGTGACGTAGCTTTGAAGGATTGCTTTTGCATCCTCTGCCTTAATGTTTTCGGGGAGCTCGAACCCGGGCTTATAATATTCATCGAAAAGGTATGAGAAATAGTCCTTAACCTCGTTCCATTTTGCAATATCCTTACGGGGCTTGGGATTTTCTCTGTCGATATTAACCATTGCTTTTGAACGCTCAGGATCTTTTGTGAATACCTTAAAGAATTCGGTATCATATTTTTCAGCCCACTCGGCAATATACTTATAAACAGTATCGGCATCCATAACGGAAATTACATTTTTGCTTATATCGTTGAGCTTTATAAGGTCAAAAAGGCATCCGCTGGGGCTCATTTTTTTAAGATTAAAGGGGAAAGAGTAAATATCCGCGGTAGGATTTGCCTTTCTCCATTCCTCAAAGTTTGAGTTAATGAGGGTGAGCAGATATTCAAGAATACTTTCTCTCGGGAAGCCTGCTTCAAAGAAATAGCTGACTGCGGCTTCGGGGTCTTTCCTTTTGGAAATTTTACGTTTGTTTCCGTCATCCTCGTCAAGCTTCATAACCTGTGAAAGGTGAGCGTATTTAGGCACCTTAAAGCCGCAGGCTTTGAAAATAGCAATATGCTTGGGAACAGATGAAAGCCATTCTTCTGCACGGATAACGTGAGTTGTTCTCATAAAATGGTCATCGCAAATATGAGCGAAATGGTATGTGGGAATACCGTCAGACTTTAAAAGAACCTCATCTATAACATTTTCGGGCATTTCTATTTTGCCGCGAATCATATCGTCAAAGGTGATTTTTTTGTCCTCACTGCCCTGTGAACGAAATCTCAGAACATAAGGCTTACCTGCCTTGAGATTATCCTCAATTTCATCAAGAGAAAGGTCACGGCATTTCGCGTATTTTCCGAAATAGCCTGTTATAAGCGCACCGTCCGTCTCTTGCTGTGCTCTTAATGCGGTGAGCTCGTCAGCAGAGCAGAAGCAGGGGTAAGCGAGACCGTCTTTAACAAGCTGTTTTGCAACAATGTGGTAAATTTCGGCACGCTTGCTTTGGGTGTAGGGACCGTATGCGCCTTGCTCACTGCCGAAGCCTGTAACACCTTCGGAAAATTCAATTCCGAAGTCCTTGAAGCCATCGATAATTGCGGATACACCGTCGGCGATTTCGCGTTTTTTATCGGTATCCTCAATTCTTAAGTAAGCCTGTCCGCCGCTTATTTTAGCGGTAAGAATATTTACAAGGGCAGTGTAAAAAGCTCCGATATGAAGGTAGCCTGTGGGGGAAGGGGCAAAACGCGTAACACGGGCGCCCTCCTTGAGACCTCTTTCGGGATATTTTTCTTCAAGCTCGGATACTGTTCCCGTAACAGTAGGGAAAAGAAGCTCTGCGAGCTTATTGCAGTCATAATTCATACTATAATAACTCCAATCACTGAAAGACTGTATAATTCAACATCTTATTATCGCAGAAAATTCCAAAAGTATCAATAGTTTTCGAGAAAATAATTGTACCTATACCGCAAAAACTTCTGTGGTATAGGTACATTGATTTTATAATGCGATTAGATTGACTTCATAAGCGCGGGAAGACCTGCTATTACTTTAGGAATTGCTTTTATTATCATAGCGGCAAGACCGCGACCCAAAGGTCTTTTATCATTAAGAACATCAAGAAGCTCCTGAGCCATTTTGGGGCTGAATACGCCGAGACTCATTGAGATAAAGTTCTTAACGGGTGTCTGAAGAGCAATAGCGGACGCCATACCCTCCGTGCCCACAAACTTGCGGAGAAGGTTTACTATCTTTTTACCGTTTACACCTACTGCGGAATCTTCAAGAGTATTTGCAATAGTCAGGTTGGGATACGCTTTCGTTTCGCAAGGAGGAAGCTCTCTTCCCAGAACGGCAACAAATTGCTCAGCGGGAATATTTTCAACGTCTGCATTGTAATACTGAGGTGCGGTTTCCTTATAATCGGGAACAACTGCCTCAACAGTGGATTCGACATTTACGTCTGCCGTTAATCTGATATCGCGGCTTGAAGAACCTACCATAACGGTGAATTTTCCGCTTTCAACATGCCAATCGTGGATATTTATGTTGTAATAAGCGAAGGCGCGTTTTTCGAGAGTAAGAGTGATTTCCTTCTCTTCGCCTGCTTTAAGGAATACCTTTTTAAAGCCCTTAAGCTCTTTTTCGGGGCGGAAGACAGTGCTTTCAGCATCCGAAATATATACCTGAGCAACCTCTGCACCGTCAACGGAGCCTGTGTTTTTTACCTTGAAAGAAACGGTAAGAGTATCCGTATCCTTAATTTCCTCTGCGGAAAGCTTCAAATCACTGTATTCAAAGGTTGTATAAGAAAGACCGTGACCGAAGGGGTAACGAACATTTTTCTTTGCTGTGTCATAATATCTGTAACCTACAAAAATGCTTTCTCTGTATTCAACGGTTGCAGTGTTTCCGGGGAAGTAATTATATGAAGGATTGTCGGAAAGTGAAAGTGGATATGTTTCCGCAAGCTTACCCGAGGGGTTAACGTCGCCGAAAAGAATATCAGCCGCCGCACTGCCCGAGCTTTCACCGCCTAAGTAGCAGTTGAGAATAGCCTTTGCTTTATCCGCCCAAGGCATTTCAATAACCGCACCGCCGGAGATTGCAACAACAACATTGGGGTTAACGGCGTAAACTGCCTCAACAAGCCTTGAATGAAGAGCAGGAATGCTGATGTGAGTGCGGTCAAAGCCTTCGGACTCGAATTCCTCTGTAAGACCGATAAAGAGAAGGACTGCATCCTTGCCCTTTGCCGCTTCAACGGCTTCGGCAACAAACTGCTCGTCGCTTGTTTTGCATTTTTTCTGTGTTGAATATCCGGGTGCATATGTAACCGATACGCCTTTTTCGGTAATCGAATCGTAAGCGCAGTCAATTTTTATAGCGTTAACAATGGAAGAGCCCGCACCCTGGAATCGGGGCTTTTTAGCCATTTCGCCGATAACAGCGATTTTGGCATCCTTTTTGAGAGGAAGAAGATTTTCTTCATTTTTAAGAAGAACCATACACTGAGAGGCTATTTCACGCGCTTTTTCGTGGTGTGCCGCAGTGTCGTAGGAATAATTGCCGAGAACTTCTTTTGAGCGGAGAATAACATCAAGAGTGTTATCAACCATTTTATCGAGGAATTCCTCGGGGATTCTGCCGTCCTTAACAGCTTCAACTATCTGTCTGTCGCCTTCGCCGTTTGAGGTGGGCATTTCAAGCTCCTGACCTGCAAGAAGACCTGAAACACGGT
>CAZCQI010000052.1:0-11710 GCA_964500795.1 uncultured Eubacteriales bacterium
CCTTGCCGTAAACATTCTTAATCTGAATATCAAGCTTAGGACCGTAGAAAGCAGCCTCACCTATGCCGACCTTGTAATTAAGACCGATATCATCAAGGATTTCCTTCATAACGCCCTGAGCTTCGTCCCATTGCTCTTGTGTGCCTATATATTTCTCTCTGTCAGACGGATCCCATTGAGAGAAACGGTAAGAAACATCTTCATAAAGACCGAGAGTTTTAAGCATATATATGCAAAGGTCAAGGCAATGCTTGAATTCGTCTGCAAGCTGCTCGGGAAGGCACATCAGATGTCCTTCTGAAATTGTGAACTGACGAACACGGATAAGACCGTGCATTTCGCCTGATGCTTCATTTCTGAAAAGCGTTGATGTTTCAGCAAGTCTCATGGGAAGATCGCGATATGAACGGGCTCTATTGAGATATGCCTGGTATTGGAAGGGGCAAGTCATGGGACGAAGGGCAAAAACCTCATCGTCCTTTTCCTCATCTCCCAAAACAAACATACCGTCCTTGTAATGGTCCCAATGTCCTGAAATCTTATAGAGGTCACTTTTTGCCATAAGGGGTGTTTTGGTGCGTACCCAACCTCTTCTTGCTTCCTCATCTTCAACAAATCTCTGAAGAGTCTGAACAATAAATGTACCCTTGGGAAGAAGAATTGGGAGACCTTGACCGATAGTGTCAACCGTTGTGAAAATTTCAAGCTCTCTGCCGAGTTTATTATGGTCACGCTTTTTTGCTTCTTCAACTCTCTGAAGATGCTCTTCAAGCTCTGCATTCTTGGGGAAGGCAGTACCGTAAATACGCTGAAGCATTTTATTGCTCTGGTCGCCGCGCCAATATGCACCTGTGCAAGCGGTAAGCTTAAAAGCCTTAACTCTGCCTGTTGAGGGAATATGAGGACCTGCGCAAACATCTACGAACTCACCCTGCTTATAAAAGCTTATGGGCTCGTTTTTGCCTGCGTGCTCTTCTATAAGCTCAACCTTATAGATTTCACCTTTAGCCTTCATTTCTTCAATAGCCGCCTGAGGCTCCATCTCAAGCTTTTCAAGGGGAAGATCCTCTTTAACGATTTTTTTCATTTCCGCTTCAATTTTCTCAAGAGCTTCGGGGGTGAAAGAAACATCACTGTCAATATCATAATAGAAGCCGTTATCAATAGCGGGACCTATAGCAAGCTTTGACTCAGGGTAAAGTCTTTTAACTGCCTGAGCTAAAATGTGAGAAGCTGTATGCCGGAATGCGTGCTTACCTTCATCTGCTTCAAAAGTGAGAAGCTCAACCTCACTATCCTCTGTAATGGGGGTTCTTATATCTGCACTTTCGCCGTTTATAAGGCAAGCGCAAAGATTACGGTAGAGACCCATACTGATATCCTTGCAGATTTCAGCGGGAGTTACACCGCACTCGTATTCCTTAACATCGTCACGAAGCTTGATTTTAATCATATATATCATCCTTTCATGTTAATTACAAAATTAAAAGCACCTCATCCTGAATGCCTATGGCATATGGGATGAAGTGCTGACTCCACGGTTCCACCCAAATTGCGGCTTTCGCCGCCACTCGAGAAGCCTTAACGCGGCCGGGACGGCAGTGCTTATCTTTCGCTTCGCACCGCACTCGGGAGTGGTCTTGGGGATAAAGCCTTTTGCATCTTTCACCAACCGATGCACTCTCTGAAAAGGTGAAATATCCTTAATTTCTCCGTCTAAGATTTAAAATTTAATTTTTCTTTTGGTTAAATAATAAACCTGATTTTTAAAATTGTCAAGCTTATTCTTCCGTTACATCCGTCTGAGCAGGCTTCTTAGGCTCAATTTTGCCGTAGCGTGAGGAAGAAACTGCATCAACCTTCTGCTCTCTGGGTTCGCCTGAGGTTTCGGGCACATAGGGTGCTCTCTTCTCACGGTAGCCGCCGCGACGGTCATTTCTGTAATTACCGCGTTTTTCGCCGCCCTCGGGAGTAATAACAACTCTTCTTCTGTCACCCTCACCTACGGAATGAGAGGTAACACCTTCAATTTCCTGAATGGCGGTATGGATAATCCTTCTTTCATAGGGATTCATAGGCTCAAGAGAGGTGCCTCTGCCGTATTTGAGAACTCTTGAAGCCTGTCTTTTTGCAAGAGCGCGGAGGGTCTCCTCGCGACGTGCTCTGTAATCGCCTACATTAAGAGAAACTCGCTTGTTGTTATCATCTGCACGGTTTACGAAAAGTCTTGTGAGATACTGAAGAGCATCAAGAGTTTCGCCTCTTCTGCCGATAAGGTTTCCGTAATTTTCATCGCAGGTTATTTCAAAATAAATATCATCTTTAGCTTCTCTTGCGGTAACCGCTACACCCTCATAACCCATACCTACCAGGATGGATTTAAGGTACTCGGTTGCGGCAGTTTCCTTGGGCTCAATAGCGGAGATATCCTCAGCAGGAGCAGCTTTGGGAGCTTCTTTTTTTACCTCTTTGTTATTCTGAGGTTTTTTATCCGCCTTTTTCTTGGGGGCATTATCAGCCTTTTTGGCATTTTCCTTAGCAGGTTCGGGCTTCTTCTCTGTCTTGACCGCGGGAGCAGCTTTTTTCTCGCTTACACCGTCGTCATAAGAAGCTCTGACCTTTGCATCGGAGCCACCGAAAAGACCTAAAACTTTCTTCTTCGGAAAAGTGATAACTTCAACTTTAACATCTGCATCAATAGGTGCGTGCAGATTTTCGACAGCCATTTTTCTGGCTTCATCAACTGTGGCAGCTACGCCGATAGCCTCTTTTATCATAAAAACACCTTATTTCTTTTCGATTTCCGCACGGCGTTTTGTATTGTTTTCTTTGGAACGCCTTACAACGGTTTCATCAACCATCTGCTGTGCAATAACTTTTTTGGGACTGTATAAATATGTGAGCGCCACCTGCTGAATAAAGGAACAAACATTGGAAACAATCCAATAGAAGCCTACACCTGCAGGGAACATAAATGTAAAAACAAGTGACATAACGGGTGACATAAATGTCATACAACCCATTGAGGGATTTTTTGCCATTTCGGGATTTTGCTTACGCTGTCTCATATACATAAAAACAGATGAAAACATACCGGTTGCAAAAGCAAGAATCGGAATTACCCAAAGTAAGTTGGGATCGCTTTTATCCGGTGTGAGAGATAAATCAATTCCGAAAAGGTTGAATCTCTCAAGGAAAGATGAAATTTCTGCAAAGTTCTGCTCAGTGAGAACATTTTCGGCAAGCAGAGCATCTTTATAATTAACTGCCTCTTTGAGAAGCGTTATTTCAATCATTCTTGATGAATTCGAGCCCGCAGCGGCAACAACATCCGCCATTACGGTTTTCATTCCTTCAATGGTGGAGTTTGCAAACTGAAGAACACTTGTGAGCGGTGTATAAATAACACCGTAAAGACCGATCATAACCATCATCTGAATCATAAGAGGAAGGCACCCCATATTAGCGGCACCGAAGCCCTCTCTTTGATAAAGAGCCTGAGTTTCTTCCTGAATTTTCTGCTGATTGCCGGCATATTTCTGCCTGATTTTATTTACCTTTGTATTAAGACGTGTCTGTTTTGCCGAATTTTTTTGCTGACTGATATTTGCGGGCAAAAGTGCACATCTGATAAGAACAGTGAGCAAAATAATTGCAACAATGTAGCTGTCTGTAAGATTATAAAAGGTGCTGAGCAACCAACCGAAAGGCACAGCAAGTATATCTCTTATTGCATTCATTAATAAAAAAATTCCTTTCTGTTGTGTGGTTTGAAAAAAGTAAAATTGAGTGTTTATTTACTGTTTTTTTCTTTCTTCGGCGGTACCGGGTCTACCCCTCCGGGAAACAGAATATTGCAACGCATAAGCCGTCTGACAGCGAGAATCGTACCTTTAAAAGCCCCGTGAACTTCAATAGCTTCGGCGGCATATTGCGAACAGGTGGGGTAAAATCGGCATTTAGGTCCGAAAAGGGGTGAAATGCGGCGTTGATAAAAACGTATAACCGCAAGGAGAATATTTTTCACTCTTCCTCACACTCCGTTTTCAGCATACCCTCCTGCTGAAAAATTCTTCGCATAACATCTTCGAGGCGATTACTTTTGACAAACTTTGTTTTTGAACGGGCAACCATAACTATATCATAACAGGGCGTAACCTCGGGACAAAGCTTTCTGAAAGCTTCTTTAATAACTCTTCGCGAGCGGTTGCGTTCCACGGCGTTTCCTATTTTTTTACCGGTGGTTATACCAATACGGCAAATTCCCGCGCGGTTTTTTGAATAATAAATAACCAGCGCAGGATCAGTTACAGCCTTTCCCCTATTATAGAGCCGACGAAAGTCGGAATTACAGTTAAGCGTGACGAAATCTGACACATTATTCACCCGAGGGGTAATCAGTATGTGAGCTGCTTTCTGCCTTTTTTGCGACGGCGAGCAAGAACCTTGCGGCCGTTTCTGTCTGCCATTCTCTTACGGAAGCCGTGCTCCATCTTTCTGTGTCTTTTCTTGGGCTGATAAGTTCTTTTCATTTTTAAATTCTCCTATTCTATTTATTCAGGCACATTATTTACGGGATGTAAGAAGTAGTAAGTAAATAGAAAACCTGTGTTTAATAAATCTGCCTAAGCATTATATAAGAAAAAGCCTGAAAAGTCAATATAAAAAAAACATTTTAAATCTTTATGCCCCTACAATATCGAAAACAGCAAATTTATTGACAACAAATATTGATTTTTAGGCAATTTACACATTATACCGTTAAAAATTTCGTCACATTTCTCATTGCACCGCAACAGTAAATTGTTGTATATTATAGTTATCAAATAACATTAAGGGAGGTATCCTTGTGAAAAAGCTTTTAAAAACAATATCCTTGGCACTTTCTTTTATTCTTATATCAATGCCGCTTACATTTGCAGCAGCAGAAGCGGCACCGAAGAGCTATGACATCACAAGCTCTTATGAAAATGTTGATTGGGATAATTGGAAAGCTTATAAGGCACAGCTTCACTGCCAAACAACCGCAAGTGACGGTTTTATGACGGTTAAAGAGGTTGTTCAGGCACATTACGACAGAGGCTACGATATTCTCGCCATAACCGACCACGGTACTCTTAACAGGGGTTGGAATGTAGCTCCGAACCTTATACCCATTTTGCGCCTTGTAAAATACGAGAGAACTCAAATGGCACCTATCGTTCCTTTGACCGATGAAGAATATGCTTCATATCTCAACGGAACAGCCGCAACCACAAACGGCACAGTTCGCGAAAACGGAATGATCGATGTTCCTCTCGGTGCTGAGCTTAATTTTGCAACTCCCATTACAGACTGCCATCTTACAGGCTACTTCGCCGAATACGGTCAGGGTCTTATGGGCGTTTACGGCGACTATGAAACACCCGTTGCAGGTGTAAATGAAGCAGGCGGTATAACGATGCTCTCTCACGTGGGCGAATATGTTTACCCCGATAAGGATTCCGAAAATTATGTAGGTCAGCCCATTGACGAATATTATACGAACAAATTTGCCAGACTTTTCCTTGACAATCCGGGCTCTGCAGTAGGTATGGGTATTAACAGCGCGACCGATGCACATACGCGATGCGACCGTATACTTTACGACCAGATACTTATGAAAACAATACCCAACGGTGTTGTTCCGTGGGGCTTCTGCTTCTCGGATTCTCATAATGCCACCTCCATAAACGATGCATATACTATGCATTATATGCCTGAGCTTTCAAACGATGAGCTCAGAACAAGTATGGAAACAGGAACCTTCTTCTCCGTATCTCACTTCTCAAACGGCGTTGAGCTTAACGGTATGAGAGAAATGCCCGAATACATCGAAGAAGAGGTCAATTACGAGTCCAATGCCACTCCAATGGTAACTAAAGTGGAAATCGATGATGAAAACGATACAGTTACTGTTTGGGGCGAAAACTTTGATACAATAACCTGGGTTGCAGACGGTAATGTTATCAACCGTACCTATGATTGCACCGAAGGTGAAGGGATTACTATCGACCTCAACGATTTTGATATTGAATGCTTCGTTCGTTTCTATATAACAGGCGAAGACGGTATCTGTTATTCTCAACCCATTGTTGTTTGCGAAGAGGGCACAGAATACGAACCGGTTGAAGTTCCCGAAACTCACGATATCTCAACCTTCCTTCGTGCTTTTGTCACCTGGCTTGATAAGATTGCTTTCCAGAATACCGGAATACGCATCTTCAAATATTTCGTTTTAGGCTACGATCCCGAAGCATAATTGTATGAACTTAAAAAGTTGCTCCCCTTCCGAAAAGGAAAGGGAGCACCTTTTTTGTAATCGCTTATTTTATGTAATAAAACCGAAAGTGAAATTGTATAACCAAATCGGATTACTGCCCGAAATTGATTTTTATTCCGCCGCCGTTATCGGAAGAATCGGTTTGTACTGTGGGTAAGTAAGGAATCAGTGCTTGGGCGGTATTATAAACAGGCATTGACTGCAGATAAACTTTACCCGGCCCTTTAATCACTGTGTTGAAAAAGCCTTCGCCGCCGAAAAGTTTATTTTTAATACCTTTTACCGTTTGAATTTCCATAGAGCAGGTTTCGCTCATGGCGGCAAGATAACCGGTATCCACAACAATACTTTCACCTGACCGGAGAGTATATTCCTTACAGTATCCGTCCACTTCAAGAAAAACGAGCCCGTTACCGCTTATTTTTTGCATAATAAAACCTTCGCCGCCTACAAGACCCGAACCAAGTTTTTTCTGAAAATAAACTGATATATCCAAGCCTTTTTCCATAGCAAGAAAGCTGGTTTTCTGAACGATGATGCCGTTATCGGAGCTCACTTCAAAAGGAATTATAGAACCCGGGAAGCTTGAAGCAAATGCAATCATTCCCGTACCGCCTTGCGCTGAATATTCATTCATGAATATTGATTCCCCTGCAACAAGTCTTCCCAGAGCTTTTTTTATTCCTCCGCCGGAGTTTGTTGACATTGTCATATTCGGGCTCATCCAGCTCATTGAACCGCTCTCACTGCAAAGAGTCTGACCCGCTTCAGGATAACAAATCACCACCGGTAAATTTCCGCCTTCAATTGTATAGTTTATCATGTAAAAGCCTCCGTTTCACTAAATTTTGCTTTCGGGTAGAAAAACATTTATTCATTACATCTTTTATTTTATATTACCGTATTTGTTACTTTTCGTCAATTTTTTCACGGTAAAAAAAGCAACAAATTTCCTCGTTGATATTTGTTGATATTTTCAATAAAATATGATATTATATCCGAGGTGAATTGAAGAAATCCTTTAACTTTCCCGGCTATATTTAGGAGATGATTTTCAGTGAGCGAATGCACACATAATTGCAGTACCTGCGGTCAAAATTGCTCGTCAAGACAAGATCCGCAGAGTTTAATTGAAAAACCTCACGAGCTTTCAAATATAAAAAAAGTTATCGGTGTTGTAAGCGGTAAAGGCGGTGTCGGTAAATCCCTCGTTACCTCTCTTCTCGCTGTAACCATGCAAAGAAGAGGCTTCAAAGCAGCCGTGCTTGATGCGGATATTACAGGTCCCTCAATCCCCCGTTCTTTCGGCATTAAAGAAAAAGCGCAGGGAACAGAAAACGGTATCCTGCCCTGCAAAACAAAAACGGGTATTGAGATTATGTCCGTTAACCTGCTTCTCAAAAACGATACTGACCCCGTTGTCTGGCGCGGTCCCGTTATTGCAGGCGCTGTAAAGCAGTTCTGGACGGATGTTATCTGGAACGATGTTGATTTTATGTTTGTTGATATGCCTCCCGGAACAGGTGACGTACCTCTTACCGTTTTCCGGAGTATGCCTCTTGACGGCATAGTAATAGTTGCTTCTCCCCAGGAGCTTGTTGGTATGATAGTTGAAAAAGCGGCCAAAATGGCAGGGCTTATGAATATACCCGTGCTCGCCTTCGCAGAGAATATGTCATACTTTGAATGTCCGGATTGCGGGGGGCAACATAAAATCTTCGGTGAAAGCCATATTGATGAAATAGCCGAAAATTACGGCGTAGACACCGTTGCAAGAATCCCCGTAAACCATAAGCTTGCAGCAGCAGTTGATGCAGGGGCGGTTGAGCTTTTTGAAGGTGACTGGCTTGACGGCGTTGCCGATAAGCTTTTAAAGCTATTATAATATGAAAAGAATTGTTCTTTTAGACCTCGACAATACCCTCATTGACTTCAATGAATGTGCGCGACACTCTATAATTGATATTTTTGATAAATTCGGTTTTCTGTACACCGATAAAGTTTTTGAAACCTTCGTTTCAGAAAATATAAAAATATGGAAACGCCTTGAAAAAGGCGAAATAACAAAAGCGGAGCTTCGTGCAAACCGCTGGAATATAATTCTCGGTAAATTAGGTATTGACTTTGACGGAACGATTATTGAAGAACAGTTTGAAAATGGCGTTGCAATGGGAGCATATCCCGTTGAAGGCGCATATACTCTCCTTGATTATCTTTTACCGAAGTATGAGCTGTATATTGTTTCAAACGGTTTTCGTTACGTTCAGGAAAGCAGGCTTAAAATAGGTGATTTCAGGAAATATTTTAAAGATATTTTCCTCTCCGAAGATATCGGAATCCAAAAGCCTGCAAAGGAATTCTTTGATTATTGCTTTGAAAAGCTTGGTAATCCCCCAAAAGAAAGCACAATTCTTATAGGTGACAGCCTTTCTGCGGATATTATAGGCGGTTTGAATTACGGCATTGATACAATATGGTTTAATAAAAACGGTGAGACTATACCCAAAAGCATTGAACCCACCTACACAATCAACAGATTAAAGGATATAGAAAAAATATTATAAAAGTGTTGATTTTTATGCAACAATAGAATACAATAAAAATGAATAGGGAGCTATCCGATGGACGGTTAGCCTCCGCATAATAATTTGATTATTGAAAACAATCGCCTTATTGGGAAGTCGGGCGGTTGTTTTCTTATTTGTTTTTAATCACAAGAACGATAAAGAAAATGATGGCTAATACAACGATTGATTCGTTAATAGCTATCACCTCTGCTGATTGCAAATTCCCCGCAATGGGATTTCTATGTAATCAGAGAGTTCAGTCTCTCTGTTAAAGAGACTAACCGCCTACCGTTATTAGGATAACTCTGGGGGAGAAAAACTCCGCGAATATAATACCGCACAATTTGAAAAAATCAACTTTATTCAGTAATTTCCCCAAAGCTGAAATTAATAATTTCCCCTAAATCTTCAACACCCACTTCAACCTGAATGCCGATTTTCCCGCCGCTGAAAAGTATTTTTTTCATACTTTCGGCGGTTTGGTCTATTACGGTGGGAAAGACCTTTTTCATACCTATTGGAGAGCAACCGCCGTGAATGTATCCCGTAAGCGGTAAAAGCTCTTTTGATTTTATCATTTCAATGCTTTTTTCACCTACGGCAGAAGCCGCCTTTTTAAGATTCAGTTCTTTATTTACGGGAACCAGAAAAACATAATACTGTTTAGACTTTCCAACCGTCACAAGAGTTTTGAAAACCTCCTCGGGATTTTCGCCCAAAACAGCGGCTACCTCCTCGCCCGCTATTGCGCCGCTTGCGGTGTAATCGTGCATTTCATAAGGAATTTTCTTTTGTTCAAGTAACCGCATTACATTTGTTTTTTCCGTCTTTTTCATTTTGTTATTCTCCGTAAATTAAAAATTCGGTGTTTTCTTCGCTGTATTCTATTTGCTTTGACCAATTTTTCAGGTTATCGATTCTGTCTTTTAAGGTTAACTCCCCTTTTTCATAAAAGGTTTTCATATCGCAGATTTTAATAAATCTTACGCTTTCAAGGCAAAAAGCAATTCTCGCTGAAATTCCGCCGTCAAAAACAGCTTTTATAAAATGACGGTAAATTATATAGGCAAGAATTTTTGAATAAAGCATATCGCCCTTTGTTTTATCGTCAAAGGTTTTTTCAATTTTCAGATATTTATCAAGATTTCGGGAAACTTCATTTATATACAAAGTCCATTTTTCATCAATGGGCTCTGTTTTTTTATAAGAATAAATCAACCCTTCGTTTGACTTCAAAATCAAATCTTTATTGCAAAAGTTTTGAGTTTTACTTCTTATACTTCTGCATTTTTCTTTGAACGAAAAGTCCTTTTTCCAAAGGCAATCAAAAAGACTTTCTCTGAAAGCCGAAAGAAATATGTATGTATCCGATTCGGCTCTTTCTTCTTTGTTCTTCAATTCAAGCTTTTCTCCGTCGTTGGTTTCGCAAAGGGAAAACGGCTCCTCATTTTCCAAAAGAAGCCTGCAAGCCTCTTCACAGCAAAGACCCAAGCCGCACTCTGTAACTCCCGGGAACCATTCGTAAAATCTCGGATGCTCGCGGCAAATATTGCAAAGATATTCTTCTCCCAGCTCCACAATAACCCTGCAAAGGTTATCTTTATTAAGAAACGGGCAACGCTCATCCACGCAGAGCCAAAAGGAGTTGCCGCCGTCATCATTTTCAATGATATTATCTCTTAATTCATCACCGAAAGCACCGTTTACACCATCATATTTATACATGGTATCATTATCAATATCTATCTCCCAGCCTATACAGCAGGAATCACTGCATTTTGAAGCGGTACATTTAAAATCATCATAAAAAGAAGGCTTAATGTATATCATTTTTCAATACTCACCACCGTAATACTATCGCCGTTACACTTGAATTGAACCTGAAAATCCTCGAAAGAAAAACCGTAAATTCTGTTTTCATCGTTTTGATATGACGGTCTCGGATCTAACGAAAGCAATTCAGAAAGAGCTGCTTTCTGCTCCGAAGTAAGCTTCTTTTTCAGTTCTTCGGGAATTTCAACCGTTACCGTATCGTTTTTATGCTCTTCTGCAAATCCACCGAGAGCATCGGGAATACTATCCACGTAAGGAAGATACGGTTTTATATCATAAATGGGTGTTCCGTCAGCTAAATCCGCACCGCTTACCACAAGCATTTTGCCGCTTTCGCTGTCCTCAACACTTTCCAATTTAACACAAGAGAGTCCCAAGGAATTAGGGCGAAAGGGTGAACGTGTTGCGAAAACGCCAACCCTTTTGTTGCCCCCGAGTCTCGGCGGTCTTACTGTAGGCGACCATTCATTTTTATTTTTAGAAAATCCCCAAATAAGCCAAAGGTGAGAATACTGCTCAATATCCCTCACGCAGTTTTCATCGCGGCATTCGGGGCAGAATATTATTTCGGATTTAATTGACGGCGCAAGACCGCTCTGCCTGGGCACGCCGAATTTCTCTTTATAAGCGTTATTTATATATGCAATAGGGTTAATTAAAATTGAATCATCCATAAAAAACACCGCCTGATGAAATATAAGTAATTATATCACATCAAGCGGTTTCGTCAATATTATTAAATTATATCAAGCATGGATAATACTGTTTCGGCTATACATAGAGTTATCAGAACTGCAATTATGATAATTTTCAGCCATACGTAATTTTTCTTTTTCTTCACAAAAATCACTCCCTAATATATTTTTAACACTATAAAGGAACGATTTTTCAAAGAGATTATTAAAAAGAAATAAACTCTGTGTTAAGTTCTTGCGCACTTAACACAGAGCCTTATATCAGATTAGTATTTCTTTCTTTCAGTATAACCTGTGTGGAGTATATCGTGAGC
>CAZCQI010000053.1:0-11609 GCA_964500795.1 uncultured Eubacteriales bacterium
GGTTGCTCTTTCAATAATCGGCTCGTGAACATCCTTGAATACCATCATGTTTTCAAGACTGTTCTCGTGCCGTTTTTTATTTTTGTATGATATGGAATAGGTTTTAAAGTTAATTACATCGCCGCAGTATTCCTGAAGACAAAGCATATTATTCACCGTTGACTTATTCCAAAAGTAAGGATCTGGATTTGTTTTTGAACTTGATTTTCGAATGCCCTTTACTTTTGCATATTCGGTTGGTGTTAATATCTTTTCCTCGGTTAATACCGTTGCGATTTGTTCACTACCTTTTCCATCCATAGCCATTGAGAAGATTCTGCGCACAACTACCGCTGCTTCGGGATCAATTATCCACTTGTGAGGGTTGTCCGGCGATTTAATATAGCCATAAGGCGCAGGACCTAACGGAATCCCCGAACTGCCCTTTATTTTGTTGCTGATACGGCGTTTTTTGCTTATATCCCTTGAGTACCACTCGTTGAATAGATTCCTTATAGGAGTCATTTCATTTTCGCCCTCTGCGGTATCTACGTTGTCCGATACCGCAACAAGACGGATATTATGCTCGGGAAAGAACTCCTCGGTAAGTTTACCAACTTGTATGTAGTTTCTGCCGAGTCGGGATAGGTCTTTGACAAAAACAGCCGCCGCTTTACCGAGTTCTAATTGCTTAATCATTTCGTTAAACTCAGGGCGGTTCATAGTGACTCCGGATATACCGTCATCGCAAAAGGTTAAAATGTGAGTATATCCTTTTTCTTTTGCTATCTTTGTCAGCAGCTTCTTTTGAGATGTGATTTGTCAAGGGTGTTTTTTATTAAAAATATATTATTTACAATCATATTTTGGCTTATTAACTTTATAATACTATTTCACAGTTGTTGCAATTCAAAATTAATAAAACTGGTTTTTACATACATAAAGAACATTCCTCCCAAAATATATAATCAGAGGAATGTTCTTTGTAAATTTAACTATTAGTATAAAAGATTAATTTAATGATTTGTTTTTATTCTTTTTTTGTTCTTTATGATTTATACAGTTATATCTCGATATAAAGAAGTTGTTGTCGTAATTGTTTCAGTTCCAGTATTAACGAGCATAGCTTTGATAGTAAAATTGTTTCCTGTTTTGGTTAAATGTATAATTTTGCTTTGACCGACCGATAGATTGAATTCATATACTTCATCAGCCGTAAACGCCATATGCTCTACAATCATAAAATGCACGGTTTTATTTGCACCTGATTTCGTCGAATTATATTCAACTTTAATTGCATTAGATCTGGCATAATTTCCTGACGATTCAATCTTAGTATAATCATTACCGTTTATTGATGTTTCCAACATATGAACATAAGATTGTGGCAATATTATGTCGTCTGAAGGTGTTACGAATCCAGACAACACAGTTTTCTCTTTACTTGACAATTCATTAACACTTATTGCGTATGTATTAATAGAAAAAACATTGAACAAGCACACTAAAACCATAACAAGTGAGAGAATATATTTTACTTTCATATAGATGCTCCTTTCAAGCAAAAATAAAAAACAAAGAACTACCTAAAAATTTACTTTTCATAACAAAAACAAATGTCAGGAAAACAAAAATCACATTGATTATATGCGTAACAATAACATTCCTTTCTTTCAATGCTTTTTTACAATGAATTGCGCGAGCTATTATAGTAATTTCAAATGTTAAAATAATAAATATTGAAACCAAGAAAAATATTAGAAATGCAACAAACATATAATCAAAAATATTTCCTGGTAATTTGGATTCTAAAATACAAAGTACAATATATAACGCAACAACAAGAGAAGAAAAAACAATATCAATGATAGACAAAACCTTTGATACCTTTTCTATTATATGCATCTTTAAGTTTCTCCATTAACCGATAGAGGAATCGTTATTTAACACACTCAACTCTGCACAAGACAATGCTTTGGTTGGAACTATATTTTTGCCATCCGAATTTGTACCAATAACGTCCTTGCTACTTGAATCGAAAATAGTGAATACCGAGTCTGAAGCATCACTAAACTCTAAAGATTTAATATAATACCCGCTATCCATATACTCGATTTTTACATCAGCATCATTTGTTGAATTAGGCTCTACAATATAATCTCCATCAAACAAGCTATACTGATATGAATTATTACCAAGATACCAAACACTACCCGTGTGTACTTTTTCATTTTCATTGTTGTAATAGTATAAAGAGTTACCTTCAGAAATAATATTGTATCCGCTGTTTGTGCTTAATTTTGCTTCTCCACCGTTGTAAACCATAATATTGATACGTTTGTTCTCTTCACCGATTATCCAGCCTTTTTCGTTTATCTGTTGTGAAGCAATTTCGTTTATAGATAACGATGATGTTTGCGCAGTGCCGTTTATTATCGCTTTTATCTTGTTTATAACTGAATTTGTATCTGGCATTCCCATATGTGAACATTTAAAACCATATATTTTGCTTACTCCCGTTCCTTGCGCATTAGTAGCACTGTTCGTAATAACTGTTCCATCACCAGAGTTTACATATTCAACACCACTTACAGTACCGCTAGATGTATATAAAACTTTTGATATTGTATCGTTACCTGTACCATAAATTTTATATGTATCAACAGAGGTGCTGTTTGCTATGTGTGTACCACCCACAAGCAGAGAACTATGGAAGGATAAAGCAGAACTAAACATCGGCTTAACAGAACCATTGTCCTTAATGCCCCACTCACGGTCTGCATTTTTCATAAAATTCCAGTGACTTGTATGCCCGGATAAATTGGTAGAACCATTCTTAATATATGAACCGGAATATCTACTTGTTGGTAACAATTCGTATACAGCAGGGAAATTACAAACAAGAGATTTTATCGTATCCTTAAATGGAGCAATTCCTGCAAACTCAAAAAATTCTCCTGTTTCCATCATATACAACGCTTTAGCTGCTCCGGTATATGGCGTCCCCAAGGAAATAAACTTGTCTACTTTTGCCCTATTTGCTGATGAGGTAGCCAAATACTTTGAAGCAACAAGTCCGCCCATGCTGTGACCAATCAATATCACTTCGCTATAAGGTTGCAATTTTGTCGCAAGTTTGTTAGCTGCTTCTGCACAGCTCATTCTCCAATCATAAGAAAACAGAAAAACATCATATGAGTTATTATAAGCACTATTTAGCTTTGTATAAAGGTCTTGATATGTATCAAGAACACCGCCAGTATCTCCTGTTTCGGGAGATATTGTGTTAACTGATGAACCGGTTTCTGTACACTCAAGCTGATTCATTCTGTTTGTTGATAAATAAAACCAAACTGTTTGTCCGGAGTTGTTTTGTAATTTTGAACCTGCTATTCCAGGAATAATAACGATAGCTTTTGTTTTTGTCGCCAAAGTTGTGCTTGTATCAGCACTTGCTGAAAAAGTTGCGGTTAACAAAATCATAATGCCTGAAATTATTAAACAGATTATTTTTTTAAATTTCATTTGATTACCTCCATTTAGTTGTATTTGATATTATATTTTAATCAACCACATTGGAATCACCACTTCCATAAAAAATTACTTTTACTCTTTGTATGCAAAAAATATAAAATGATATTGAGGAAAAGGCAAATTAGTAAAAACAACTTATTTGTGTTTTTGTGATAGAGAAATCAAGCTAAACACTAGTCCGATAACAACAATAAAAATAATTGGAATGATAATTTTTACACAGATTTCAAATTGAATAATACTTAAAACCATTAAAATTTCTAATATGATTAACACTAAGATTAGAAAACTTGAAGCACACAACATTCTCACAAAAAAAGAATTAGCAAAAATCTTTCTTGCTCACTTAAATTATACACATTTAAACCAGGTATTGTTAAAACCTCAAGTTTCTTAGTTGCTTTAATAAACAAGCCAATTCCCATAAACACGATAATTTCAGGTAAGACGGTAATAATTAATTTTAAGTTATCGTTCATACAAATTCTCCCCAATCATATTAAAATAAAAATTCTGCTTCACAAGATGTTTATATTATACTTCTTCAGTTAACCAATGGTTAACCGTAGCAATGTAATTTAAATTAATACCAACAGTAATACTATATGCTCCAACAACAGTTGCAGCAATTGCTACACCACCAGCAATAGCCAAAACAACTAAAGCAACTACACCGCCTTGAGGTGAAATGCCACCGCCATCGTCAACATCAATTGAAGGGGGCTCATAAATCGAATTAATAAACTCTGTATGCTGATATTCAATTTCCTTAATCCGAGTCTCATCGTTTAATAATGCTTCTGGCAAAAGCACAGGATAAATACCATTTTCTTTTAATTCTTCTGCAAGTTCTGTTCCGAGCAATTCATAATCATCAGCTTTATCATCGCTCTTATCAAACCTGACAACAATATATTTGTTATAAAGTTCAACTAGTCCATCGAGAATGCTTACATCAGAAACCGCTGCAAAAACAGAAAGAGAACCGACTGTAAGTATTGCTACTGCGGCTGCAATAGCAAAAACCTTTTTGAAAGGTTTGGTAATTTTATTATCTTTTAAATCACTTGTCCTTTCTGCTTTGATTTCAACTGTGTCATTGCTTTCAAGTTCATTAAGAGCATCAAGGCAATACTCAATTAAATCTGCATCCATTTCGTTTTCGGGCTTATTTAATTCTTCTTCAATTATGCGTTCAAGTTCTTCTTTGGGCAAGTCAACAGACTTGTCTTTTATAAAACACAGTATATCTGAACTATTTATCATTTTCATCCCTCACTTATATAGTCTTTAAATTAGTGAAAAATTACACTGTCAAATTCAACAAATTTTTTTAAATGTTTTGTGCGTTTTGTCGATTGAAAATATGTTTTATGAACTTGATTATTTTTCGTTTTAATCTAAATACTTGTTGTTGAATCAGATTTTCACTAATTCCTCGTTCTTTTGCCAGTTCACTTTGTTTTCTGTTATTCAAATAGAAATCAATAAACAGCTTTCTTTCGTATTCCGTCAGATAATCAATTATTTGTGACAGATATTTGTCAATGTCCTGTTCGGATAGTTCTTCATAATCTATTGAATCTTGTAATCGAACATTAATGTGTTTTTCGTCAAACGGTAATATTTTGTCATTGTGACCGGCTTTTTCATAAATATCCTTTATCATATTATTCGTAACCGTAGTCAACCAAGTTTTCGGATATTCTATTTTCGTTCCTTTATGTATTGCTTCAACTAGAGCAGTAAACACATCTTGAACACAATCATCAATATATTCTTTGTGTCTGTTCAGTTTGTAATTACACAGTTTGCGAATGTACGGCTCGTATTCTCGCCACAGCTTGTCCGCTAACTGCATATCCCTTTCTCTTTCGTTCATATCCAATGTTAAGATACTCCTTTTCCAAGCATATAAGAGAATGTTATTTTCGAGTACACTCTCCCAATATGTACAACGCATGAGAACTGACTTTTCAGTACAAAATTCAACAAAAAAATTTTGTGAAACGCAAATGCTGAAAAATCCCCATATATACATATGACGGAAATCGGCAATTGTTACGCTGAATTTTCGAGAATTTGCAAAAAACTCATATTTAAAACGGATATTTTTAAATTATATAATTATACCACAACATTGTTTGTTTTTCTACTCATTACGCAATATTGCGGAATCAGAATGCAAAACTGCCGATTTTGTCAATTAAAATGTAATCTAATCAGCCAAGGATTGCAATAGATTCCGCTACTTCGTAGATTTATGTTGCAACTTCGTTGTTAGGCAGGATAATCCCCACAACAGATTTTAGTCTGTTGCAGGGTTTATCTTTCTTCTCTGCCGTGTTTGATGTTTTTCTTTCGGCTCGGAGTTTGTTTGTGCTGTGAAAGTTTTTGTAATACCGAACGGGAATTATCCTGCTCTCCGAGGAAATAATTAACATCACGGATGCTGTAGTTAAATCTTGAAGTGACAAGTTCTTTTCCGGCCCTTCAAGTCCCGTCACCTTATATTTTTATTCAAACCATTTTTTAATTTTAAATCTATCTTTAAATTCAAAGAAATGTTCAAGAAGCTTTGTAAATCGGCTTATTAAAAATCCGTTTATGAAAGCGCAGATGATTGTTCCGACCTTAACGCCTTCAAAATGTCCCAACCCGAAAAAGGCAAAGGAAAGTATCACTCCGAGAACGGTGCTGAAGCAATCGTAAGCCGTTTTCACCTTATTTATATTAAGGTTGAATTTCGCTGAAATTTCTTTAACGATAAGCTCATACGCTTCAGGTGAAATATATGTATGGAAGAAAAGAGATACTGCAAAAGAACACAAAACAGTGCCCGTCACCCACCATATAATTCTTAAATAAAATTCACTGTCGGGAATGGGTGCAATAATATTCATTGCAATATCAAGAAGCGTTCCGTAAAGCACCGCCGTCACAAAAGAAAATAAATACGACAGTTTAAACCTTCTCATAACAATAACCGTCAATATAACAAGAAAGCCTTGAAAAAAGTATTCTGAAACGCCGAAGGTAAACCACGGTAAAAATTGCGATACTTTTAAGTGAATTATATAAGCCGGTGCCACCACCATAGACATACCGAAATCAGCTTTCTCTGTAAACGCTGCCGCAAAAGCCATAATAACAAGCCCCAAAACATAGGAGATTTCTGTATAAAAAACTTTCTTTTTCTTCATTTTTCCACCACAAAATACAGATTTAGTTAATTATAAATTTTACCGCTTATCAATTAAAAAGGGCTTGCATTTTATATTCACCGAAGCTTTCACAAGGCTCTTTTGAAAGTTCAAACAAAAGCTCACCGCCGCTTGTAATTTCCGAATACGTCAAGTACGGTCTTGTTATTATTTTGCCGTTAAAGCAAACAGATTTTATATACGGAAATTCTAAGGGATCTTTATCGCATTCCACGGAAAGATTTTCAGAAACACTGCAAGAATGATAAGCAGGGTCAAGCCTTATTTTTGCACTTTTAAACAACGGCGTGTTTATAAAATAGGCCCGGTTGCCCGGGCAAACCTGAGCAAAGCCCAGAGCAGATAACACATACCAGGCAGAAAGCTGACCCACATCCTCGTTACCGCAGAAGCCGAATGCACCTGTTCTGTAAGCTTCCTTTTGAACTCGCCTTGTCCAATACTGAGTTCTGTGCGGTAATCCAAGAATATCAAAATAATGGGTTATATTGTGGCAAGGCTCATTTGAATGGTTATATTCCTCATTCCACAGCTTAGAAAAATCGGATTTTTCAAAAAGCTTCTCCAAAAGCTTTACTGTTCTTTTTTCACCAAACATTTTTGAAAGCCCGATAACGTCATAGGGCACGAACCACATTTGTTGAAAAATATTGCTTTCAACGCAACCGTTATCTCCGTATAATCCCTTTTCAAAAACGAATCTCCCCTGTTTTCTGCGAGGTGCCATAAAGCCACGGCGTTTATTGAAGTTTTCACCATATCGTTTCACACGATTCATAAAATGCTTTGCATCCTCGTGCTTGCCCATTTCTTTTGCAAATTCAGCCATTGTATAATCAGCAAGCAAAAGCTCCAACGTATCACTGAGTTTTTCGGGAACATAAGCATCATTTATGTACTGCTTACAATCAGGTCTTATTGAGTGGAAGGGCTTACCGTTAAGCTCTTGCGCACATTCGCTTGACGCCTTACCGATTTCGTATGCCTTCTCGCAGTCAAACCCACGGATTCCTTTAAGATATGCATCGGCAATCATAATAAGTCCCGGATCGCCGACCATGCTACGGGAATCATTCCCAAGAAGCTCCCATCGAGGGAAAGAGGAATTTCTGTATTGTGCAATTTTAAGTAAAGAATTAACCTCGTCATTTACGGTGTCGGGACGAATAATGGCCAAAAGCGGGAACTCGCTTCTGTAAACATCCCAACCGCTGAACACGGTACGATGGGTGTAATCCGCCTTAAACACAGTTCCGTCACCAATGGTAAACCGACCGTCTGTATCCATAGAGGTTCTCGGGTCTAAAAGAGTGTGGTAAAGGCAGGTGTAAAAAAGTTTAAGATCTGTTTCATCGGTTCCCGTTACATCAACGCCATCAAAAGCTTTTTCCCATTCATTAAAAGCGTTTTCGGCAGTTTTATCAAAATCAAAACCGCAGCTTTCTGTTGCAAGATTATTCCGTGCGCCTTCAATATCAACGTAAGAAATACTGCAGTTTATTACAACAGGTTCTTTAACATTTTCTCCGAAGCAAACAATAAGACCGATATCTTCACTTTCAAAGCTTTTAATGCCCGGTTCTATGTATTCTTCATTTGAAAAGAACTGCATATTTTCAGCGGGCACGGAAAGTTCGCAAACAAAATAGAAATTGTAAGATATACCGCCTCCGCCTCTTCCGAAGCCACCTCCGGCAGGCGTGCATTTAACGTAACCTTCAATTCGGTTATCACTTATAATATCAACATGCTGAAAATCGGCATGACCGCCTATTCTTCTTGAAAAATTGAAAACAGCCCGTGCATCTGCACCTTCGGGATAATTGAAACGGAGCATACCCGTACGGACAGATACAGTTGCCTCTGCCAGAATATTATATCGGTCTAAATACACGGAATAGTACCCTGCATGAGCACATTCTCTGTCATGAGAAAAAGGTGATTTCCAACCCGTTTCACCTTTTTTAAACGGAACCTCTTGGTTACTGCCGCTGCGAAGGTCAGTTTCACCGACAACAGGCATAATTTGCAGATTTCCCAGATCGCCGTACCAACCGATACCGCTCATGTGGTTAAAGCTGAAGCCTTCTATTGAATTATGGCAATAGTTATATCCCGTACCGTTATCGCCGCCTGTGACCGTATCGGGAGAAAGCTGAACCATACCACCGGGCAAACACGCGCCGGGATAAGTTTTTCCGCCACCGTGAAAGCTTTCAGCCTGTTCATCCCCAACCGTTCCTATCATAGGATCAATATATTTTGCTTTTTCCATTGTCAACCACACCAATTATATATATTATCGTGCCATATTTTATCACACTAATCTTTGTGTTTCAATATGTTAACCGAGAAAAAACCTCGCCGTTTGGCAGTAATTGCCTTGATAGTCGTAGCGATTATTTGAGCTATTGAAGAAAACAAATTTCAATTTGCAGAATCAAATATTTTAGGGAACAAATTGTACTTATTTACAGTCAGTTTGTTCCCTAATTTTTTATTACGAGCCGAAAAAAGAAAAATCAGACCGATTGAAAACCCGAAATCTGACCGATTGGATTTTAAGAAATTGACCGATTGGACTTGCGTAATTTGACCGAATGGGTTATACTATACAACAAGAGGTGATTGTCTGTGAACATAAATGAATATAAACCACGCATTATTGATAAGAAAATTGAAGAATACTTATCAGTTTTCGGAGCTGTATGCGTTGAAGGCCCGAAATGGTGTGGAAAAACATGGTCTTCTTCATATCACAGTAAAAGTGAAATTATGATTGGCGACCCCGACGGAAACTTCCAGAACAGGCGACTTGCAGAAATGTCGCCTTCTCTTGTGCTTGAAGGCGAAACACCGAGACTTATTGATGAATGGCAGGAAGTTCCTCCACTTTGGGATGCAGTTCGTCATAAAGTTGATCAGAAAAGTGAAAAAGGTCAGTTTATTCTTACCGGTTCAGCAACGCCTAATCACAAAGGTATTATGCATAGTGGTGCCGGACGTATCGCAAGTCTCAGAATGAGACCTATGTCCTTGTATGAGTCAGGCAATTCTTCAGGAAAAATTTCACTTGAAGCTTTATGTAAAGGAAACCTTACACCTGCAATGACAGGCGAAGTTGACCTTCGTAAAATCACTGAATTCATTTACAGAGGCGGATGGCCCGGAAATGCAGATACCCCCATTGATAAAGCAGGACTTTTACCAAATGAATATCTCAAAGCAGTAATAGATGATGATGTGTATCGTATTGACGGAATTAAACGAGATGTTTCAAAAATGAATTTATTATTGAAATCTCTTGCACGCAATGAAAGCACAACTGTAACCAATAAGACCTTAAAATCAGATGTTAAAGCAATCGATGACGAAGATATAGATGCCGACACTATTTCAGTTTATCTTGATATTTTCACAAGGCTGTTCCTTCTTGATAATCAGCCTCCTTTTGCGTCAAACATTCGCTCATCGGTCCGTCTTAAACAATCCGAAAAAAGACATTTTGCAGACCCTTCTCTTGCTTGTGCTTTGCTAAAAGCAACCCCTGACAGACTTATAAATGATTTAGAAACTCTCGGATTTTTATTTGAGGCTCTTTGTGAAAGAGATTTGCGTATTTATGCAGATTCCTTTGATGCAAAACTTTTTCACTATCAGGATTATAATAACAGGGAGATTGATGCGATAATCGAACTCTCTGACGGAAAATGGTGTGCTTTTGAAATTAAACTCGGTGCAAATCAGATTGACAAAGCAGCTGAAAGTCTTCTCAATCTAAAAAAATCAATCGAAGAAGAAGGCGGTATAGCACCTTCTGTTTTGTGTGTAATCTGCGGTTTATCAAATGCAGCATATATCCGTGATGACGGTGTTTTTGTTGTTCCGATTACTGCATTAAAAGATTAATAAAGAATACTTAATTCAGGGAACAAATTGCACTTATTTACAGTCAGTTTGTTCCCTGATTTTTTATTCGGACCGAAAAAGGATAACATTTCAAGGGGATGTATCAAAATTCCCCGAAAAATAAGATAGAGCCATGTGCAGAAAAGACTGTACTTGGCTCTAAATATTTAGTATAATTGAAGTGTGAAAACCAAAACATTAAATATTAAAGACTATACAAGATTCGGAAGAGTTTATCAACTAAAAATTGAAGGATTCTACGAAAAAATAGTTTTGGCGAATGACAAAGTATATCACTTTTTCTATTACTGTTTTTTAACAATACAGTAGCTACTGTATTTGAAGTGATGCTATTCGAGTAGGTTGTGTTTTCCAAGCTATTCGGTATATTTTCGTGGTTTATCATTTGGACTGCGGGGATGTTGAATACATTCTGCACTTAATAAACCAGTCAACATTAATAGTTTCTTACCTCTACCACATTTTTATTCTGCTTCACAGCCATTTCTTTAAACTGTGCAGCACCGCCGAAGTTGTGGGTGACATAAGTCAATACCACATCTGACTGCTGTATCATCCATTTATTACGCCGGGAGATGGCGAAGCGTTTGGGTACGGCTTCGAGGCCTTCGGGGTAGATGGTGTTTGTTAAGTTGTCGTACTTATTTTTCTCTGTTGGGAGATAGGCTAAAACTACGCTGTAGGTTATGGGGTAGGTTTGAGATAAAGCTTCAAGCTGACGGCGAACCATAGTGTCAAAGTTACCGTTGTTGCCTACATAAAACACATTCACATTTTTATTTTCAATCAAATCTATCAGGGTCGACCGTAAGGTCGGCTCTATTTCTTTTGGTGTGTCCTTGTGACTAAAGAAGGTTGCCGTCATAAAAATTCCTCCAAAAATAAATCCCACCGAATGCAGCATCCGATGGGCTATCCTTTTGACATCGCTATCTCATAGAC
>CAZCQI010000054.1:0-11549 GCA_964500795.1 uncultured Eubacteriales bacterium
TGGCTTAATTATAATGGGAGAAACGGGACTTGAAAGCTCTACTCTTACCTCGTCAACATCAACGGTACGCAGGCAATCGGTAAGATAAGTGTTATTGAAGCCTATTTCTACGCGTTTACCCTCTATTGAAGCGGGAATTTTATCGGTAGCGGCACCTAAAGAGGTTGCACTGGAAATTCTTATTGTATTATCATCAAAAACGCTTCTTATGGGGCTTTTGATTTTACTTGTAATAAGAAGAGAAGTTCTTTCAACACTGTCAAGGAGAAGCTTAAGATTAACTCTTGCTTTTGTTGAGCTTTCAGACGGAATGGCGTTTTTGTAATTGAAAAACTCACCCTCAAGCAGGCGTGAAATAATTCTGTAATTTCCGATTTCAAAAAGAATAAATTTTCTTCCTATTGAGAAAGTGATATCGGATTCTTCATCATCGGTAAGCTTAATAACCTCGGAAAGAGTTTTTGCAGGAACAACAAAGGTCATATCCTCACCCGAATATTCAATTGCTTCATTTCTTATGGCAAGTCTGAAGCCGTCGCAGGAAACAAGTCTTAAATTATTGTTTGCAACCTCAAATTTAATGCCTTTGTGAACAGGCTTAATATCCTGAACTGCAACTGCAAAAATAGTCTGCTTAACCATATTACGGAGTATTCCCTGTTTTATTGAAAAAGGCATACCGCCGGAAACAGTAGGAAGCTCGGGATAATCGTCTGCAGGAATTCCTACAAGTGAGAATTCAGCTTCACCCGAAGAAATTTTACAAAGATTATGACTGTCTGAGTTGATTGTAACACTCTGTGAGGGGAGACGTCTTAAAATATCACAAAGAAGCCTTGCATTGAGAACTATACTGCCTTCGGACTCAGCAGAGCATTCGATTGTTGTTGTAATTCCTACTTCAAGGTCATAGCCTGTGAGAGTAAGAACAGAATTTTTTGCTTTAAGAAGAATTCCTTCAGTTGCAGGGAGAGTGCTTTTCTGAGGAACACCTCGCTGAACTATGTTGCAGGCTTCTGCAAGAACAGTTGTGTTACATATAATTTTCATAATGCTACCTCCGAATGATTAGAAAAATGAAATTTATTTTTTGAATATTTTAAAAATTTCAGCCAAAAATATTAAATTAAACAGTAGTCTTAGTAGGGAATGTAAAATTGTAGATTGTTTAAGAAAACCCTTGAAATTAAAGCACCGATTTAATTTTTTGGCAGTGTCAGTAAAATGTTTGCCGATGTCAGAAAGCTTGAAGCAAAAACAGTGTATGTTCAGTATGTTGATAACTTTTTAAACATTGATGTTCAAAATGTAGAAGATTTTTCTTTTTCAGTTATTCGTTTCTCTCGTCTTTGATACTTTTCATAATATCATAAACGGTGGATTTAAGCTGAGGGTTGTCCTCCATTTTGCTTTCTGCGGCTTCTAACGAATAAATAACGGTGGAGTGTTTTTTACCTCCGAATTGAGCACCGATTTCCTCATAAGTAAGATTGGTTACCTCACGCATAATATACATGGCAAACTGCCTTGCGTTTGAAATATCCGCCTTTTTCTTTTCGGAGCGGATATCTTCGGGTGAAACTCCGAAGCTTCTTGCAACCTTATCGATAATATTGTTAATAGTAACCTCAGTAGGCTGAGCATAATAGATAATGTCTTTTATAACGTCATTTGCAACGCCTATTGTAGGAGTGCTTCCGTCGATTGAATAAACTGCATAAAGCTTATTGACTACACCCTCTATCTGGCGAACGTTGTTTTTAAGCCGTTCTGCAATAAACTCAACAACATCATCAGGAATATTCATTTCAAAAGCCTGAGCCTTACGGCGGATAATTGCAATACGTGTTTCAAGCATCGGTGGCTGAATATCTGCAAGAAGACCCTGAACAAACCTGCTGCGAAGTCTTTCTTCAAGAGTGGGGATATCCTTAGGCGGACGGTCAGAGGTGAGAACTATCTGCTTGCCCTGACCGATAAGAGCTTCAAAGGTATAGAAAAATTCCTCTTGAGCAACGCTTGTCTTGCCGATAAATTGAATATCATCCATAAGAAGAACATCGGTATTTCTGTATTTATTATGAAATTCAGCCATATTTTTTTCACTCATATGGTTGATCATTTCATTTAAGAAATTTTCACCGCTTGTGAAAAGGATGTTCATAGAGGGATGCCTGCTTTTAAGCTCTGCTCTTATAGCTTTAAGAAGATGGGTTTTGCCTAAGCCGGATTCACCGTAAATGAAAAGAGGATTATGCACACTTCCGGGGTTATTTGTTACGGAAACGGCGGCAACATAGGCAAATTGGTTTGTTGAACCGACAATGAAGTTATTAAAAGTAGGCTCAAATTTTGAAGAGTCAAGCTGACCCGGAGCAGATTGAGCAGAATTTGAAAAAGCTGACGTATTTTGTGAAGGCATATCCGAAGCTTCCTCACCAACGGTAATTTCAACACTTACTTCAAATCCTATAACGGCTTGACAGGCTGAACTTATCTCCGAAACAAAACGGTTATCAATAATATTTTTTTTGAATTTTGATGAAGCTTCAAGAACAAAACGGTCACCGTCAAAAGAAACGGGAACGAGGTCGTTTATCCAGGTGGACATAACAGCTCCTGAAACATTACCGGTAATTTCCGAAAGAACTGCATTCCACAGGTCATGAATATTATCCAATTATTTCACCCCAAAAAACACAAATATATTGTATATTAAAAAACTTATATATGCTCCAACAAATTATATCATAACAGTGTATTTATTTCAAGCAAATACCCAAAAAAATTGACATTTCCGCAAATAAATGTTCAGAAAATTTTTCGTTAAATTTTAATTATTTGTGTATTGCATTTTAATGTACAATACTGTAATATTTACTTAAGATAGGAATGAAAAAATATTTTTTATCGGAAGAAAGGCGAAAAATGAATTTTACAAAATATATATGTCCCGTATGTGAAGAAGCTTTTAAGGAAAATGATGATGTGGTAGTATGCCCCGAATGCGGAACACCTCATCACAGAAGCTGCTGGGCAGAAAACGGGAAATGCTTTAATGAAGAAAAACACGGTTTGGAAGAAGCCGTTGAAATTAAAACTGCAGAAGCCTATGAAGCTACGGAAGAACCCATAGAAAAAGAAGTTTTAAATGATGAAATACAAAAACCCGAAAACGAAGTTCAGGGAGTTATTCAGGAAATTATTGAAGAAATAAACGGCAAAAAAACTGACGAATATTTCATCGGCAATTCACCGGCATCGTATTTTGATGCCGCTATCGGTAAAAATCAGCAATATTATATTCCAAGATTTATGCTTATTGAAAAAATGAAGAAAGGTATCTCTTGGAACGGTACGGCATTTTTTTCCCCTCTTGCATGGACCGTATACAGAAAAATGTATAAGCTTGCGGCATTGATTTTTGCATTGTATATGCTTCTTTTCGGTGCAACCGCATATTCCTTGTTATCAAATGAGGAGTTTGTAAATGCGTATACCCAATGTATGCAGGAGGACCCAAGCTCCGCAACAGAAGTATTGATGTATATTTCAGGGTCTTCCGATGTGACCTTAACGCCGGCTCAGGCAGAGCTTTTAGACGCAATAACCAATATTAAAAACCCTGTTATCTTAGATATTCTGTGGTATGTTGTCGTTTACGGTACACGGCTTGCTTTGGGACTTTTTGCAACAAATCTGTATTATAAAAAATTAAAGAAAAACATATCCGATATTTCTCATTCGTGTATGGATATACAAATGCAAAAAACATATCTTTTCAAAAAATACGGTACAGTTTCTCTTATAATTGCAGCAATAATAGGAATTTTTGAATGCGGAATGATTTTTTAAACAGGAGTTAAGAATTTATGCACACCCCTCTTGCGGACAGAATACGTCCGCGAAACATAGATGAAATGGTCGGTCAGAAGCACCTTATAGGTGAAGGGATGGCTTTGCGTAATATAATAGAATCGGGTGAACTCCCCAATCTTATTTTTTACGGACCGTCGGGTACGGGAAAAACCACTCTTGCACGAATGATTGCCGAAAAGACCGACAGAACCTTAAGGCGGTTAAACTGTACAACCGCAGGAACTCAGGATATACGTGATATCGTTGAAGACCTTAATGCTTTTACAGCTCCCAACGGTATTCTTTTATATCTTGATGAGATACAGTATTTCAACAAAAAACAGCAACAAACCCTTCTCGAATACATTGAGAACGGCTCCATTACCCTTATTGCATCAACTACCGAAAATCCTTATTTTTATGTGTACAGTGCAATTTTAAGCCGTTCATCGGTATTTGAATTTAAAAATGTAACTCCCGAAGAGGTTGAAAAAGCGGTTAACCGCGGGTTCAGACTCATTGCCGAGGAAAAGGGAGAAGAATTTTTTGTTGAAGATGGTGTCTCTTTACATATAGCAACTGCCTGCGGAGGAGATGTGAGAAAATCTCTTAATGCCGTTGAGCTCTGTGTTCTTGCGGCTAAAAAGCCTGAGGAAAATGAAAAAAGAATAATAACTCTTGAAAGTGCAAAGGCTCTTACCCAAAAAAGCGCAATGCGGTATGACCGCGAGGGTGATGAACACTACGATATACTTTCTGCTTTTCAAAAATCCATGCGCGGCTCCGATCCGGATGCGGCTATCCATTATTTAGGCAGGCTTCTTGAAGCAGGTGATATGACCTCTGCCATACGCCGTCTTCTGGTGTGTGCGGCTGAGGATGTAGGTCTTGCATACCCGATGATTTTGCCCATAGTTAAGGCGGCAACGGATATAGCTTTGCAGGTAGGTATGCCTGAAGCCCGCCTTCCACTTGCAGATGCGGTAATACTTGTTTGTAATTCACCTAAATCAAATACTGCCCACGATGCAATAAATGCCGCAATGGCAGATTTAAAAAACGGGAAAAGCGGTGCTATTCCCCGCCATTTGCAAAATAAACATTATGACGGTGAGGATGCTCTCATAAAAGGGCAGTTTTATAAATATCCTCACGATTACCCCAACAGATGGGTTACTCAGCAATATTTGCCGGATGCTCTTAAAGATGCTCACTATTATGAATACGGTGACAATAAACAGGAGCAGGCGGCTAAAGAATATTGGAAAAAAATTAAAGGAGGACTTTAAAATGAAAAAATTTACGGCAATAGTGTCACTTGCAGTTGCACTGCTTCTTTGCTTAGGCACAGTAGGGGTTTTTGCAGCAAGCGAAGCTTCAGCAGTTGCTGACGGTGATACACTTTACTCTGATTATTATTTCGCAGATGAATCTGTGGAAGAAATATTTGAAGAAATGCTGGGCGAGGGTGCGGCAAAGCTTTTACCTGTTGTAATGGTCGCAGCAGTCTGCATGCTTTTGTTTATCCCCGCACTTATCGTAATGATAGTGTTTATTGTTTTGAACAGCAAAACTAAGAAAAAACTCAGGGAGTATGAAAGACTTTACGGTGACGTACCCGACGGTTCTCGGCTCTATAACCCCAATAACGGGCAGTTCGGTTCAGCTCCCTTCATTCCCACAAACAATTATCCCCCATATAATAACGGTCAGCAGGGAGGTCAGTTCTGATGAAAAATATTAAGAGGCTTTCATTGATTGCGGCAGTTTGTATCATTTTATCATCTGTTATTTGCGTTTCGGCTTTTGCGGCTGACGACAGCAGCTTCATAATAGATACGGATGTTATTTACGCGGTAGTTCCCGATGATTATGAATTTACCCCATATTCCGATACATACTATTATTTTGAAGATGTGGAAGATTGGGACAGTATTTCGTATATTGTCATTGAAAATACCGTCGCTCCCGAAGGTATCACTGCATTAAGCTCCGAAGAAGCGCAGTCGATTTTCTATTCTGCTTTTATAGATGACGGCTACGATACTTACGAAACGGATTATGAGTCAGAGAAAAAAACAAAAATTAACGGAATGTCAGCATATATGCTTCAGGGAAGCTATTACGACGGCTATACATATCCTTTCTGCGCATACCTCTTCGCAACTGAGGAAAATATTGTTATTGTTGTTTACGAGGATATCGATGAAGTTATAACAGATAACGATGATATCAACGAGGCTCTTTCAGCTCTTGTAATTAACGGAACATATTTTGAAGGCGATGCTCCCACGCTTACACACGATTTTACCGATGCAATTCCTTTCAGCGATGCAATGCAGAATGATCTGGATGCCTATGTTTTCGGTGATTATCCAAATGTAGAATGGGATGGAGAAATGTCAACGGTATTCATTTCCACTTGTGTCGTAATGTTTATTCTTCCCTTTATTGCAGTGCTTGTTGTTGCAATAGTTATGATTGTTAAATACATCGGTAAAAAGAAAAAACTCAGAAAATATGAGTCTGCTTACGGTAGCAATCCTGTAAGTCCTACAGGATATAACTACAATGCGGGTATGCCTGTAAATAATAATAATTATACCCCGTATTCTTATATTCCTCAGCAGCCTCCCGTAACTCCTGAGCAAACAAATGCTCCCTACGGTGCGGCACCCATAAAGCAACAGCCACAGACAGGAAATATTCCTGAGGCACCGCAAAGCACAATTGCTCCCGAATTAAGAGAAACAGAAAATAAAGAAAACTAATAATTTTTCCCGAGGTGTTCATTATGAAACAGTTTCCCATAGGTATTATAATCGACAGCTTCCGTACCGATATTCCCACTGCCGTTAAAAAGGCGGCAGATTGCGGGGCTCAGGGCATTCAGGTTTATGCAACCCGCGGTGCGATGTCACCCGATGAGCTTGTAGGTTCAAAAAGAAAAGAATTTCTTGACCTTGTTAAATCAAACGGCCTTGTAATTTCAGCTCTTTGCGGCGATTTGGGCGGCGGCGGATTTATCCATAAGGACCTTAATAAGCAGAGGGTTGAATATTCAAAGAAAATTCTCGATATGGCAAAGGAGCTTGAAACGGATGTTGTTACAACACATATAGGTGTTGTTCCCTCCGACCCTGACCACGACCGCTATAAAATTATGCAGGAGGCTTGCCGTGAGCTTGCCGAGTATGCAGATTCAATAGATGCTCACTTTGCAGTTGAAACAGGTCCCGAAACAAGTGCTGATTTAAAGAGATTTCTTGACAGTCTCGAATCAACAGGTGTAGGTGTTAACCTTGACCCTGCAAACCTTGTAATGGTGACGGGTGATGACCCTGTTAAAGCGGTTCATAACCTTAAAAAATACATAGTGCACACCCACGCAAAGGACGGTAAACAGCTTTTCTACCGCGACCCCGAGATAGTTTACGGAATTAAAAAGGATGTTATTGTTACAGACGATTCCTTTATTGAAGTTCCTCTCGGCGAGGGAAGCGTTTCCTTCCCCGAATATCTTAAGGCTCTTGAAGAGATTGGCTACAACGGCTTCCTTACAATTGAGCGTGAGGTGGGAGACGACCCCGAAAAGGATATCCGCGCGGCGGTTGATTTTCTTAAAGGCTTAATGTAATAAAATAAGCTTCGGCTGATGCGGTATTTATTACCGTATCAGCCGATTTTTAATTCATTGATATTCTGTTGAAAAGTCTTTCAACCTCTTTTTCAAGGCTTTTTCTTTCGATATCCGAGATAGGTTGAGTTTTATCAACAATTTCTTTGGCGGTTTTTTGTGCCTCGTAAAGAATACGGGTGTCTGTCATAAGATTTGCAAGTCTCATATCCGGCAGACCGTGTTGACGGGAGCCGAAAAAATCACCCGGACCGCGCATTTCAAGGTCTTTTTTTGCTATTTCGAAGCCATCGGAGGTGCTGCACATAATATCGAATCTTTCTTTTGCTTCTTCATTTTGTGCATCGGATATGAGAATACAGGTGCTTTCCTCACTGCCTCTTCCTATTCGCCCTCTGAGCTGATGAAGCTGAGAAAGACCGAAGCGCTCGGCATTTTCAATAGCCATAACAGTGGCATTGGGAACGTCAACGCCTACTTCAATAACAACCGTTGAAATAAGAAGGTTTATTTCACCCGAGTAAAATCGGTTCATAACCGCATCCTTTTCCTTTGGCTTCATCTGTCCGTGAAGAAGTCCTAAGGTGCAGTCTGAGAAATATGTGCTTTTCAAATAATCGTAATATTCCGTTGCGGGAATAAGGTCACTTTCACTTTCGTCCACAAGGGGGCAAACAATGTAGCATTGATGACCTGCATCAATATTTTTTTTGATGAATTTATAAATTCTTTCGTGATATGTTGTAGGAACACAAAAGGTTTTAACAGGCTGTCTTCCTTTAGGCAGTTCATCAAGTACCGAAATATCGAGGTCCCCGTAAATCATCATAGCAAGAGTTCGGGGAATGGGAGTTGCGGACATAACAAGAGTATGAGGGTTATTCCCCTTACCCGAAAGAGCCGCTCTTTGCCCTACACCGAAACGGTGCTGTTCATCGGTTATAACAAGACCTAAATTATTAAAAACAACATCGTTTTGTATAACTGCATGAGTACCTACAACAATATGACATTCGCCGTTTTCAAGCTTTTCACGGATAATTCGCTTATTTTTGGCGGTAACCGAGCCTGTCAGGAGCTCGATTTTAATATCATCTCCGAAAAAGCCTTGAAGAGTTTTAAAATGCTGAGTCGCAAGAACCTCCGTAGGAGCCATAAGAGCACTTTGAAATCCGTTTTTTACCGCGTTGAACATAAGAGCCGCCGCAACGGCTGTTTTACCGGAGCCAACGTCACCCTGCAGAAGCCTGTTCATAGGCTTACTGTTTTTCATATCCTCTACCGCTTCGCTGACTGCTCTTTTTTGAGCACCTGTAGGCTCAAAGGGTAAAGAACCGAAAAATTCAGATGTAAAATCATTTTTAACAGGTGCAGAAACTCTGCTGCCTCCCGTAGATTTTTCGCTGAGAAGACCTAACTGCAAAAGCAGGAGCTCCTCAAAAGTAAGCCTGCGCTTTGCAAGAGCGAGTTCATTCTCACTTTGCGGGAAATGTACTGCTCTGAGGGCATTCTCAAAGCCCATAAGACGGTATTTTTTAATTAAATATTCAGGTATTATTTCAGGTAAATTGCCTTTAATTTCCCTGAGGGCGGTTTCCGTCAGCTTTTCCGTTGTTTTTGAAGAAAGAGCCGGGGTTGCTTTATAAACGGGACGGATTCTCTGCTTTTCGGGAGATTTTTCGAATCTCGGTGAAAGCATTGTTCTTGCACCGTATTTATCAACCGTTATTTTACCGTAAAAAAGGTATTCCTCATCCTCAATAAGCTGATCTTTAACATATTTGTTGTTAAAAAACGTAACGTTAATATAATCGGTACCGTCGGCAATAACTGTTTTTACAAGAATTTTATTGCCTTTCACGCGCAAAACCTGAGGTCTTTCGGCAACAACCGCTTTAATACAGATATTCATACCCGTCTGTGCCTGCCTTAAAGGCTCAACATTGTTCCAATCCTCATAGGCACGGGGATAATTCCGCAAAAGATCGCCTACGGAATAAATCCCCTGTTTATTGAGAGTTTTGGCACGGGCTTCACCTACACCTTTTAAAAACTGTATTCTTGTATCAAAATCAACCACGGAATCACCCGCCTTTAAATTAAATTTATTAAGAGGAAAAATTCACTGAAAAGAATTATTGCTTCATAAAATAAAAATAAATACAAACACCAATCAAAATAATCTGTAAAACAATAATTATCGGTAAGCCTGCCATAAACTTTTTATGCTTTGTTTTATGGCGTATTAAGAGCATAGTGAGATATTCTGCTACCGAACCGCCCAAAATACCTAAAATCAGCAAAAAGCTTTCTCTTATACGGTGTTTAGGCAGCCTTTTTGCGGCAATTTTATCATAAGCGGTAATTAAAAAAGTAAAAATTGAAATTATTAAAAAGTAGTTAAGAATAAAATCCTTCATTTTTTCACCCGATTTGTTAGAACAAATGTTCATACTTATAATAGCATATTATTTTGAAAAAAACAACTTATATTATAAAATATTATAAATAAAAAACAGTAATGCCGAAGGCACCATTGAAAGGAATGTCTACGGCATTTCTGTTTTCATGCAAATATAGAAAATTGTATTTGTTCAGCAACAATAGAGCTATATCAGCATAATATCTCATTTTGAGATGAATGTCAAGGGTTAATTAAAAAAATAATAAAATTAGGTTCAAAGGAGTTGAAATTTGTGGTAAAAACACGGTTAAGAGATTTACGCGAAGATCGTGATCTTCATCAAACAGATCTGGCAAAAATGTTAAATATTGCGCAAAACTCTTATTGTCAGTATGAATCAGCCAAAAGAGATGTACCTTATGAAATAATGATTAAATTGGCAGAGTATTACGGTACATCGGTAGACTACATTTTATATCTTACAGATGACCCTGAGCCTTATAAAAGGAACGAATAAAAATATATCCGCTTACTGCTTACCTCTCGGTTATTCAGTAAGCGGATTGTTATTTAATCCTCGCTTTTGGCAGGAAACACATCTGCCACTTCGCTTATTGTTATATAAGCCTTAGGGTCTGTTTCGTGAACTATATTTTTAAGCTTTGCAACCTGAAAACGGTTGATTATAAAATAAATCATGGTTTTGGGGCGGTTTGAATATCCTCCCGTGACTTCAATTCTTGTCATACCCGTTTCAAAAACCTCAGAGAGTATTGAGCAGATATCATCAGGCTCCTCCGTAACTATCATAGCGCACTTAGCACGGTCAAGGCCCTCAACGATAAAGTCTACCGTTTTAAGAGCGGCACCGTAGGCTACTATGGAGTAAAGGGGTAATATCCAGCTTTTCATAACAAAGCCGCAGATGATGTAAAGAATAACATTATAAGCCATTACGAAGGTGCCAACGGTTATACCAAGCTTTTTTGCAAAAATAACTGCTATAACCTCAATACCGTCCATTGCACCGCCGTATCGTATTGCAAGACCGCTGCCGATGCCGGATATCATACCACCGAAAAGGGCACATAAAAGAAGATCTGTACCTGCAAGGGGTGAAGCAAAGTTTACATCAATCGGCAAAACATCGGTAATAAGCCAGGCCATTACCGAATACACGGCAACCGAATACACGGCATATACGGTGAAATGAACACCTTGTTTTTTCATTCCGTAAAGGAATAGCGGAAAATTAAGAATAATCAAAAATACGGAAAGAGAAAGATATTCGGGGGTGATCTGAGCCAAAAGCATTGAGGTACCCGAAATACCGCTGTCATAAAGCTTAACAGGCGATAAAAACAAGGTTATGCCGAATGCATTTACAATACCGGCAACGGTCAACATTATGAAATTTTTGATTCTGAATTTTTTTACATTATTAAGTATTGTTTCTTTGCGTGTTGTGTTCATAGTCATTTCCTTGCCAAATACATTTTTATTCATAATATAATTATACACATTCGCAACAGGGTATTTGCAAACATTCTGAAAATTTTGAAAAAACAGGTATTTCATTCAAAATGAGCGAAATGACCCCAAGCCTTTACATATTTTTTGCCAACTACACCGGCAGCACTGTTGGCTGTA
>CAZCQI010000055.1:0-11528 GCA_964500795.1 uncultured Eubacteriales bacterium
CCATTGAAAAATTGGTTCAAGGCATCGAAAATGGCTTGAAAGAGCAGGTTTTATTAGGTGTTACGGGTAGTGGTAAGACCTTCACGATGGCGAACATCATCGCCAGAGTTAATCGCCCTACACTTGTGTTGGCACATAATAAAACCCTTGCCGCTCAGCTTTGCTCCGAGTTCAAAGAATTTTTCCCCGAGAATGCGGTTGAATATTTTGTATCCTATTACGATTATTATCAGCCCGAAGCATATATTCCTACAACCGATACTTATATTGAAAAGGACAGCGCGGTTAATGATGAAATTGATAAGCTTCGTCACTCGGCGACCTCCGCGCTTTCGGAGCGGCGCGATGTTATAATCGTTGCAAGTGTTTCCTGCATTTACACTCTCGGTGACCCCATTGATTACCGCAGTATGGTGATTTCTCTCAGAACGGGTATGCAAAAAGACCGCGATGAATTTATAAAAAAGCTTGTTGAAATTCAGTATGAGAGAAATGACGTAAGCTTTACCCGTAATAAGTTCAGGGTCAAGGGCGATACCGTTGAGGTTTTTCCTGTTTATTCGTCAGAATCTGCATTCAGAATTGAGTTCTTCGGTGATGAAATAGACAGAATTTCGGGAATCCATCCGCTTACGGGTGAGGTGAAGTGTACTCTTTCCCACGTTGCTATTTATCCCGCTTCTCACTATGTTGTTGAGCCTGATAAAATGGAAAAAGCACTTGAAAATATTTACGCTGAAATGGAAAGCCGTGTTGAAGAATTCACCTCTCAGGGCAAGCTTTTAGAGGCTCAGCGTATTCAGCAAAGAACACTTTATGATATCGAAATGCTTCGGGAAACAGGCTTTTGCAAGGGTATTGAAAACTATTCCCGTGTAATGTCGGGCAGGGAGCCGGGGACTGCACCCTTTACTCTTCTTGACTATTTTCCGGATGATTTTATTCTTTTTGTTGATGAATCACACGTTACTCTTCCTCAGGTTCGGGGAATGTTCGGGGGAGACCGTTCAAGAAAAGAGAGCCTTGTTAACTTCGGCTTCAGATTGCCGTCGGCTTTTGATAACAGACCCTTAACCTTTGATGAATTTTACGCAAAGACTCATCAAAAAATATTCGTGAGTGCAACTCCGGGTGAGCTTGAAAAATCAAAAAGTATGCAAATTGCGGAGCAGGTTATCAGACCTACGGGGCTTCTTGACCCCGAAATCAGCGTAAGACCTACCGAGGGGCAGATAGACGACCTTATATCTGAAATAAACCTTCGCGTACAGCGTGAAGAGAGAGTTCTCGTTACCACACTTACACGAAAAATGGCAGAGGATTTGACGGAATATCTTACGAATTACGGCATCAAGGTTCGCTATATGCATTTTGATGTTGATACTATTGAGCGTATGGAGCTTATTAGAGATTTACGTCTCAAGGAATTTGATGTTCTTGTGGGCATTAACCTTTTAAGAGAGGGTCTCGATATTCCCGAGGTTTCTCTCGTTGCCATTCTTGATGCGGATAAAGAAGGCTTTTTAAGAAGTGAAACTTCTCTCATTCAGACAGTGGGCAGAGCTGCGCGAAACGCAGGCGGTCAGGTTATAATGTATGCGGATGAAGTTACGGGCTCTATGGAAAGAGCAATTAACGAAACCTACCGCAGAAGAGAAAAGCAGATGAAATATAACGAGGAACACGGTATTGTTCCCAAAACCATAAAAAAGGATGTCCGCGATATTCTTGAAATCAGCTCTAAGGATAATATTCAGGAAAGAGTTGCAAAGCGCAGACTTTCCGAAAAAGAAAAAAACGAGCTTATCGAAAAGCTTTCAAAGGAAATGCGAGCCGCCGCAAAGCTTCTTGAATTTGAGCATGCGGCATATTTAAGAGACCAGATACAGAAATTGAAAAACGGTAAATGATATGGAAAAAAACTTAGTAGTTAAAGGTGCAAGAGAGCACAATTTGAAAAATGTAAGCGTTGAAATCCCCCGTGATAAGCTTGTTGTTTTCACGGGTCTTTCGGGTTCGGGAAAATCCTCCCTTGCTTTTGATACGATTTATGCAGAGGGTCAGCGCAGATATATGGAAAGCCTTTCGTCTTATGCCAGGCAGTTTCTCGGTATTATGGAAAAGCCTGATGTTGACAGCATTGACGGACTTTCTCCCGCAATTTCAATCGACCAGAAAACCACCTCTAAAAATCCCCGTTCAACTGTCGGTACAGTTACTGAAATTTATGACTATTTAAGGCTTTTGTATGCGAGAATCGGTATTCCTCATTGCCCCGTATGCGGTAAGGAAATAAAGCAGCAGTCCATAGACCAGATTGTTGATAAGATTCTTACGCTTCCCGAGGGAACAAAGTTTCAAATTCTTGCTCCCATTGCAAAAGGGAAAAAAGGGGAGTTTCAAAAAGAGCTTGAGAATGCCGCCAAAATGGGGTATTCGAGGGCTCGTATTGACGGCGAGGTTCGTGACCTTTCGGAAAAAATCAAGCTTCAGAAAACCTACAAGCACAATATTGAAATAATTGTTGACCGTCTTATTATGAAAGAAGGAATAACATCACGTCTTACGGATTCTTTGGAATCTGCATTTGCACTTACGGAGGGCAACGTTCTTGTTGATGTGATAGGCGGTGAGGAAATTCTTTTTTCTCAGAATTTCGCCTGTCCCGAGCACGGCTCATGTATGGATGAATTGGAACCCCGTTTGTTCTCCTTCAACAGTCCCTTCGGCGCGTGCCCCACTTGTTCGGGACTCAGCGTGTTTATGCGGGTATCGGAGGATTTGTTGGTTCCCAACAGAAAGCTTTCTATAAATGAGGGCGCAATAAAGGGTTGCGGTTGGGGAAAATCAGATTCAAGCACCATTGCAGGTATGTATTATAACGCTCTTGCAGAACGCTATGATTTTACCTTTGATACCCCTTTTAACAAGATTTCAAAAGAGGGTCAGCACGCCATATTTTACGGTACAGGCGGCGAGCGCATTAAAATGGTTCGTCAGAATGAATACGGAAGCGGCACTTATATGACGGAGTTTGAAGGCATTGTTAATAACCTTGAGCGCCGTTACAGGGAAACTACAAGTGAGTGGTCAAGAAAAGAAATCGAGCAGTATATGACTGCCTGCCCCTGTCCCGATTGTAAAGGCGCGCGTCTTAAGCCTGCACCTCTTGCAGTAACCGTAGGCGGTAAAAATATTAAAGAATTTACGGATATGTCAATCAGCGATGAGCTTCGGTTTATCGAGAAACTTGAGCTTAACGAAAAAGAGGAGATTATCGGTAAGCAGATTATTAAAGAAATCCGTTCCCGTCTTGCATTTCTTTGCAATGTGGGTCTTAATTATCTTACTCTTTCCCGTTCTTCGGGAACTCTTTCGGGAGGTGAAAGCCAGAGAATCCGCCTTGCAACTCAAATAGGCTCTTCTCTTATGGGAGTGCTTTATATCCTTGATGAGCCGAGTATAGGTCTTCATCAGCGCGATAACGAAAAGCTTCTTGCTTCTCTTAAAAATCTTCGCGATTTAGGCAATACACTTATTGTTGTTGAGCATGATGAGGATACAATGAATAACGCTGATTTTATTGTTGATGTAGGTCCGGGTGCAGGTGTTCACGGCGGTGAGATAGTTTGCGCAGGAACAGTTGATGATATCAAAAAGTGCGAACGTTCTCTTACGGGGCAATTCCTTTCGGGTAAAAGAAAAATCGAAGTACCCGAGGCTCGCCGCAAGGGGAACGGGAAGTTTATTGAAATCAAAGGCGCAAGGCAGAATAACCTTAAAAATATAGATGTTAAAATACCTCTCGGAAAGCTTGTTGCCGTAACGGGTGTTTCGGGTTCGGGCAAATCTTCGCTTGTTAACGAGATTTTATATAAGAAGCTGGCGGCTGAGCTTAACAATGCGCGAAAGTTTGCAGGTGCTCATGATGAAATTCTCGGTATCGAAAATCTTGATAAGGTTATAAATATCGACCAATCCCCCATAGGCAGAACACCCCGTTCAAACACTGCCACTTATACGGGGGTTTTTAACGATATCAGAGAGCTTTTCGCTTCAACTCAGGATGCAAAAGCGAAAGGCTATAAAGCAAGCCGATTTTCCTTTAATGTTAAAGGCGGCAGATGCGAAGCCTGCGAGGGTGACGGCATAATAAAAATCGAAATGAATTTCCTTTCGGATGTGTATGTTCCTTGCGAGGTTTGCCACGGAGCACGCTATAACAGAGAAACTCTCGAGGTTAAATATAAAGGCAAAAGTATAAGCGATGTGCTTAATATGACCGTTGAAGAAGCCTTGGGATTCTTCGGGAATATACCGAAAATACGCAATAAGCTGGAAACTATATTCGATGTGGGTCTCGGATACATTACTCTCGGTCAATCTGCAACAACTCTCTCGGGCGGAGAGGTTCAGCGAGTAAAGCTTGCAACGGAGCTTTCCAAAAAGTCAACAGGTAAAACGGTTTATATTCTTGATGAACCTACAACGGGACTTCATACTGCCGATGTGCAGAAGCTTTTAGAGGTAATAAATAAGCTTGTTGATGCAAATAATTCGGTAATTGTAATTGAGCATAACCTTGACGTTATAAAAACCGCAGATCATATAATTGATCTGGGCCCCGAGGGCGGTAACGGCGGCGGAGAGATAGTTGCAGAAGGTACGCCCGAGGAAGTAGCGAAATTCAAGAAATCCTATACGGGAAATTATTTAAAACCGCTCTTAAAGCCTTGATATCTGTTAAAAGATGTTATATAATTATTAAATATATTTAATTCAAGAAAAGAGGATACGAAATGAAGGCTAACGAAAGCACCCCCAACTTTGAAATAAAAGTCAGGGAATACACAAACTATGCTATTAAAAGCATTAAAAATGTCTGTAAAAATTTCGGCCCGCGCCCGGTCGGAAGTGAGTCTGAAACAAAGGCTCAGCAGTATATGCAGGCAGACCTTGAAAAGTTTTGCGATGAGGTAAAGCGTGAAGAGTACAAGTGCAGTGATAAGGCGTTTATGTCATGGGTGCCTATCGGAGTTATTCTTTTGCTCATAAGCACCATTTGCTACACTCTCGGTTGGAGCGTTGTGGGTCTTGTGCTTTCTGCATTAACTCTTGTGATGATTGTAACTGAATTTTTTCTTTATATTCCTGTTCTTGACAGCTTCTTTCCCAAGGTAACAAGCGGTAATGTTTACGGCGTGAGAAAGGCAAAAGGCGAAACCAAAAAGCGTATTATTCTTTGCGGTCATACTGATTCAGCTTATGAATGGACTTATACCTACAAAGGCGGCAGACCGGTTGTTGGATTGGTAATGGCCAATGCAGTTATCGCCGTGGCTTTGGGAATCGGTGCAAATGTTTACGCAGTAGTCAGCAACGGCTCGGCTTTCGGCTCCTTCGTTTGGAGTGAGGAGAGCGGCATTGTTCTCAAAATACTTGCGGTTATTATGTATGTTACCGTTCCCGTACTTATTATGGCTTTCAGATTCAGCAATTTCAAAATGCCCGTAACTGGTGCTAATGATAACCTTACGGGATGCTTTATTTCCTGTGCGGCGGCAAAATTTTTGAGCGATAACGATATCCGCTTTGAAAATACCGAGGTTGCGGTTCTCTGTGCAGGCGGCGAGGAGGCGGGACTTCGCGGAACGAAGGCTTTTGCAAAAGCAAATAAGGATATGCTTAAGGACGACGGCGTTGAAACTGTTTTTGTAACGGTTGATACTATCGGCGAGCTTGATTTTCTTAAAATCTATGATAAGGATATGAACGGGCTCGTTAAAAACGATAAGCGCGTTGCAAAGCTTTTGCAGACAGCTTGCGAAAATGTCGGTTATAAAGCGAAGATGGGCGCAATAGAGCTGGGCGCTACCGATTCAGCCGCAATGTCGCAAGCAGGTGTTCCTGCCGCTTCACTTGTTGCTATGGATCCCACACCTGCAAGATACTATCATACCCGTCTTGATAATGTTGATATTCTTTCGGCTCAGGCAGTTGATGCAGGCGTTAAAATCGCTCTTGAGACAGTATTCCTTTATGACGAAAAAGGCATCTGATTATGAATAAAAAAGCTGTGATTACCATATCGACCGAACAAAAGAGGAGAGGCATATTTACTGTAAATATGAGCGTACCTTCAGTCATACTGAAGTCGAGGCGGATATTTATCTTAAAATGCCCGATACGGATACCATGGTAATTGCAACTTCGTGGAAAGAGGATAAGAAAGCCTTTTACTATAATCAGAAAATCACCTGTATGCCTGCAAGCAGCTATGTTAAAATCAAAGGCAGAACTTATACCTTCGATTTCTCAAAGGATGTCGGTATCCTTGATTGTGGCAGGGATGTCTGACCTATGATAATACCCGGTATTGGGGTATCGGTTGCGGTTATAAGAAAGCAAGCCTTTCGGTTATAATATAGGCTACGGCTTCGGTGACACTTCAAACGCAAGCGAAAATATGCTGTTTTATGACGGTAAATGCCATAAGCTTGAATTGGTTGATTTCGAAATACCCGTAAATGTTATGGATGAATGGGTTATGACTTCAAGCGACAACCGCTTTAATATGCGCTTCAAGCCGTTCTTTAATGACCGAACGGATATCGGGGCGGCTGTAATCAGTCAGTATGCAGATAAGCTTTTCGGTTGGCTGAACGGAATCGCGGTCCGTGATGACGGAACCGAACTTAAAACAGAAAAATTTCCCGTGTTCCACGAGCGTGTTCATAATAAATGGTAAAAGTAAAGCAGGGTGAAGGATATGGAAAAACTTTTTAAAATTAAGGAAAGAGGCACTACCGTTAAAACAGAATTTCTGGCAGGTCTTACCACTTTCTTTTCAATGGTTTATATTTTGATGGTAAATGCCAATATGTTTGCCGATCCCTTTGGTGATGGTTCAAATCCCCTCGGCGTTTCTTACGGAGCAATTTATATTGCAACGGCAATTTCAGCTGTGGCAGGAACCGTGGTAATGGGGCTTCTGGCAAATCTCCCGTTAGCTCTTGCAACGGGTATGGGGCTTAATGCATTTTTTGTTTACACTGCCTGCATCAGCTTCGGGCTGTCCTACGCAAATGCACTTGTTCTTATACTTATCGACGGAGTAATTTTTATTTTGTTGACAGTTACGGGTTTGCGTAAAAAAATATTTGAAGCAATTCCCGAATGTGTCAGAGTGGCTATTTCTCCCGGTATAGGCTTGTTTATAGCTCTCCTCGGACTTCAGAATGCAGGTATTGTTGTTCCTGATTCCTCAACCTGTGTTGCGTTGGCATCCTTTAATATTTTGAATCCCGAAAACACATGGGGAGATATTATGCCCCTTGTTGTAACCATCGTTTCATTTTTTGCAATAGCTATCCTGAGTAAGAAAAATGTGCGCGGTGCGGTTATTTTAGGCGTTTTAGGCGGAATGGGGCTTTATTATCTTTTAGGACTTACCGTTCCCGAATTTTATGAAAATCTTAATATTTCATTTTCAAGTCCTTTAGAAGCATTTCGTGAGTTTTCGGCAGATTCTTTGGGTGCGGTATTTAAAGAAGGCTTTGATTTCTCGGGCTTTATTGCTAAAAACGGAAGCACAAATCTTGTTTTAACTATTGTAACAACATCTCTTGCATTCTGTATGATAGATATGTTTGATACTCTCGGCACTCTTTATGCGGCATGCGAAAGAGGCGGGCTCCTTACAGAAAATGGCGATGTTCCCAATATGAATAAGGCGATGCTGGCGGATGCTATCGGTACGGTAGTAGGCGCTGTTTGCGGAACTTCCACCGTAACAACTCTTTCCGAATCAACAACCGGAGTTGCCCAGGGCGGCAAAACAGGTCTCAGCTCATTGTTTACCGCATTGTTTTTTGTTGCGGCAATGTTCATCAGCCCGATAGCTCAGCTTGTTCCTTTCTGTGCAACTGCGGCGGCATTGATTTATGTCGGTGTTCTTATGGCTTTCTCTCTTAAAAAAATCGATTGGCATAACATAGATGTTGCAGTCCCTGCCTTCCTTACCCTCATAATGATGCCGTTTACATATAACATATCATACGGCATTGCATTCGGTATGATTTCATATATCGCAATAAAGGTATTTACGGGAAAAATCAAAGAAATAAAAATCAGTTCATGGGTAATAACCTTCCTGTTTATAGCAACACTTCTTCTTTCTCACTAAATAACAAAGCGTATTCAAAAACTGCATTGCAGTAATTGAATACGCTTTTTTTACTTTCTTGCCGCTTTTTCGGCGATTTTTAAAACAGAAATCAGCGGAACTATCAGCATACCGCAGAAAAAATTGCTTACTCCGTGGATTAAATCGTAAGGAAGACCTGCAACTATCCAGGCTATCATTCCTTCAAAATTAAGACCGAAGGCTATTGCCTGAAAAGGTGCATAGAGAGTTCCGAATAAAAAACCGTGAAGGGAGCAAACCACCGCATAAACTATGGGTTTAACTTTAGAGGGCATCTCTTTCGGAAGAAGCATAGTTACTCCCCAAAGTACAGTCCAGATATATAAGTAAGGTATCCACCAGGTTGAAAAGCCTGCCAGAAGACCGTTGAGAAATACGTATACATAAATCGGATAAAGAGCCTTTTTCCTGTATACAACGGTAAGCGCAATAATGAAAACACCCAATAAATGAACGTTGGGCAGAATTTCCGTAATAGCCTTAGAAGCATACATTACCGCTCCCAGCATCCCGAATATGGCGGCTTCTTTTACATTTGTTTTCACGCTTTTTCTGCCTTTAATGAATATGATGAGCCTTCGGCTATATCTGTTGCATCAACGCCTGCCATAGCGTATGTGCCGTCAACATAAAAAGCCCAATAGGCACCGTCGGTTTCATAATCAAGAGTAATTCCGTTTACGGTTTTTACATATAAACCGTATTCGCCTTCATCACCTGCAATAAGCTCAACGTCAAGCAATGCTTCTCCAACGGTAGTTTTATCGGTATTGATTTCAAAAACCGATTCTTTACCGTCAAGCTCAGTTACGGTGAAGGTGAATTTTGTTTCACCCTCGCCCAGAACAGTGACATCTTCCGTTTTATTTTTGAGGGAATCAGTTGTTGTTTGGGTGTCGGGGGGGTTCGTTTCTGCGTTACATCCGCTGAAAAGTGCAACAGCCGCAATGAGCACAATGCAAAGGAGTAACGACAGAGCTTTTTTTGCTTCTGTCATTTTCTTCATATTGGATTTCTCCTTTAAATATATTTCCTCTTCGGTAAAAACCAATTGGCACTCGCAATCATATAAAGAGGCTTTTGTTACCGGATATTTCGACTCTGTGCGCCTTGATTCACCTTCTCGGATTTCTCCAATGGCTTTTTTCCGATTTGCGGCATCGGATAGAATTTCGGCAATTTTGCACATCACGGCGGCGTGCCCGTACGGGATTTTCACCCGTTTCCCCGAATAACCTACACATTGTAGCATATAAATTTGACTCAATCAATAAAAATATAAAGATAAATCAATTTTCTCTGTTCGGTTCGGGCAGAGATTTTTCTTTTTGCTTTCGGCATATTTCGCGGGATTTTTCAGAAACTCCATAGTAGTATTAAAATAAAACTTTTGGAGGAATGAATATGCCTGTTACGGTAAAAAGCAAAAACGGTGTTATGACCGCTTTTATAAAAGGTGAAATTGACCATCATACCGCACCTGAAATACGGGAGATTATTGATGATGCTTTTTTCTCGGTGGAAAGCACTGAGCTTCTTGTGTTGGATTTTTCGGAGGTGTCTTTTATGGACAGCTCGGGAGTGGGGCTCGTAATGGGGCGCTATCGCCTTGTTGCAGGGAAGGGGAAAAAGCTTCGTGTGGACAACCTTTCCGAGAGGGATTATAAAATTATGAAAATGTCGGGTATAGAAAAGCTTGCCCAAGTTAATAAAAAACAAGTGAAAGAGGTAAGATGAATGAAAAAAATAAATCAGTTAAAAATGGTCTTTGACAGTCGCTCGGTAAACGAAAGCTTTTCGAGAGTGGCGGTGGCGTCTTTTTCTTCTCAGCTTGATATGACGGTGGATGAGCTGGGGGATATCAAAACCGTTGTAAGCGAGGCGGTAACAAACTGCATAGTTCACGCCTACAGAAATACCATAGGCAACATATACATAACCTGCACCGTCTTTGAAGAGGGGGTAATACGAATTACGGTAAGAGATAAAGGATGCGGTATCGAGGATGTTAAAAAGGCTATGGAGCCTTTATATACAAGTCTCGGCGGTGACCGCTCAGGTTTAGGCTTTTCGGTTATGGAAAGCTTTTCCGACAAGCTTCGCGTGCGTTCTGCAGTCGGAAAAGGAACCACAGTTACCATAGAAAAGAAAATACTCGGTAAAACAAGATGACACAGAGAGAAAAACTCATAGAAAATAATTTAGGTCTTGTTCATTCCTGTGCTAAAAGGTTTAAAGGCAGAGGTGTTGAATATGATGATTTGTTTCAGGCGGGATGCATAGGTCTTATAAAGGCGGCAGACGGGTTCGATGAAAGTCTGGGCTATGTGTTTTCTACTTATGCCGTTCCTGCAATACTCGGCGAAATAAAACGCATTTTTCGTGACGGGGGAGCAGTTAAGGTCAGCCGTTCCGTTAAAGAAAAAGCGAGGCTTATCCGGGCAGAAAAGGAGAAGCTTTCCGATGAACTCGGCGTAGAACCTACTCTTAAGGAAATTGCCGAAAGGGTAGGTCTTTCCGTTTACGAAACAAGCGAATTGCTTCTTGCGGCGCAACCGGTGATTTCGCTGACCTCGGGAGAAGATGGGAGCGGGGAAAGGCAGTTCGATATCCCCGTTGAAAGCGAGGAGGAGAAAATTACCGAGAGAATATCTTTGGGGGATTGTATCAGCTCTTTGTGCGAAAGCGACCGCCGTTTAATTGAACTGAGATATTTTAAATCCAAAACTCAATCTGCAGTTGCGGGAGAGCTGGGTATGTCTCAGGTGCAGGTTTCGCGGCGGGAAAAGAAAATTTTAAAAGAAATACGGCAAAAAATGACAGTTTAGCCCAACATAACAAAAATCAACGGCTCAGGCACTTAAAGAATGTTGAAAATGATAGGTCAAAAAATGAGAAATATACTTGAAAAAAAACAACAGTTAGTATAAAATATATTCGGTAAAAAATTAACAAAACAAAAAGGAGTAATTCACAATGGGTCTTTTAAACAAGAAAACTGTTGATGATATCAACGCAAAAGGTAAAAAAGTACTTGTTCGCTGTGACTTTAACGTTCCTCTTAAAGACGGCATAATTACTGACGAAAACCGTATAACTGCGGCTCTCCCCACAATTAAGAAGCTTCTTAATGACGGTGCAAAGGTTATTCTTTGCTCTCACCTCGGTAAGGTTAAAAACGGCCCCAATGAGAAAGAGTCTCTCGCTCCCGTAGCTAAAAGACTTTCCGAGCTTCTCGAAAAAGAAGTTGTTTTCGCTGCTGACGATGTTGTTGTAGGCGAAAATGCAAAGAAGGCAGTTGCCGAAATGAAAGACGGCGATG
>CAZCQI010000056.1:0-11325 GCA_964500795.1 uncultured Eubacteriales bacterium
ACTCCGTCGCCTATTTTCTGAGCGCCGTCTTCAATATAGCGTTCAATCATAATACCCTTAACGAGCTTCTTAATATCCACGTTGCAATTTCTGCTGTGGAGAATATCTTTCGTTATACGAACCTGTTCAAGGTATTTTTTACCGGAGTTTGCGTGGTTAGCATCAACAATGCAAGCCGGATTTTTTAGACCCGAAGCGGAATAAGTATCGCTGAGTTTAAGAAGGTCTTCATAGTGATAGTTAGAAATGCTGTGGCCGTCGTGGTCAACAAAGCCTCTCATAATAGCGTGAGCAGAGGGATTACCCTCACTCTCAACCTCCCAGCCGCGATAGATAAATGTATGACTGCTCTGAGCGGCGGTTATGGCGTTCATCATAATTGAAAGATCGCCGCTTGTGGGGTTCTTCATACCTACCGGAACATCAAAACCGCTTGAAGTTAATCTATGCTCCTGATTTTCAACAGAACGCGCACCGATGGCAACGTAAGAAAGCAAATCGGAAAGATAGCGATAGTTAGAAGGATAAAGCATTTCATCAGCACAAGAGAAGCCGTAATCACGAAGAGCACACATATGAAGGTCACGAATCGCAATTATACCGTGGAGCATATCGGGCTTTTCGTTGGGATCGGGCTGATGAAGCATACCTTTGTAGCCTGCGCCCGTTGTGCGGGGCTTATTGGTGTAAATTCGGGGAACGATAACAACCCTGTCCTTAACCTTTTCACGAACCTCTGCAAGTCTTGAAATATAATCAAGAACAGGCTCCTTGGAATCGGCAGAGCAAGGTCCTATAATGAGAAGCATTTTATCGGATTCCCCTGTGAATATCTTTTTAATTTCTAAATCGTTCTTTTCCTTCTGCTCACTCATTGCGGCGGTAAGCGGAAACTGCTCCTTAATCTCCATAGGAATAGGAAGCTTTCTTTTAAAATTCATACCCATAATATTATTCTCCTGTTAAATATTTAATACCCAGCGTTTTTATATCGTCAAAAAACTCGGGATAACTCTTTTTTACACATTCGGCTTCTTGAAGTGTTCCGCCTACCTTACTGCAAATAACGGAGAGTGACATTGCAATTCGGTGGTCGTTATGACAGCAAAGCTTTTCTGCGGGAGCTCTGACCTCGGTATTCGGTATCACAATATCGTTTTCATTGACGACGATCTCCACACCGAATTTTTGAAGCTCTGCTTTCATAGCCTCTCCGCGGTCGCTTTCTTTTATTTTAAGTCTTTTCGTACCCAACAGCTTTGCTCCGTTTTTGAGGGCTGAGACAGCAATAAGCACCGGGCCTAAATCGGGACAATGTGAAATATCAATTTCAGGCGTGCCCGACTTAATTTTCTCGTAAAACTCGCGGTAAATTTTATCTCCCTGATAGCTTTCGGAGTTCATACCCTTAACATTTACATCTCCGCCTATAAGGTTAAATGCATCAAGAAAAGCGGCGTTTGACCAGTCACCCTCAACGGAAAGATTGCGTGGTAAATACTTCTGAGAGCCTTTAACAAAGAATGAATTATCTCTCTTTTCAATTTCAATTCCGAACTGAGAAAGAACATCAATAGTTATATCAACATACGGTGCACTCTCTAAAGGAGTTGTTAAAACTATTTCACTGTTGCCTGACAGTAAAGGTAAAGTAAAAAGAAGCCCTGTTATAAACTGACTGCTCACATCACCGCGCATTTTATATTCTCCGCTTTTGAGCGTACCGCCTGCTATGAGGCTGCTTTCTTCTTTCCGAAGGAAACAATCCTTCTCTTCAAAAAGCTCTTCAAAAACGCTCTGAGGACGTTCCATAAGCTTGCCTTTTCCCATGAAAATTGCCTTCTCGGTAAACAACAGGCTTATGGGAATAAAAAATCTTAATGTACTGCCGCTCTCATTACAAAATAGGTTCAGCTCTTTCTTTCTGCTGACTTTTGTAATACCTTTAACTGTTGCGGTTGTTCCGTTAATTTCAACATCTGCGCCCAAGGCTTTAAGGCAAGAAACCGTGGCTGTAATATCCTCATTTGTGCCTATATTTTCAATTACGCTTGTACCCTCTGCGAGAGCGGCGCATATAAGAAGTCTGTGAGCACAACTCTTTGATGGCGGTGCCGTTATTTCGCCTTTAGCCACCGAAGGAATTATTTCTATATTCATTTTGACAACTCCCTCATAAGAGCGTCTATTGCAAGAAGGTAACCGTCAGTTCCCTTACCGCTTATTGTTTCAAAGCAAGCTTTTCTTATGTAGCTTATTTGTCTGAAATCTTCGCGGGAATCCACATCTGAAATATGAACCTCAACTGCAGGGATGCTTACAGCCTTAAGTGCATCAAGAATTGCAACACTTGTGTGAGTGTATGCCCCGGGATTTATAACGATTCCGTCATAAATTCCGTAAGCAAACTGTATAACATCAACTAAATCACCCTCGTGGTTTGATTGATAGCAGCTTACATCAACACCGCTTTCAAGCGCATATTTTTCTATTTTTTCAACAAGTGAATTATAAGTCTCTCTGCCGTAAATATCAGGCTCTCTGATTCCCAACATATTGAGATTGGGACCGTTAATTACAAGAATATTCATTAAAATCCGCCTCGATTCTTTTTGCAACCTCTTCTACGGAACCTGCACCGTCAATAACAACATCAGCCGCCGCTCTGTAAAGCTCATACCTTTCGTTATAACGCTTTTCAAGGTCGGCGCGATTACTTGAAAGAGGTCTGTCATCGGTAGTAATAAGCATCTCCAAAGGACGGTCAATAAAATAAACTCTGCCGTTACCTTTAAGATTGTCGATGTTTTCGGGTTTTAGCACTGCTCCGCCGCCTGTTGCAATTATTTGAGAGTTTTTAAGTGATATTTTTAATATTTCCTCTTTTTCAAGAGCTCTGAAATATTCCTCACCTGACTCAGCAAAAATATCAGGAATAGCTTTCCCCGATGTTTTTACAATTTCATCATCACTGTCAACAAATGTTTTACCCGTAACCTCTGCAAGTGCTTTGCCTATACTTGTTTTTCCGCTTGCGGGCATACCTATGAGAACAATATTCATTTTATTTTTATACAGCTTTTGGAAAATTTCTTCCACCTTTTCATTATCAACAGGTTCATCTATAAACTTTTCCACCGCGTAAGCCGCCTGGGAAACAAGCATATAAAGTCCGCCCACTGCGGTTATGCCTTTTTTCTTCGCATCAAGGATAAATTTGGAAGAAAGCGGATTGTAAACTGCATCAAACACTGCCTGAACTTTTGAAAACTTTTCTAAATCAACTGCGGCAACACCTGTTTTAGGGTACATACCGCAAGGTGTGGTATTGATTATTACGTCACAGTCGGAATATTTCTCATACAACTCTTCATAAGTAATATAACCGTCTTTTTTGTTTCTTGAAACCTTTAATACCTCAGCCGCCCCCATATTATTGGCTACGGCGTAAGCTGTATTCGAAGTACCGCCACTACCGAGAATGGCAACTTTTTTACCTTCAAGAGATACGTTTACACGCTCTATAAGAGATTTAAGACCGTAAAAATCGGTATTATAACCGTAAAGCTTGCCGTCTTTATTAACGATAGTATTTACTGCATTTATGGCTTTTGCTTCGTCTGAAATCCAATGAAGATACGGCATAACCTCCAATTTATAGGGAATGGTTACATTTATTGCCTTAAAATTATGGTCAGTCATAAATACGGGAAGCTCATCTCTTGAGAGCTCCTGAAGTCTGTAATCATAATCGGTAAGGGCATTGTGAATTTCTTTTGAGAAGCTGTGACCCAGCTTTTCACCTATACAGCCGTATTCCATTATTTTTCACCAAGCCAATCCGTACCGAATTTCTGTGCCAGCAAATCGCATAAAACAATTGCCGTTACACTGTCAACAACAACTCTTGCTCTGTGAACAATGCAAGGGTCATGCCTGCCTTTTACACTGAGAACAGTGTTCTCATTATTTATGAAATCAACGGTATTCTGCTCTTTTGATATAGACGGTGTCGGCTTAACCGCACACTTAAAGAGTATGGGCATACCGTTGGAAATTCCCCCGTTTATACCGCCGTTATTATTGGTTTCTGTGGTAACCTTACCGTCAGTAATACTAAAAGCATCATTCATTTCGCTGCCGCGCATATCAGCGCACTTAAACCCGGTGCCGAACTCAACACCTTTTACCGCCGGAATCGAAAAGAGTGCGTGAGATAAAACACTTTCAACAGAGTCAAACCACGGTTCACCTATACCTATCGGAACACCTGTTACAACAGTTTCAAGAATACCGCCTACACTGTCGCCGTCTGCGGCGGCTTTTTCTATTTGAGAAATCATTTGACTGCCTGCTTCGTCGCTGAGAACCGCAAACATTTTATCCGATAATTTATCAATATCATTATTATAATCGCCAAAGGCAGAATCCTCTACCCCTGCACATTTTGCAATATGCGTTCCGATTTTAATTCCTTTTTTCTTCAGTGTATCAATTGCTATTGCGCCTGCGGCAACAAGACCTGCGGTAATTCTGCCACTGAAGTGACCGCCGCCGCGATAATCCTCGCAACCGTTGTATTTGCAAAATGCAGTAAAATCAGCGTGACCCGGTCTTGCTTTACCGTAGGATTTGGAATAATCCTTAGAATGGGTATTTTCATTCGGTATTACAATACAAAGAGGAGTACCTGTTGTTTTGCCGTTAAAGCAACCGCTGACGATGCTGAATTTATCAGCCTCCTGACGGGGTGTAGATATTTTCCCTACGGGACGGCGTAAATCGAGCTGATGAACAATAAAATCTTCGTTAACCTCAATACCTGCAGGCAAGCCATCAACAACCGCACCTATTGCTTCACCGTGGCTTTCGCCGAAGAGTGTGACGCTTACACTGTTACCTAAAGTGTTTTTCAATTCAGATACGCCTCCCTGATTACCTCGTCAAGTTCACTGAAGGTTAAAAACTTAAATTCAAAAGAACCGATTTCATTAACATAAACTGCATTTACACCTTTGCCGTTTGCTTTTTTATCGTGTCGCAAAGCCGATAAAAGCTCATCGGAAGAAAAGCTGATATCCGTAGGCAAATTGTATTTTTTAAGAACACAAACCAATCTTTTACGCACATTTTCTGAAGAAAATGCTTTCATACCGATTGCAACGCACTCACCGTGAAGATAATCACCTAATCCCGTTGCGGTTTCAATAGCGTGAGCGGCAGTGTGACCGAAATTAAGAACACGGCGAAGACCCGTTTCCTTTTCATCTTCCTCGACAACCGCTTTTTTTATACGAAGAGAACGTTCGATAACTGTATCGATAACTTCTCTTGCATCATTTTTTTCAATTATTTCAAAAAGCTCTTTATCGGAGGTAGCCGCCATTTTAATACTTTCTGCAAGCCCGTTATTAAACTGCCTTTCGGAAAGAGTACTCAAAACATCGGAGTCGATTATAACTGCTTTAGGCTGATAAAAAGCACCTACCGTATTTTTATATCCGCCGAAATCAATTGCGGTTTTTCCGCCGATAGAGGAATCCACCTGAGAAAGAAGCGTCGTTGGGATGTTATAAAAATCTATTCCTCGCATATAGGTTGCGGCAGTAAATCCCGAAAGGTCTCCTACAACACCGCCGCCCACGGCAACAACGCAATCGGAGCGTGAAAACTCATTTTCGCTCATAACCTCCAAAAGCTCCCTGTATGTTTCAAAGCATTTACTTTTTTCGCCCTGAGGGATAACCTTTATAACACTGTTTTTAAACTGTGATGCCGCTTTTTGGGCATACTCTGCCGGCACACCGCTGTCAGTAACAACAAGTGCTCTTTTTTTGGTGTTACAATAATTACTCAGCTCATTAAGGGCTCCGCGTTTGAGAATTATATTATAACTGCCCATTGAAGTTTTAACTGTCATTTCCATAAAGTTCACCTTATATACTTTGCTCTTTACCGTATCTTCCCACAAGCCGCACATTGGTGCAGACCTCGGAAAGCTTTGAAAGCATTTTCTTTTCGTCTTCTTCTGTGAGATTACCCTCGCCCTCAAGGAAGAAATAGTAGTTCCAGATAACATCTTTTGAGGGTCGGCTCTTAAGAGCTTTAAGGTTATAGCCACTCTCACCAAAAACGGAAATAGCCTTGCTTAGTGAGCCCGCCTCATCACGCACAGTGAAAAGCATTATGAAGTTACCGTTCCCCGCAGACTCTCCGCGCGGAATACGGGAGTAAACTGCAAAACGGGTAGTATTTGTACTGTCCTTATTTATCTTTCTGTCAATAAGCTTCAAGCCGTATTCCTGACCTGCTTCAAGAGAACAAATAACACCGACAGAGCTATCCCCTGCTTTTGCAACACATTCAGCGGCGTAAGCAGTGTTGACAGCTTCTTGGGTTTCAAGATTATGCTCTGATATATACTCAGCACACTGACCGAGAGCCTGAGGATGGCTGATTACTTTTTTTATTACGCTCCTGCGTGCATCAGGAGTGCCGAAAAGATGCTGTTCAACTGCCATATCATAAACTCCGTTTATAAAAAGGGAGCCGAAATATGTGAGGTCCATTACTCTTGCAACATCGCCCTCATAGCTGTTTTCAATAGGAAGAACAGCACATTCACATTCACCTTTTTCAACTGCTTTATAAGCAGATTTAAAATCCGGGTAGGGCACAGCCACACCGTCGGGAAAAATGCGCTTTACGGCAAGCTCCGCAAATGCACCCTTAACTCCAGAAAAAGCAACTCTTGTACCGTCAAGAAGCTTATGCTGAAAGTCCTTTGAAAGCTTCATTGTATTTTTCAAGAAATTCACATAATAAGAGCGTATTTCGGAATCTTCAACAAGAGAGCCGTTTTTTTCAATAAGCAGATTTTCTCTTGCCATATCCTCAACAGGAACACCATTTGCCTTTTTGTAGGCGGCAACATCCTTAACGGCATTCATTCTTTTTTCAAAAAGGACTGCAATTTCTTTATCAATATCACCTATTGTTTTTCTTGCGTCCTGAAATAATTTTTCGTAATCAATCATTTTTATAGTCCTCGTAAAGTGATTTAAATGCCCGAAGCGATTTTTCAATAACTGCCGTATCAACGCAGTAAGAAATTCTTACAAAGCCGGGGCAACCGAAATCATCCCCCGGAACAATGAGAAGCTCAAACTTTTTTGCCCTCTCATAAAACTTGTACGCGTCCTCTTCAAGAGATTTTACAAACATATAAAATGCTCCGTCAGGCTTGATTACCGTGTAGCCGATATCGGTAAGACCGCGGTATAGAAGCTTTCGGTTTCTTTCATAGACGCTTATGTCTGCAGTGTCATTAAGGCACTGTGCAATTGTATACTGCATAAGGCTTGGAGCACAAACATACCCCAAAGCTCTGCCTGCACCGCAAACTGCGGCGTAAACCTCGCCCGCATCCTTCATTGCAGGAGGAATAAGTATATACCCTATTCTTTCACCCGGGAGAGAAAGCGCCTTACTGTAAGAATAGCAAACAAATGTGTTCTCATAATAGCAAGGAACATACGGAACCTTTTCACCCGTGAAAACAAGCTCCCTATACGGCTCATCGGAAATAATAAAGATTTCTTTACCGTACTCCGCTTGTTTCTTTTTGAGAAGCTCCGAAAGCTTTATAATATCCTTCTCGGGAATGATAACGCCCGAGGGATTATTAGGTGAGTTAATTATTATCGCTTTTGTGGCAGGAGTTATTGCTTTTTCAAGAGCCGCGAAATCTATCTGCAAATCTTCCGTTTTGCAAGAAACATTTTTAAAGATTGCACCTGCCTTTTCGGCAAAAACACGGTACTCAGGGAAAAATGGAGCAAATGCAATAACTTCGTCTCCTTCTTCAACAATTGCATTGAGTGTTATTGTAAGAGATGCCGCCGCACCGCAGGTCATATAAATAAGCTCGGGTTTAGCCTCAATTCCGAATTTTTCTTTTACATTATCGGCAATTGCGCTTCTCACGCTCATATCACCGGGTCCCGATGTATAACCGTGAAGCTCCTCTGCAGGAACTGTTTTTATAAGCTCATTCATAACATCCGTAACTTTTTGCGGAGCCGGAACACTTGGATTACCTAAACTGAAATCAAAAACATTTTCAGCGCCGATTTCAGCCTTTCGCTTTCTGCCGTATTCGAATATTTCGCGAATAACAGAACTTTTTTTACCGAGTTCAAGCATTTTTTCAGAAATCATAATAATATCTCCTAATAAAAAATCCGCAAACCGTTATACTCTCAAAAGCATAGCAGAATGCGGACTGTCTATACACTTTTAATTGCAATTACTTGCAATCGCGAAATGTGTTCAGACAATCCATAGTACTAAATCGATAATAACCAAAACCACGGAACATCAGTAACACCTCGCTTAAAAAATATGGCAATATTTTACTATTATTATAATGTTTTGTCAAGACAGATTAACAAAAAACCTTTCAATTATAAGTAAAATTCACCTGAATTATTACTTTTCGTGTTTTTCGACAATTTCGGCAAAGCCGTAAACAACGGCGGAAAGAAGCCTTGCAAAAACCACCATTATGAGAACTGCGCAAACGATAGGTACTGCAAGCAAGGAAAGCATATCGGCACTCATATAAAATACACCGACAATAACCGCTACAACCGCCGCAATAACAGCAATAAAAAGATTCACAACAAAAAGTATAACGGACAAACGCTTTAATGTAGCCGAACAGCATTTAAAGAATTTAAAATCCATACCGTTTTCTTTCTTGGCTTCTTCTGTAACAACTGCATTTTCGCTATTTATTTCATTATTCATTTCACTCACGGAATAAACCTCCTTCTAATCAGAACCAACCTTCATCAATACCACCGGGACTCGTATTAAGCTCAACACTCTGATTTGTTGCAGGTGCGGTAGTTGTGGTATTAAGCGGTTTATCTTGTTTTGTGGTAGAGGTGGCAGTAGAAGAAGATGTTGATGTTTTGGTGGTATCACCCTTCGGCTTATCCGTTTCTTTAACCGTTGATCCTTTAGCGGTTGTGCTTGAAGCGGCTACCGGAGCCTTTGTGACATCTGAACCTATGACATTCTCTTTTGCTATTTCCGTAATGTCCTCGGGAACCGACTCATCTTTAGAGCTGTACTGACTGTCAAAGGTCAGAACACCGTCGACCCATTTGTAGGTTACCCATTTGGTTTCGTCAGAAGTAATAACGGTTGAAATAATTCTATGATTATCGCTGTCAACAGAAATATTTGTGAGACCGGAGAGAGAGACAGAATAGTCAAACTGCTTTGAAGTTGCATTATAAAGCCAGCAGAAATAATTGACACCGTTGCCGTTGGAGCTTACTGCAATGTAAAAATCAGGCTGACCGTCAAAGTTCATATCAATAAATTCATAGTGTTCCTGAGCATATGCCAAGTCAACGGCATAACCTGAATTCATCGGGTATTTCATGGTTTGATATACTTCATCACCGCACATAATCACAACGGACGATTCACCGACAACTGCCGAAAAGACACCGTTATCGGTCTGAACCGATTTATTATCCGTGGTGCTTGCACTTGTATCGTCGGTATTGTTACCCTTACAGGAAGTAAAGGCAGTAAAAATAAGCGCAACAGAAAGAATCAGTGAACATATAACAATAATTTTTTTCATTAGACTTTCCTCCTTTTTTAAAATACAACGCCTTCGGCGTTAAGAGCTTTTTCAAGTTCGGTTGTATCAGGGGCTTTAAAAACAAAGCCTTTCATACCGATATTTTTTGCACCTTCTATATTCCTTGACATATCATCTATGAAGAAGCATTCCTCGGGCTTCACGGAAAATTTGCTGCAGAAGGCTTCATAAATCTCCTTTTGCGGTTTTAAAAGCTTATATGTACATGATACAAATAAACCGTCCATCAAACTGAGAGCAGGTATATCCAAAAGCTTATCAAAAACTCTGGGAGTTGCATTGGAAAGAAGGTATACCTTATAGCCGGCCGCTTTCAAACGTTTAATAAAATCACACATATTCGGAAAAGGCGGCATATACGGGTAAAAATCACTTACCATTTGGGCTACAAGCTCACGAGTTTCTTCAGGAATTTTCGGTAAAAACTCAGGTATAGCATCCTCAGCCCGCTCCGTGCCACGGTCGAGACGGCTCCACATCTCATTTTGAAAAACTTCTTTATTTAAAACATCGTGATATTCAGCGGGAAAATACTCTGAAAGAGTCCTCTGAAAATTAAAATCAAGAAGTACTCCCCCCATATCAAAAACAACATTTTTAATCAAAAACGACACCTTCCACACTGTATTTACCTATTCATTATACCATCTATAAAAAATTTTTCAAGATTTCTAAAAAAAATCAATAAATTCCCTTTAATTTCCCAAAATTTGTGATATACTTAAACTCAGTTTAAAACGGAGGATGATGTATAGTGAAAGTAAACGTTTTAAAATCAGCGCAGGAAATCGGCGAAGCAGTTGCAAAAATCTTCACTGACGAAGCAAAGCGCAATCCCAAATGTGTTTTAGGCCTTGCAACGGGTGCCACCCCTATTCCTACATACGAAGCAATCAAGAAAACGCACGCTGCTGAGGGTGTTTCATTTAAAGGTGTAAAAACCTACAATCTTGACGAATATTGTGACTTACCCAAGAATGACAGAAACAGTTACTATACTTTTATGCACGAGCAGCTTTTTAACGGTCTTGATATTCTTGAAGAAAATGTTCATTTTCTTGACGGTAACGCTGTTGATTCTGACGCTGAATGTAAAAGATATGACAATGAAATCATTGCCGCAGGCGGAATAGATATCCAGCTTCTCGGTATCGGTAACAACGCTCACATCGGCTTCAACGAGCCTGCTGAAAGCTTCACCGAAGGTTCATTCAAAGTAAAGCTTACCGATAGCACAATAAATGCTAACAAAATTTATTTTGATGAAAATGCAATGCCACGTTACGCTCTTACAATGGGTGTTAAACAGATTATGTCCGCAAAGAAAATCATTCTTATTGCTACGGGCGAAAAGAAGGCAGAAGCAGTTCGCAATATGATAAAGGGTGAGGTTACTCCCGCTGTCCCCGCTTCGATTTTGCAGGAGCACGAGGATGCTCTAATCTTCCTTGATGAAGCTGCAGCATCACTTCTTTGATAAATTTCCATAACATATTAAGTAAAACTCGCAACCCTTCGGGATTGCGAGTTTTTACGATATTGTCATTGCTAAAGTATTTTTCCCCGATGCATTTTCGTACACCTCTACAGTAAGAAAATATGATGAAACGGAAAAAGAAGAATACACACAGTCTTTTTCT
>CAZCQI010000057.1:0-11233 GCA_964500795.1 uncultured Eubacteriales bacterium
TGGCAGGCGGTAAGGATATAACAAAAATCACTGATGCATTAAACTCTGCAACAGAAATACTTAAAATGTTCATAAAATAAGGTAACATAAAAAGTCCGATTGTTCACACTATTTGGTATGTTCAATCGGATTTTTAATTGAATTGCGTCTCTTTTATAACCACGTGGTTATATTTATGAAAATAATCTCATAATAATGATAAGATGTCAATAACCATTCAGTTATAGAGGTGGCGTTATGGCATATTATCGAAGAATTCGTGATTTAAGAGAAGATAACGATAAAACCCAATCAGAAGTTGCTGAATATCTCGGTATGAAACAACCGCAATACCACAGATACGAAACAGGAACCCGCGATATTCCTACGGATATTTTAATTGCTTTGGCTAAATACTATAACACTACAACTGATTATATTCTCGGTCTTACAGATTCTATTGAAAAAAACTGAAAATAGATATATTATATTTACATCAACAATTTTTTAAGGAAGTGTTCATATGGACTGCATTTTTTGCAAAATAGCAAACGGCGAAATTCCCTCAACAAAGGTTTATGAGGACGATACCGTTCTTGCTTTCAAAGACCTTGAGCCCCAGGCTCCCACTCATATTCTCGTAATACCTAAAAAGCATATAACCTCAGCGGCTGATATCACTGAAGAAAACAGCGCTGTTATTGCTCATATTTTTGAGGTAATCGCAAAGCTTTCAAAGGACCTCGGCATGGAAGACGGTTTCCGTGTTGTTAACAACTGCGGTGACAGTGCAGGTCAAACCGTTAAGCATATTCATTTCCATGTTCTTTCGGGAAGAACTTTCTCATGGCCTGCAGGCTGATTTGAAAGAAAGGTTTTAAAAATTATGAAAAGACCGATGCTCGTTTCCGGTATAGCATTAGCGTTGTCTTGCGCAGTTCTCGTTTTTGCGGGGACTTATGCCACGGCATTTTTGCTTATCGGAGCAGTAGCGGTCTTTATTTTATATCTTATTAAACCGCTGAAGCTGAGAGATAAAATAATTATTCCTGCAATTTGTGTTTCGGTACTGCTCGGTTCTGTTTCTTTTATTTTATATAACGGCTTTAAGGTTCAGCCCTGTCTTAAGTACAGCGGTTATGAAATCCCCGTTTCAGGTAAAATTATCGATATTCCCGTTGTTTATGATGACTATGTGAGTTTCACTCTTAAAACCGAACAAATCGGAGATGAAAATTTCAAAACAAAAATATCCGTAACCGCACCTGCTGAATATCGGGAAGCGCTTAAAGTCTTCGACTACGTTTCCCTGCCCGATGCAGGGCTTACGGTGGTATACGATGAATACAACAAACTGAATTCCTCTTACCTCAGTGACGGAACGGTTCTCGAAGCGGATTGCCAAACGGTGAATGTACTTTGGCAGTGTGAAAAAACACCTTATTATTACTGTTTAAGGTTAAAAACAATTCTCACAGAGCAAATAAATGCTTTTCTCGTAACCGATGAAGCAGGATTTCTGAGGGGTATGCTTTTCGGTGACAAAAACGATATCTCCGATTCCGTTCTTTCAGATTTTCGTGCAAGCGGTATTGCTCACCTTTTAGCTGTTTCGGGCTTACATACTTCGCTTTGGTGCGGTCTTTTAATTGCTCTTTTAACGCAAATAAGAGTTCGTGAAAAGATACGCAACGCGATCTGCCTTTTATTTTTATGTGGCTTCTGTATTATTTCCGCCTTTACGCCCTCGGTTTTAAGAGCATCTCTTATGATGGCTTCGGTGCTCATTGCGCCGTTCTTCAAAAGGCGGCAGGATTCTTTAAATTCCTTGGGACTTGCAGTGACACTGCTTTTACTCATAAACCCGTATATAATTACCTCCGTAAGCTTTCAACTGTCGGCAATGTCAACCTTAGGTGTGCTTTGTGCCACACAATTCAATTTCAGAATCCTCGATAAAACACAAAAAATAAATAATCATATTTTTCGAAAAATCATTAATTACCTGTTGGATAATATCTGCATCAGTGCATTTGCAGGTCTTTTCACCCTCCCTGTTTCCGCTTATTATTTCGGTGTTTTCAGCCTTGTTTCACCCATAACAAATATTCTTTGCGTTCAGATTGCCTTTTGGGGAATGCTTTGCGGTGTTATTTCAACGGCAGTATCCTTTATCCCTTTTTACCCTGTAAAAACTCTTGCAATATACCTGTTTAAAATAACGTCATTCCTGCTTAACATCGTTACGGATATATCGGGATTTATCGCAGATTTTAAATTCTGCTCTGTTCCCATTCATAATAAGAGCTTTTATATAGGTTTATTTTTGGCTTGCCTTATTTTTCTTGGTGGTTTTATTCTTTATAAAAAGAGTATGAAAAAAATACTGTTAAAAGCCTCTGCCGTTCTCGTTGGGGTAACCTTTATATTAAGTCTTGTGCTTCCCTGCACTACTGCCTTCGGGACGGAAATCACTGTATTCAATGTGGGTAACGGTGCAAATATCTGCCTGCGCTCAGGACTTCGCTATGCATATTTCAACTGTGGCACAACTCAATACCCCAACAATTCAAAAAACCTTCCCCGCGCTACGGCTGAGAGCCTGAATTTTCTTTACATATCAGAAACCGACACCTACGGGGATAATCTTTCCGAAACTTTATTTGCTTATTCTCCTTCAAACACCGTAATCACAAGCTATATTTGGGGATGTTACCGCGAAAACGGCATAAACCCACCGTCCGGCACCCTTGTTTCAAATTCTTATAATTTCGACCTCAACAGTAAAATAAATATTGAAACCGTTGACACATACAGTACAGATTGTGTTATAATAAGAGGTAATGAAAAAAGTGTTTTCGTTTGCTACGGCGATTCGTATGATATTACCTCTGTTTTTTCTCAGTACGGAACACCCGATATTCTTATTATTTCGGGCACAATACCAAAAAGCCTGCCCGAAAATGTAAAAACGCTTATCATAAGCAGTGACAGCGACATTATTCTTAATAAAAACACACAAACGCTCAAAAACCAATGCGAAAACTACTACACCACCGCTGAAAACGGTGACGTAACCATAACTCTGTAAAGGAGAGTCTGTCTTGGCACTTTTTAATGAAGAAGCCCTCAAAAAACAAATAAAAAGCGGTGAATTCAGCCGTGTATATCTCCTTTACGGCAACGAGGGGTATTTAAAGCAGTTTTATGCAAATCAAATTTGCAGTAAAACGGTAAGCAAGGATTTTGCCGATTTCAACTTAAAAAAGCTTGACGGCAAGGAAACAAGTCTTAACGAAATATACGACTGTACCACGTCCTTCCCAATGATGGATAACTACACCTGCACACTTGTAAAGGATTTTCCGTTAAACACATTCGTAGGTGACAGAGGTAAGCTCGATAAAGAATTTGAAGCCGTTGTAACCGATGTTCCCGAAACCTCGGTCCTTATTTTCCGGATGGATACTGTTGAGGTTGATGAAAAAAACTCTAAATGGAATAAAATAGTAAAGGTAATTGACGGCGTGGGTGTTTGCGCAAAGCTTGACAAGCGCACCCGCTCCGCCCTTGAAAAGCTTCTTGTATCATCTGCCGCAAAAAAAGACTGCAACATATCACGGGAAACCGCCGCGTATATGATAAGCCTTGTGGGCGAGGATATGAGCACCCTTCAAAACGAGCTCAACAAGGTTTGTGCCTATGTAGGCTCCGGTGAAATTACAAAAAAGCATATTGACGATACTGTTATCGTAAGCGTTGAAGCAAAAATTTTCAGTCTTTCAAGGATGATAACCAAGGGTGAAGCAGATGCGGCTTTTGAAACCTTGGGAAATCTTTTCAAGCTACGTGAAGAGCCTGTTGTTATTCTGGGCGTTCTCTCAAAAGCATTTGTTGATATGTACCGCGTTAAAGCCGCAAAAGAGAAAGGAATCTCATATACTGCCCTATCAGATGCATTTCCTGCGGCGTATAAAGGAAAGAGCTTTATTCTTGACAATGCCGCAAGAGACGGTTCGGGATATTCCGTAACCCAATTAAAAACGGCGCTTATGCTCCTTTCGGATACCGACCGCCGTTTAAAATCAACAGGTGAGGACGGTAAGACTCTTCTTGAAGAACTTATATTGAGGTTGTTGAGAGTTTAATGATTAAAATTGACAGAGTTGTTATTGTTGAGGGCAGATATGATAAAATCAAGCTTTCATCAATACTTGATGCAGTTATTATTGAAACCGAAGGCTTCGGTATTTTCAATAATAAAGAAAAGCAAAAGCTTATAAGAAAGCTGGCTGAAACAAAAGGTCTTTTAATTCTTACGGACAGTGACTCAGCCGGATTTAAAATCCGCTCTTTTATAAGAGGTATGGTACCTTCCGAGCAGATAGTACACGCCTATATACCCGATATTTTCGGAAAAGAAAAACGCAAAACAGAACCCTCCAAGGAGGGAAAATTGGGCGTTGAGGGAATAAAACCCGAAATAATAATCGAGGCTCTCACCAAAGCAGGTGTTCTTTGCGAAGAATGCGAATACACAAAAAAACGAGAAATAACAAAGCTTGATTTATATGAGGACGGGCTCTCCGGAAAGCCTGACAGCAATGCTTTAAGACTAAGGCTTTTAAAGCATCTTGATTTGCCGGAAAGGCTCACCTCCAATGCTCTTGTGCAGATTTTAAATACATTTCTCACTTACGATGAATACAAACAAGCGGTAGAGGCAATAAAAAATGGTCAATAAAAACGATGAATTTACTTTAAAAATAACAGGTTACACCTCCGAGGGCGGCGGTGTCGGAAAATATGACGGACAGGCGATATTCGTAGAAAATACGGCTGTCGGTGATGAAATTCTCTGCCATATTATAAAAGCTAAAAAAAACTATGCAATCGGAAAAGCTGTTAAAATAATGAAGCCTGCAAAATGCAGGATTGAGCCTGAATGTTCTTCATTCAAAACGTGCGGCGGTTGCTCATACGGTCATATTACCTATGAAGAGGAGCTTTCCCTTAAAGCACAAAAGGTTAAAGATGCTTTTCAACGAATCGGCGGACTTTCCCCGATTTTTAAACCTATTATTCCGTCACCCGAAACAACGCGCTACCGCAACAAGGCTCAGTACCCCGTAAAGCGTGAAAACGGTATTCTTAACATCGGCTTTTACGCTAAAAAAAGCCACCGTGTCATTGACGGCAATGACTGCCTTTTGCAACCCACTGAGTTCACCGAAATTATTGAAATTTTCAGAAAATGGATAAATCAAAATAACATAACCGTTTACAGTGAAACCGTTGGAAAAGGACTTATTCGCCACATATATTTAAGAAAAGCTTTTGCAACAGGTGAAATTATGGTGTGCGCCGTAGTAAACGGCGACACACTCCCCGAAAGCGAAAAGCTTACAGAAATGCTAAAAGCCGTAAACGGCTTTAAAACACTTGTTGTTAATATAAATAAAGAAAACACAAACGTTGTTTTAGGTGATATTTGCATACCCCTTTACGGAGACGGCTATATTACCGATATACTTTGCGGTGTAAAAATCAAGCTTTCTCCCCTCTCATTTTACCAGGTTAACAGAGACGGTGCCGAACTGCTCTATAAAAAAGCCGCCGAATATGCGGCAGTAAACGGTGACGAAGATATACTCGACCTTTACTGCGGTACAGGCACCATAGGTCTTTCTATGGCTCATAAGGTAAAATCCGTAACAGGTGTAGAAATCATCCCCGAGGCTATTGAGGATGCAAAAGAAAATGCAAAAATAAACGGTATAAATAACAGTCGTTTTATTTGCGGCGATGCGGCAAAAGCGGCAGAGGAACTGAAAAAAGACGGCATTAAGCCGAAAACCATCATCCTCGACCCACCGAGAAAAGGCTGTGCCGAAGAGCTTTTAAAGACAGTTTCGGAAATCGCACCCGAAAAAATAGTTTATGTTTCCTGCGACCCTGCTACACTCGCCCGTGATTGCGCAAGACTTCTCACTTTAGGGTATGAGGTAAAAGAGGTTACCCCCGTTGATATGTTCCCGCGAACGTCGCATGTGGAGACGGTTGCAAAATTATCCGAAAAATCGTCCTAAGCGTATATCGTATTATAAAAGATTCAATTTATTTTCTGCAAAACTAAAGGATATAATTCAACAAATCATTGATAATTGAGAAGTGATAGAAATGATTTCATACAAAAACTTATTTTCGCAATCAGCCGCCAAGTCTATTACCGGGCTTTTAGATTTGCTTTTTCTTCCGTCAACCGTAAGAAGCGGCAGAAAAGGCAAAAAAGTAACCGCTCCCGATGATTTTAAACCCATACTTCGTTTTGCCGTTTGCAGCGATATTCACCTGAAAGGTGATGAAAACCAATGTGCGGCATTAAGATTAGGTCAGTTGTTTGATGATATGTATTCCTATGCAGACAGCTGCGATACATATAAAACCCTTGACGCTTTGGTTGTTGCAGGTGATTTTACAGGCGGCGGCGCAGAAAAAGAATACGAAATATTTAATTCCGTGATTGAAAGGTTCAAGAGAGATGAAACTCAACTGTTAACCGTTCTCGGCAATCATGAATTTATAAATTACCGCGATAAAGATGCATCTGTCGGCTATGAAGTTTATAAAAAATACATAAATGAAAATGTTGATACCCACACCGTTATTAACGGATATCATTTTATCGGCGTTTCTTATGATAAAGACGGTAAAAAGTTTTCAGGCAAGGCTTTATGGCTCAACAAAGAATTGGAAGAAGCAACTAAAGAAAATCCTCATAAACCGATTTTTGTTTATCATCATCCTCATCCGTTTGCCACCGTTTACGGCAGTGTAAACTGGGGCGATACAGACCTCCGCAAGATATTGAACAAATACCCTCAGGTCGTTGACTTTTCAGGGCATTCCCATTATGCTCCAAGCGACCCGAGATCTGTTTGGCAAGGAGCTTTCACGGCTGTTGGTTCCGGTTCTCTTGCCGCATTTATGGGTAACCTGAATTATATCGAAGGCGATGAAAATGCTCCCGGAAAATCGGGCGGATTCTGGCTTGCAGAAGCTGACGAAAACGGTTGTATCAAACTCAGACTTTATGATATTGAAAACAGGATGTTCTTTAACGAATACGAGTATTATTTTTCGGAATTAGCAAATCCCGCAAAAAGAACCTATACCTGGCACAAACAGAAGTCGCTTGATACGGCACCTGAATTCCCCGAAAACACAATTATCGATTTTAAGAAAGAAAACGGCGATATAATACTTTCTTTTGCACAAGCCAAAGGATATTATGAAGCAGAAAATTATAAAATTGCCGTTTTCTCAGAAGATAAAAAAGCGCTATTTCAAAAAACCGTAATTTCCGAATATGTACGCGCTACGGATGAATGCGTGGAAGTGAATATCGGCAGTGTCCCCTCAGGCACATACAGTGTTACCGTTAAGGCATACAGTCCTTACGCCAAAAAAGGAGCGGTTCTGAAAAGAAAAATTACAATCTGACCTTTTCTATCAAAAAAAGTTCAACTCTATGCTCCGTAGGTTGCTTTTTTCTCCCTTGATATTATAAAATATCACTGAAAGGAGAGTTGAATTATGAACGCACAGAAAATCGGTGAGTTTATTAAGAGCTTAAGAAAAGAGAAAAACTTAACTCAAAAAGAACTTGCAGAAAATATCAACTGCACCGATAAAGCAGTATCCCGATGGGAAACGGGCAGAGGGATTCCCGAAATTTCTATGCTTATCCCCCTCTCAAAAGTGCTCGATGTATCCGTAAACGAGCTTTTAATGGGTGAACGCATTGAGAAAGAAGAGCTTCCCCAAAAAACCGAACAGCTCATTGTTGAAACAATAACGCATAATAACAAAAAGCTCAGCAATATGAAAACCGTTATTTTCGTACTGCTTTGCATCATACAGTTTATCGTAATCTTTGTTACCCCCGCAACTGCAGGTCCGGGTGATGAAATGGGTATCGTCTTTTTCCTGTTTTTGGGCACACTTGTAAACTCATTTATCCTGGGTCTTACACCCTTAAAGCTCAAAACGAAAGCATTGTTCTCGCTTGTGGTTATCGGCTTATTTATACCATCGGTTTTTCTGGTACCAATATATTCGGCAGATGTTGAGATTTTTGCTCTATATATACCCGCTCTCTTGATATTTACTTTTGTGGGGATACTTATAGGCACTGCAATAAACAAGGCAGTAAATTATATTATTAAAAATATCAGGAATTAAATTTATGAAGCTTGAAAGTAATAATGAGGTAACAACACTCGAAAAAGCGAAAGAACTGCTTTAAACCGGAATTTAAAATGCAACAACACCCTTGAAGTTCCACAGAAAATTCAAGGGTGTTGATATTTTATTTATCTTGCAACCGATTGAGCAGTAATTATATTGCCTTCGGCTGATTCATATTTTATTTCAACAGTATCACCTACATTAAGGATAACCACCGAATCATCACTTGAAGCGGATATCGCATAATAAGCTCCGTTTCCGTTAAGCTCAATATAATAAATACTGTTACCGTTAACAACTGCGGTTCTGATATCTGTTATGGCACCGGTTACTGTAAGGATCTCATTCTCAGAGGCATCCCCTTCGCCCGAAGCTTCATTGCCGCCCAACGAATCGGGAAGAACAGCGTTGTAATCAATACTCAATGCCTTTTTTGTGCTTGCTTTAACCTTATCAACATATGCCTTAAGGCAAGCCTCAAGATCGGGGTTAGCGTCGTTCTCGCTTCGTACCGCATCCTGAACGCGTTCAACACTTACCATTGCGTAGCTCTTAACAACATCGTTATCCTTAAGAGCCATAAAGTATGTCGCCTCACCGTCAAGGTTAAGAAGCACGGGGAAGGTTGCCTTCCAACCCTTATCGGAAACGATACCTTCGGCAGAGGTCTGAGCACCGTTTTCGGTAGTACCTGAAATTCTCTGGAAAACTGCTTCCTTGGTACGCTGGTTGATAATTGCAAAGCCGATGATAGAATCGTCGTTTGTAACTGAGGTTACGCCTGTGTAAAGCCAAACGTCATCACCGCTTGCAATATAGCTGGAGCCCGATGTAGTTGAAATAACACCGCTCTGACCGATATATGCGTTAATAAAGCCGCCTGAATATTTACCGTAGTAGTTATACTGCTCAACGAGAAGATTTTCGGAATAAATCTGGTCAATCCACTGAATATCCTCATTCTCCCTGATTTCTTCAAGGCTGTAATACTGAATATTATTCTTATCGCAGGCGTCTACCAACACAACACCGATAACATCGGTACCGCCGATGAGACCTACGGTTTTATCAACACGCTCGCAAACCCACCAAGGATGACCGTTCTCATCTATTTCGAGAGACGGGGTGCCGAACATATATGTGGGGTATGCAAATCTGAGAACACGGGAAAGCTTTTCATTAAAATATTCGCTTGTTGAAACCTGAATATTTGGAAGGCTCATATCTTCAAGCACAACTGCACTTGCTTCCTGAGTATACATATTAACTGCAAGATAAGCAGGAATACCGTCACGCGTATTCTTTATCCATTTAAACACATCCCCGTATTTTAGAGGGAATATTCTGTACGGATTGCCTTCGTAGTTTATCTGAGTTGAGTAAGCTTCATCAATAACAAACTGAGAAACCCATTCGGAAAGGTCACCGAGCTTTTTATTTGCAAGGTTAAGGGCAACATCCTTATCAATCATAGGAACGCTGCTGAAATCTTCAAGGCTTGTAATTGTGGTAATGCTATGTTCGCTTTCACCGAAATTTTCGGTATTAACTTCAATAATTTCGCTGTAGTCCTTAGCGCGGAAAAGTGCCGCCGAGGTAAGGTAACCGACACCGAGAATAAGCGCGAACACAAGGCCGATAATAACGGGAACTATGGACTGCCTTTTAACATAAGCAATATACTCAGGCTTAATAAATGCCTTTGATGTAATAAAGGTCATAACAATATAAATAGCTATAACAACTGCAATAAAGATATATAAATCAAGAGATTTAAGATTCATTGCCGGAAGCATAAAGTAATAAGCAATTGCTCCGCCGATTATTGTTGTTATGATACAGATTATAATCTTAAGCACCTTTTTATCGGGAGGAATAATAACCTCTTTCGGTTTGCCCTTACCGGAAAAATCCACTTTAATAGGATCCATTTTGACAACTCCTTTGAAGATAAATATATTTTGTCTATTATAAACTATCGCTGAATTAAATACAAGTATTATTTTATTAACATTTATTAACTTTTATCGGTTTTCCAGTCGCATACCGACGAATACAATCCGTTTATGCTCTCAAGTCCCGAAATATTCGGATTTACGGAAACAATCGCTTTTCTGTAAAACAGCGGAAGGAACGGAACCTTGGTGCTGAAGTTTTCAACGAAAAGCGTTGCCGAGGATTCGCCGCTTTTATAAAGATTAAAATCCTCGTACATATCCTCGCTTATGCCGTAATTAAGAGTGCCCTCAGGGGAGAAAAACTCTGTCATATCGCAATTTGAGGTCATTTGGGTTTCTCCTATATAAAAGCTGTAATGCCCCTCTTCCAGAACAAGAAGAAACTCTTCACTGCTTTTATATTCCTTTATGCTTACTCCCAAACCGAGTTTTTCGAGTTCTTTCTTAAAATTCTCGGCAACCGTCAGCTTGTAGGGATTCTCGGTGCAAACAATGATATTCACCTTTAAAGCTGTTACACCGTCGGTTCTTACGCCGTCACCGTTAAACTGAGTATAGCCGTGGCGTTCAAGAATACCGATAGCTTTCTCAATATCTCCGCCGGTGCCTACAAGCTCAATATCCTTAAGCTTATAAAAATCACTCTTGAAGGGTGTAACCGTGGCAGTGCCCTGCCCTAAAAAAGAGGATGCGGTTATTGCATTTCTGTCTATACCGATATTTATTGCCTGCCTTACCCAATCCATAGAAGTGATGCTGCCCGACCACTGACTGTTAACCCCAACGTAAACAAGATTGTTAAGTTCTGCAGAAAGCGTCTGCGAAGACAAATTCACATACTCTTCACTGCTCAAATTATTTTTATAAGCACTGATTTTGTTTGCCTTAAAAGGGTAAACGGGGCTTGAAACGCCTGCCATATCATAAAGAGCAATTTGAAGGTTCCAAGTATCCTTATATTCTCTGTGGTTGGAATTAGCTTGAAGAAACGGTGTTTCGTCAAGGTAGTCCATATAATATTTTCCCGTACCGATGTAGCCGTTTCC
>CAZCQI010000058.1:0-11092 GCA_964500795.1 uncultured Eubacteriales bacterium
TTACTGACGGCGAACCACACCTGTAGGGTACGGTCTTGACCGTACCGTTGTTCCCTCCTTGGTTTACTTACCGAGGGCAACAAAAGCGGGAGGGTCAAGACCCGATACTACAGTGTTTTTCCTAAGAAATTTGTTCGGAATGGCAACCTCAAGGTACGGTGCTTTTACTTTATTGTACCGTAATTTCTTCAGGCACCGTTATTTTCGCTTCTTTTCCGTTTTCCGGCTCTACTGTTATTTCTCCGTACGGTGTGGGTATTTCCACATGTGCGCTTTCGAGACCGAGCAAGTTCGGATTCAGCTTGATTTTTTTGAAGCCGGGTTCAATAATTTCGAGTCCTGTAAGTGCCAACGGAAGTGAACAAAGCGGTGTTCCTGCCCAGGCGTGGCTATGGTCGAATTTATAGCCCGGTTCGGGAGTTATAAAGCCTTCTGCAAGACCTTTTGAGCACTCTTTTGCGGATTTTTTCCATTCGTCAAGAAGCCGTAAAGTATATTTTTCAGAAAGTCCCGCATTTCTTACTGCCTGAAATACAAAATGGGCAAAATACGGCTGAAAATCCCCGAGTGAATCATCATTTAAAGTTTTTTCCAGAAGCTCTTTTTTATTTTCAGCAACACCGAATGCAACCGCAAGAATATTTGCGTGCTTTCTGTAATAGCGTTTTTTTACATTCTGAGGCATATAGTGAGCAATAAGGTGTTCGGGAGTGGGCGTATTTAAGCCTTCAAAATAAAGACCTCTTTCTTCATCGTAAAGAACCGAATTTATTTTTGCCTTTAAATTTTCTGCTCTTTCTCCGTATTCAAGGGATTTTTTCGAATCTCCCAAAGCATCAAAAATCTTTTCCGCCGCCGTAAGACCGCCGTACCAAAACATATTAAGGCAGGTCTGCCCCAAGGCTTTGGGCGGATGATGAAGCGAAAGCTCGTCAACATAAAGCCAATCAACAAACATAAAGCTTGGCGGATTTTCTATAATTCCGTTTTCGCCCTTATATTCTTCGAACTTATCAAGAAGAATTTCCACCGCGTCACTGCAATCCTCAAGAAGCTTTTTATTTCCCGTATAAAGGTAAGCATCATACAACATAAAAAGCCAGATCATACTGTATGTAACATGGAACATTGCACCTTTTTGCTGACGCAAAATTTCTGCGGTTCTCAATATATCAAACTGTGCTAAATCAAGGTCAGCGTATGAAAATGCTGTCATAAGCATTTCGATATAATAGTCCCCCGTGCAGGCAAGAGGCTCCGAATGAAGCGGACTGTCAAGATGAATCATCTGACGGCAAAATTTAAGATTACGACGGCAAAGGTCGAGAACATTATTAAGTTCTTCATCGGAAGTAAATGTATCAGCACAATATGTAGCAGGATAACAGGTTGCGGTAACGGAAAGAGTGATTTCTGCAATATCTCCCGAAAGATTTTCAGCACGCATTATGTATCTTCCGATACTGCGAAGCTGCAAGCCGATATATTCGCCGTCGCCGGAAAAAACGAAATTTTCGGTTGAGTTTACTTCGTCTGTTTCAAGGCAATCCACCTCGATTTTCAAAAGACCCTTTGATTTTATTTTTAATGTAACAAATCCCGCGTAAAGCTCGGGAAAATCAAAATCATACGTTTTTTTAGCACCTGCCGCTAAGGTCACCGTTCGGCTTTGCGGGCAAAATTCAACTCGCGGTTTTATGGGTGCATCTGTGCAATGCCAGATATCCGAAATAATTTCAGCAAAATTGAAATCATCGGCACAAAGGCGGTCATCATAACAATCGGGCGCGGTATACGCACTGTTTTTGCGGACAAGCCATGTTTCATCGGTAGCGATTTCCCGAGCCGTTCCGTCACTGAAAAACACTGTACCGGAAAGGTAAAATCCCCCGTGACCTTTTGAATATTCATTTATCGCAACGGGCATCATTTTTACCCTGGCATCAAACGAAAGAGTGCTGCCCTGAGGGAAAATTTCCGTAACAGTGGTATAGTGATTGGGGCGTAGCTTCTCGTTTTCCGTAAAATCGCCGCCGACATTAGCGGGACCCGTTGCAACAAACTCACCGTTACAGCAGAGACGGAACTCTGTGTCGCCGCTTACACGTAAAACTACTTTTTCAATATTCCCATCGAAAGCATACTCTTTTTTAAATTCTGCAACGGTATAGTTGCCGTCCTCTTTATTATCTAAAAACGCACTGTAATTTGTATTTTGATTTTCAGGGTATTTTTCAGCACTGAGCCATATCCATTTGCCGTTATTCATTTACTTCACCGTTTTCATCTGTCTTTTTTCTGTCGTGAATAAATACGCCTACGAAAACAAAAATCAGCTGAGGAATATGAGTTATAAGAACGCTGTAGGACTTTGAAAGAACATCATAAATGCACCACAGTGTCATATTTATAATTGTCCAGAAACGATATTTTTTACCGCTTTTCTGCCCGATGCACATAACAAAAGCAAGAGCGGCAACAATAGCAAGTATGCCCAATGCGGAGAAACCGCTGACAGCTAAGTTAACAACAATAAACGAAAGCCCGTAAACTACAACGAGCCATTTGGGAATAGGCTTGTTTTTGGATTCAAAGAAATAGTTGATTATAGACTGAATCGCACCAACACAGCATGATGCCGCACCGTTAAGACCGCTGCCGCCTGCAAAATAGCTTGCCGCAACAAGAGCATTGCCGCAAAAAACAAAAAAAAGAATTTTTTTCATATTCTTTCCCTTGATAAGGTAAGAAATGATCATTGAAATAAGACCTAAAACGCTGAGAACGAAAGATAAAATTTGCATAAAATCACCTGAAAAATTTTTTGTTTTTTAAAAATAATAATTATTCAATTACAATGGATAATCTTTCACAATGGTAAATTTTACACTGTTTTTCCCCTTTTTTCAATAGTATCTTAAAGATTATTTGTGGTAAGTGAAATGAAAACTTATAATATCTTTATGGCAAGGAAATACTGTCAAAAAGTCGGAACACAGATTTTCGAAACACAAAAAAGAACCGCAACTCCTTAGTTTACAAGGAATTGCGGTTTATTCTTTAACTACGATTTTCAACTCCGTTTGCCGAAGCAAGTCTTTTTTGGTGCGAGAGGCGGGACGTAGGGAAGTTGGGGAATAGGGCAGAAAAAGACCCCACTTGGATGGAGTGGGGGAGAAAACTTTTTCTTTATACAGCATCATTTATTATTTATTTTAATCATATCAGCTTGATTAGTTATATTCTCATAAGGTGATTCAGGGTGTCTACTCCAAAAACGATTGATATTGAAGGATTGCTCTTTGAGTTTATTACCCAAATTTGTAATATGTAGCAAGTCGCTTTTGAAATCTGAAGCAGAGCGACTATTTAACAGCTCGGTTATCTTTCTTATATTACAACTATATATTAGCTCGTCTTCTAAATTCTTGACTTGAGGAATAGTAATAACATCTGCCACATTACGATTCTTTTTGAGTTTTGCAATGTTCTTATCTAAGGTATCTGTATTGTTGGTGTCTGTATCAAAAACTAAAACGACGATTGTTCCTTGCTTAAATGTCCTAAGAATCATACCGCTTACGATATTCTGTATAACATTTATTATTTGAACTTTACCAGGAGTAATAACTTTTAAATCATTTTTGAGGGTATTTACAAGCTTCTTTTCATCTTCACCTTCAACAAAATATTGAACGTTGGCGCTTTTCTTCACTGTAATTACCCCTCCTTATTATAATTTATTAAATCATAAATTAATTCTAAAGCGGGAGATGTAGAAAACAGATCGTTTTCTACGGCATTTCTTAATGAATCTGTACCTCTTTTAAGCAATGATGAAGCTTCAACACAGGTAATAGGACATTCTGTATTAGTAATATCCTTCCGCAAGAAAGTATAAGCGTGTTTAGGTAAGTCCATATCTAATATATCAGTATTGTGTGTAGTGAAGAATAGTTGTTCACTTGGTTTGAGAAAAGCAATCATTAATGATAAAACTACTTTTTCAATATCAGTATGAATATAAGAAAATTTTTCATCACAATAGTAAAAACCATTATAACCTTGTATGAGCGAAGAAAGAATATTAGCCAGTTCAACGCCAGCTTTTGTTCCGCTTGAAAACATTTCTGTATCTAAAGGTTGACCATCTTGGAGAACAATAGATTGATTTTGTAAATGAACAACATAAGCTCTATCTGCATCTTGTGATATTTTTACCTCTCTAATTGATGTATCTAATGATTTTAATATGCTTTCAAGTACAAATCTGAAGTTTTCGTCTTTATTAGGCAATGAGAGTTTTCTATTGTTGTCTTCGGGATATTCAAAGAACCATGCAAGTCTTTCAATTTTTTCTAGTTCTTCTATATAGTTTTCTGCTGGTGTAAATGGTTTGTAAGATATTCTTTCAACACAGGATTCATAGCTATCTCTAACTAATATTTTTTCCTTGCGAACTTCAACCTTTATGTCGTTGGCAACAATCTCGGCATTTTCCTTTGGAGGAATAGAACAGATTACACGATATAAATAGTTATTATGAGAAGCCATGTCTATTACAAATGAAGCTTCTCTATTTCGGTCGCAAATTTTCTCCGTGAGAAAAGTATAATTTTTTTGATGAATGAAATTAAAAATTTTCATTATCATTCGTCCAAAGGTGGTTTTACCTGACGCATTAGCACCAAAAATTACGTTTACTTTTTTATATCTGAAATTAGCACGTTCAGGTAAATGTTCATTTTCGATTGTTGAGCCTACAATCTTTTTAGGATAAGTTAAATTCATGTGGAAGTTCTTAAAAGCATAAAAATTATCCAATTTTATATCTAAAACAACCATTTTACTCTTCCTTTCGTGCATTATTTCGGATTTCACGAAGTAATCCCTCCCACATATTTTAGCTAATTAATTCAAAAAAAGCAATAGTTTTATTTAAAATTATTCCCTAATATTCTAAAAAATATCAATTTAAGATAGAAATATATGTCAAAAATATATCGTTATGCTACTGTTGATGATATATTGCATTTCATTTAAATCATGGAACATCATCTTTAAGTAATGTAATTAATTTGTTTGTATGACAACAACTATTGCGTTAAACAAAGAAGGCATAAATGTATAATAAAAGTAAAGATAACCAGGAACACCCTCCTGAAGATTGTTACTATTTGTTTTTCTTTTTAGTATTCTAATATGTCATATTTCTTTGAATATAAAATAATGTTTATATTCCGCCCCATCATATCCAATTAAAACTTCCTTTGACGGCACAAATCCCATATTTAGCAAAGCCTTTATTCGCTCTTTCGCTTCGGGGATGGCTTTGGTTGCTATTTTGTCGCAGTCAAATAACTCAAAAGTTGGTTCGATGATTAACGATAATATATTTTCTATATCAGTTGCGATTTCATAATCACTTCTTAAATCAATGCGGAGTAAACCGCAGTTAGTAAAATAATCGTCAGCATCTCTATGAAATAGCTCGATTGTTCCAATGGCTTCATTGCTATTTTTATCAATAATAGACCAACGGACAAAACCCTGTCTGCTATACTCCCAGACCCAATATTTTATTGCTTCTTTCATTCTGCTTTCTGTGGTGTAGTAAAAATCATCACCGCCACAGTTATCACTGTTAAAGAAGGGCACAGCTTTTTTATCAGAATAAACTTTCAATAAATCTTTGTAGTCATCTTCGGCAACAAACCTTAAATGATATTTTTCATTTTCAAATTGCGGACAAATTTCGTATACATTACTCATAATGGCACCTCTCTGCAGAACATTTGTTCGATATAATTATAGCATGAGAAAATTAAAAGTCAACCTATTTTGGAGTTTTTACCCATTTACTGCAAAGATCTGTTTTAGAAACCGGTATAATGAATGTTACCGCAAGTTTAATACAAAAAACTGCCCTCACAAGGAGAGCAGAAAGAGTATTATTTATTTCTTTACACCTTTATAGATATAATAAGGTTTCGAGAAGATATAATGTCCACCTTTTTGTGCTGATTTCAGATTATCAATAAACTCGTCATATTCTTCTTTGCTCAGAGTTCCTGTGTTTTCTTTATACAGCCACGAAATATCTAAACTTAAATCATAACCGAAAGCACCTTCTGCATATTCAGTTTCAACAACATTGTGAACACTTATCGAACTTTCAAATAATTTGCTTTTGTTAAAAAAGCCGTACATTCTTCTGCCAATCCAACTGTCAAGGTCATCCATCCAAGGTTGTTTTGTTACAGCGTATGTATGAATTGCTTTTGAAATCAGTTCTTTGTTTTCACCATTATATGCAACACTATCCCAATCACAGTTTACGCAAATTACAACTCCGCCCGGTTTTAAAATTCGGTGAATCTCATTAACTAAGAAATCTTTATCTGAGACACATTCAAACATATCCTTTGTAAATACAAAATCAAATGTGTTGTCATCAAATTTTAATTTCTTTGAGCAATTCATAACTTTAAGTTTTATCGGCTTTTTATATTTAACATTTTTAAAGCCTTTGTCATTTATGTCTACGCCAATTGCTGATTTAATTTTATTAGGAAATGCTTGCTGAAAACCTAACAGGAAAGTCGCATCGCGGCAACCTAAATCTGTAATTACAGCATTATCCGGCAAATCCATTTGTTCTAAAATAGCTTTGTTTAATGATGAATATTTAATATTGTTCATTTTTAAATAGCCTCCATAATATAAAAAATACTGTTAACAGCTATATGCCATTAACAGTAATATAAAAGGTAATCTTTTCTCTATCACTCTATCAGGCACATAGCAATTTAAACCTGTACCTAATATAAGATACAAGCTATCTTCGTCTGCGTCGAATAGAGATAAAGAACATACCGATTTCCTCCAATTAAGATTTGAACTAATTATACTACATTTTTTAAAGTTTGCAAGTATGGATTGAAATTATATTGTACGTTTAAATATAGATATTCGTTTGCTGTAGGCAACTTCATTACGAAGCACTTCATTGTGTAACACTTGATTTATGCGGAGCATAACTTCATTTTTGTGGTCGCAAGATTTAATGAAGTTCAAAAGAAATTGAAATGAAGTTATCTGTTGATGCAGATAAATGAAGTTTGCGGTTAAAACCGCAAAATGAAGTTGTGTTCCACAGAACACAAAATAAAAAAGACTTGCCGAAGCAAGTCTTTTTGGTGCGAGAGGCGGGACGTAGGGAAAGGGCATAATAATGGCAGAAAACTGTCAGCTAAATAGAATAAATTTTGAGTTTTGTGAAAATATATTGTTGAATTTTTAAATACCGGTTTAACAAAATGTCATCATTTTGTTGACAAATTCCATAAGCTGCTTTATAATGCAACTAAAGGATAGTTGCAAAGGTGGGGTGCGGATATTAATGAGTCAAAAGAAAAAATTAATTGAGCGATTTTGTCTTTTACCAAAAGATTTTACATATGATGAATTGAGGACAATGTTAAATAGTTTAGGATATGAAGAAGATACCAGCGGCGATGGTTCAAGGGTAAGGTTTAATAATGAGGCTTTGAATAGTATCATAAGTTTGCATAAACCCCATCCGGGAAACATTGTTAAGATGTACATTTTGAAACAAATTAAGCAAAAATTAAAAGAGGAGGAGTTAATATGAATAAAGTTTTAGAATACAAAGGCTATTTTGGAAGCGTAGAAGTTAGTTTAGAAGATAATGTTATTTATGGAAAACTGCTTCATATTAACGATTTGATTACATTTGAAGCAGATAATGTGGGAGAGTTAGAAAAGGCATTTAAAGAGGCTGTAGATGATTATTTAGCATATTGCACACAAGTAGAAAAAGAACCGGAAAAACCATTTAAGGGTTCTTTTAATGTTAGAATTTCTCCGGAAAACCATAAAAAAGCAGTTGCACAGGCAACAAGAATGGGTATTTCTCTTAATCAATTTGTGGAAACTGCTATTGTTTCAACATTACAAATGGGATATTTGTCAAGAGAGCATGCTCTTATAAATGCTAATATAGAAACTTTGTCAAAACAAATGATGCAAATGGCAACAGCAATTTCAAATAGCGAAAAAACTGAAAGCAGAGCAGAGAGCATATCCCTTCTTTATGCAAAAACACCTGTTTGCAGTTTGGTTGGTTAATGTTTTGAAAGGATTTATGATAAAATGGTAAATTTTGAGGGAAACAAAATAATAAAATTGAGTTTTTCAAATGAAAGAATTGAAAAAGAGGGCGCTTTTGATATTAAAAATCAATTTAATGTGTCGGTTAATTATGACGAGGATAATAAAAAATGTGTTTGTATTTATGAAACACATATGGAAACACCGGATGAGAAAGTGGATTTTAATTTTGACTTATCAATGTTGGGATTTTTCTCGTATGAAGGAACAGATAAAAAAGAGATTCATTTAGAAGTTATAAAGGTTATGCAACCATTCGTTCAAACAGCTGTAATGAATTTAATGAATTCTTTCGGATATCCTAATTTTTTATTGCCACCATTTGAGTTAAGTGAAGAGGATGTAAATTTATAATATACAAAGCTTAATAATATAACCCGTAACATTCATTTTAAGAGTGTTACGGGTTATTTTTCTTCGTTTATATATTCGATTATATCTGAGATTTCACATTCCAAAGCTGAACAAATGCGGTCTAAAACATAACTGTCATATCGGGTTACTTTATTTTTGTAACAGCTATCATTGAGTTTTCAATATAAGCGGCAGGGTCACGGTAAGAATATTCTTTTGTCTGTTTGAATATCAGCATTTTACGATTTCCTTTTCAGTCCTTCATTTTTTTGCAAAGTTCACGAAGCTGAGATGTAAGCCTTGCATTATCCTTGTTAGGTCTACCTCTGCGTGCTTTAGCAAGCGAAAGGAGCTTTTCTGCTTCCACAACAAGCTCATTGTAAATCATATCAGCACGAGATTTACCCTTGAATATATCTGGTCTGTCAATGATTTTACCCTCAGTATAAATTGTCATTTTACCGGTTATCAAATCGTATTCGGTTCCGCTATAGGGTGCTTCTGCACGATAACCGTTCTGACACAGTAAATTTTTAAAATCTTCGCAGGCATTTTCATCACCGTGGTTTACAAATACCATACTCGGTTTGTTTTTATAGCCCTCAATCCAAGAAAGAAGACCTGCTTGATCTGCGTGTCCGCTGGTACCTTGTAAAGAACAAATTTCAGCATTCACAGTGATTTCCTCACCAAAAAGCCTGACAATTTTTTCGCCGTTTAAAAGGCGTCTGCCCAATGAACCCTCTGCCTGATATCCAACAAAAAGAATCAGGTTATTTGTCTTCCAAAGGTTGTGCTTGAGATGATGCCGAATTCGTCCGGCTTCACACATTCCGCTGGCAGAAATGATCACTTTTGGTTCGTTGTTGAAGTTTATTTGTTTTGATTCCTCCGATGTGGTTGTTATGCGTATATCATCAAACCAAATAGGGTTGATGCCCTGTTCTATAAGAGCCAGAGTTTCTTCGTCAAAGCAGATACTGTTGCACTGCATGAAAATAGCTGTTGCTTCCGTTGCTAAGGGGCTGTCAACATATACCGGAAAATGCTCGTGTCCTTTAATCAATCCGTTTTGCTTTATTTCACGTATAGCGTAGAGCATCTCTTGTGTTCGTCCTACTGCAAATGACGGGATTATTACGTTTCCGCCACGGTCAAGAGTTCTCTGTATGTAGCCCGCAAGCTCCGTTACAACATTACTGCGATCGGTTGTATGCAAACGATTGCCATATGTTGACTCTATAACCAAATAGTCAGTTTCTTCTACTTGTTGCGGGTCACGAATAATCCGTTGGTTTGTATTTCCCACATCTCCGCTGAAAACTATTTTCTTACAAACATTGCCTTCCGCAAGCCAAAGCTCAATACAAGCAGAACCGAGAAGATGACCGATATCAGTAAATCGAAGCTTAATTCCTTCAGCAGGATATATTATATCACCGTAATTACACCTGCGGAATAAAGAAATAGCTCCGAGAGCATCCTGCATATCATAAACCGGAGCAAAGGTATCTAAACCCGCTCTTTCAGCTTTACGGGACATCCATTTTGCTTCAAATTCCTGTATGTGTGCGGAATCCCGTAGCATTATATTGCAAAGGTCACAGGTTACATCGGTTGCATATATATTACCTTCAAAGCCTTCTTTAAACAGTCTCGGCAGCATACCGGAATGATCAATGTGAGCATGTGTTAAAAATACTGCGTCTATTTGATTCGCAGATACGGGTAAAGCTATATTCTGAAAAACATCTTTACCTTGTTCCATACCGCAATCAACCAAATAATATCTGTTATTTACCTCTAAAAGCGTACAACTTCCTGTTACTTCATGAGTTGCACCTATAAACTGTACTTTCATTAACAACACCTCCGATATATTCATTATAGCATACTTATTTACATTATTCTACCTCTTTAGAATTTGCGTAAATTTTTTCCATTCTTTCATCAGGAAAACGACAATCAAGGAAAACTTCAAAATAATTTGAAGGTTCAAGTCCGTTTTCTCTCTCGTTCATTCTGATAGCCGCAGATGCAGATATAACGGCATCAAAAATCAAGAAGGCAGTTACCCCCACCACCAGAACTTTGCTGATTTTAAACGGTATTTTATCAGTTAATTTATCAAACAGAGGCATAATAAGTTTAATCCATACTATACCTAAAACACCCCAAAAGATTGAATTCGCTCTTTGGTAGTAGGTGTAATGATACCTTTTTCCATAGCGGTAATGAGATTGTTTATTGCTGTCAGAGTCTGTGCATATTGCTTTTGCAGTATGGGAAGAACAGTGCTTTCCTTATTAAAAGTTTCAAGTGCCTGGTCAGTTAAATAATTAATTTTTACTTCATCATCCATAGGATACCTCCTTATCTTTCATCTCTGCTGTTTCGACTACGTTGCCTTTGTAAAGCCTTGTTGTAATACTCGCATGCGGAATACTCCGAACTCGGCGAAAAGTATATTGCTGAGCGTTGTGTGGGTGCATTGTACGAACAAATACATTGCTGGGAAGAATTAAAAGGAATGACTGATGAAGAA
>CAZCQI010000059.1:0-10366 GCA_964500795.1 uncultured Eubacteriales bacterium
GGTACGGTCTTGACCGTACCGTTGTTTCGTCCTTAATTTACTTACCGAGGGCAACGGCTTGCGGAAGGGTCAAGACCCGATACTACAATGATATTCTGTTTTAGTTTTGCGAAGCTATAAAATTGCCGACCGCAGGTCCCGATAATTCTCAATTCTCCATTCTCAATTCTCAATTTTACTTACCGTGGACAACAAAAGCGGGAGGGTCAAGACCCGATCCTACAGTACTGACTAAAAAAACCTTGCACCCGAAAATGGTACAAGGTTTTTTGTTAGCTTATGTTACGCTTTATTCTTTGTAGCTATCTTAATGATAAACAGAGTTCCTATCATAAGAACCAGCGAAATGGGAAGAACTATGAGCCAGTTGGGAATAAAGCCTGCAATTATATAGCTGACAGCGGAAACGCCTGCAACAGTCATTGCATAGGGAAGCTGAGTTGAAACGTGGTTAAGGTGGTCGCACTGAGCACCTGCGGAAGCCATAATTGTGGTATCCGAAATGGGTGAGCAGTGGTCACCGCAAACAGCACCTGCCATACAAGCGGAAATTGCAACGATTGTAATAGGCTCGCCTGCTTCGAAAACGCTGAGAACGATGGGAATAAGAATACCGAATGTACCCCAGGAGGTTCCTGTTGCGAAGGAAAGACCTACGGCAATAAGGAAAATGATTGCAGGAAGAAGAGCCCGGAAGCCTGCGGCACTGCCTTCAATAAGCTGAGAAATGAAAACCTTAGCACCGAGAGAGCTTGTCATTGAATTAAGAGTCCATGCGCAAGCAAGAATCATAATAGCAGGAACCATGGCTTTGAAGCCTTCAGGCAGAGATTCCATAATCTCCTTGAAGGAAATAACCCTTCTTATGAGGTAATAAATAATCGTAATGATAATAGCAATAAATGCACCGTATGAGAGACCCACATCAGCATCACAGTTTGAGAAAGCATCAATAAAGCTTTCTCCGCTGAAGAAGCCACCCGAATAAACCATGCCGACAACACAGCTTACAATGAGAACAATAATGGGGATGATAAGGTCGCATACTCTGCCTTTTTCGTTTACCTGCATTTCAGCAACAGCTTGTTGTGTACCGCTTGTGAAAAGGTCGCCTTTTTCTTTTGCATTATCCTCGTGTTTTTTCATTGGACCGTAATCAAAGCCTGTAATTGCAAGGAATATCATCATTACGATTGTGAGTATGGCGTAGAAGTTGTAGGGAATAGCCTGAATGAAAAGGCTTATTCCGCTTTCCGCACCTGCTCTGTTTGCAAAGCCTGCAACGGCTGCCGCCCAGGATGATATGGGGGCAATGATACAAACGGGAGCGGCGGTAGCATCAATTATGTAAGAGAGCTTTGCCCTTGAAACCTTGTGGCTATCTGTAACGGGGCGCATAACGGAGCCTACTGTAAGGCAGTTGAAATAGTCATCAATGAAAATGAGAACGCCGAGAGCAATGGTAGCAAGCTGAGCGCCTACTCTTGATTTAATATGAGCAGTTGCCCATCTGCCGAAAGCGGCTGAGCCGCCCGCCTTATTCATCATAGAAACAAGAGCACCTAATAGAACAAGGAATAAAAGAATACCCATATTGTTAGCATCGGCAAGGTTTGCAATAAAGCCGTCGCTTACAACATGAACGAGAGTACCCTCAAAATTAAATTTAGCGTAAATTGCACCGCCCACAATTATACCGATAATAAGCGAGGAATAAACCTCTTTTGTTATAAGGGCGAGAACAATTGCGATAATGGGAGCAAGAAGAGCCCAGAAGGTTGCATAAGAAGGAGTTTCTTCACGGATGTTTGAAATTGCAGTATCAACGTGACTGTCAAATTCAGAGTCCAACTCGATATTTTCTGCATAGTGATCTATATATTCCAGAGAAGAATCTCTATCAGTAAGATCAAAGTTTATCGTACCGTCATCGACATAATCAATTGAGAACTGAGTACTTGAGTCAACAACGGCAGAATCGTTGCTGACTGTAGCTTCGTTTGCTGTTGCAGAGCAAATTATGCCTAATGTGAAGGTGAATATGCACATAATAAGCACAGCAAAAAATCTGCGTGTTTTTTTGTTTTGCATAGTAAAAATCCTTTCTATCCATTATTTTCTTAATTGTATAATGAGTACAGTTTTTTGTCAATAAATGTTATTTTTTTAACGGAAATCACGAATTTTAGGGGAGTTTTTATGAAAAGCCGTTACAGCAATTGTATAATCCCGTTGTTTTTGTCAATAAATAATAAAAACGGTTAGGAGGACATATTATGGATGACAAAAACGATTTGAATAAACCGCAAGGCAATGAAGAAAAAAAGCCGTTGGAAATTCCCGAAAATACACCTGCGCAGGAGCCTAAACCAATAAAAGCTGTTTCAAAGGAAGAAAAACAGAAAAAGGTTATGAAAAAGGTTAAAGTGGCATACGCTTTTGCCATGGTTCTGGCATTGGCGGCGGCATTCACTGCAAAGCTTGCAACAGAAAAAACAGTGGACAGCCTCACAGCTGACACAACTTTTTATTCTATGAAATCAACTGAAAAAACAACAAGCAAGGACAGTGAATATCTGACGGAAGAGCCTGAATATGAGGTAAGGCAGAATCTTACGGATGTGGCCGATACTCGTGAAGAAGGGTCTCAAAAGACGGAAGAAACCGAAAAAGAAGAAACTGAAGCTCAGACCGGAAAAGAAAAATATGCTTTGCCGTATGAGGACTATTACATTCTTCCTTTAGGCACAGATATTTTAAAGGATTATTCCCCGGATACCCCCTCCTACAATTCAACAATGGGAGATTGGCGAACCCACAACGGTGTTGATTTTAAGGGCGTTGAGGGAGATCAGGTAAAAGCAATAGCCTACGGTACGGTAGCTCTTATTTATGAAGATACACTTTACGGAACCGTTATGGAAATTGACCACGGTAACGGTGTTACGGCTAAATATTGCGGCTTTAACGCCCAAACGCTTCAGGTGAAGCAGGGGGATACTGTGGACGGCGGCGACCTTTTAGGATATTTAGGCGCAGTCCCTTGTGAAAAAACAGACCTGAGCCACCTCCATTTTGAAGCTTTATATAACGGCGAAAACGTTGATCCTCTTGAGCTTATGAATAAATAAAAGGAAAGTCAACTGCAAGGCAATTATGATTGCACCGCAGTTGACTTTCTTTCTGTTAAGTTGTATATTATAATATAGTGTAATTAACAGTTGTATTGAAAATTACCGATAAACCATATTTAAAAGGAGTTCACCATGGAAAAGTTTTTTGACCGTTTTAAACTCAATTGGTCCCCTGTTTCTTTACCCGGTCACACTATCGTACGCGGCGGCGTGAGAATTACCGTGCTTACCCCCTGTCTTCTGAGAGTTGAGCAGCAGGCAAGAGGCAAATTTTGCGATGAACCAACCCAAAGTGTATGGTACCGAGACTTCTCTAAGCCTGAGTTTAAGCTTAACGAATCGGGAAGTACGCTTGAAATCAAAACAACTAAAGCAAATTTCCTTTTTAACCTTAAAACAAAAAAGATGGTTCGCATAAAGCTTCGTGACGGAAGAGTTGTAACAAATTACAAGGCAGGCAACCTTAAGGGTACTTGCCGTACCCTTGATGTTACGGGCGGCGTTATCTCCTTGGGCGACGGTGTTATATCAAGAAACGGTGTTGCCATTCTTGATGACAGCGACACCCTTGTTTTAAAAGACGACGGCTCAATTCTCCCCCGTAAGCACAAAGAAACCGATGAATATTATTTTGCATACGGTAACGACTATGTGGGTGCAACAACGGATTTATACAGATTAACAGGGCAGGTGCCCCTTATTCCCCGATATGCTCTTTCCAACTGGTGGAGCCGCTACAAAGCGTATTCTCAGGAGGAATACCTGAGCCTTATGGATAGGTTCAAAAAAGAGGAAATTCCCATAACCGTTGCTACAGTTGATATGGATTGGCATTGGGTTGATATCAAGGGTAAATTCGGTAAGGACAGCCATAAGGCTTCCATTCACGATAACATAATGGAGTATGTTTACGATGTATGGTCCGCGGGCTGGACCGGCTACAGCTTCAATACAGACCTTTTCCCCGATCCCGCCGGTTTCCTCAAAAAGCTTAAAGACGATAACTATAAGGTAACCTTTAACCTTCATCCGTCTCAGGGTGTTCGATGGTTTGAAAATCAGTATGAGGAAATGTGTCAGGTAATGGGTCAGGATCCCAAGAAGAAGGCTCCCGTTAAATTCGATATCACCGACCACAAATTTATGGAGCACTATTTCAAGGTTCTTCACCATCCATATGAAAAAATGGGTGTTGATTTCTGGTGGATAGATTGGCAACAGGGAACAAAATCAAAAATTGCCGGTCTTGATCCCCTTTGGGCACTTAACCACTATCATTTTTACGATAATGCAAAGAATAATAACCGTCCGCTTATACTTTCCCGTTTTGCAGGTGCGGGCAGTCAGAGGTATCCTCTCGGCTTCAGCGGTGATACAACTCAGACCTGGTCAAGTCTTAATTTCCAACCCGGCTTTACCGCAACCGCATCCAATATCGGCTATCCATGGTGGAGCCACGATATCGGCGGTCATTGCCTCGGTAAGAAGGACGATGAATTGTACATCCGTTGGTTGCAGTTGGGAGTTTTCAGCCCCATTATGCGTCTGCATTCCACAAACAATGAGTTTATGGGTAAAGAGCCCTGGAACTATTGCGGTCCCGTTGAGAGAATTGCAAAAGAAAATCTCAGACTTCGCCATAAACTGCTTCCGTATATCTACACAATGAACTACCGCACCCATACCGAGTGCCGTGCAATATGCGAGCCGATGTATTACGCTTATCCCGAAAGAAAGAGTGCTTACGAGTGCAAAAACCAGTTCTTTTTCGGTACCGAGCTCATAATTGCGCCAATTACAGAGCATACTTCTGTTGATACCAATATGGCAAGTGTAAATGTGTGGATTCCCGAGGGAAGATATACCGATATTTTCACAGGCAGAATTTACAGCGGCAAGCGTTTTGTTAAAATGTATCGCGATATTGAAAATATTCCCGTTCTTGCAAAGGCAGGCGCAATTATTCCTATGAGCGCAAACGGTACAAATAACGATTGCTCTAATCCCGAAGCTTTGGAGCTTCTCGTTTACAGGGGCAACAACACCTTCACTCTTTATGAGGACGACGGCGAGACACTCTCCTATAAAGACGGTGCGTACCTTAAAACTCCCTTTACGGTTAAAGAGAATGGCTCAACCGTTACATTTATTATCGGCTCAGGCGAGGGCGATAAAAGTGTTGTTCCCGAGAAGAGAAGCTATAAGATTTTCTTCAAGGATATTGTAAAGGGTGAGCTCACGGTTAAGGTGAACGGTAAAAAGAGAAATGTCAAAACAGACGAAAAATGTGACACTCTTACACTCGTTCTTGACGGCATAACTGCTGAGGATACCGTAGAAATCACTGTACAGAACTGCGAGTACCTCGCAAACAGAGACAAAAAGCAGGAGCTTACCGAAACCATTGCAAAATATCAGATGGGCAACGATAAAAAGGGTATGCTCTTCACGGAATTCCTTAAGACCGAAAAATCCTTACCTCCAATGGCAGAGAATTTCTCAGGTCCTATTGACGAGATATTGGCTCTGTACAGAGGATAATTTCTGAAAAAATAATAAAAAACGAGAAGACGATCAGGAAAATTAAAAGGGTGTGAAAGAAGATGGCGAACTATATCAGGGAAAACAATATAGAGAATCTTTCGATAGTTGATATATATTGGGACCGAATTTATTTGCATATCAAGCTTGACGGAGAAGATTTGGAAAACCGTGAGTATATAATTGCCACAGAAAAAAATAAAATTAAGTATCCTGTGCAGTTGAATCCCGAAACTAATGAAATCGTAATCAACATTACAAATGTGCATAACCGGAAGATGCTCAGCAACAATAAATGGTATATTAAGTATGGCAATGTAAATTACGAAGAGGAAATGGGAATTTACGAAGAAGAGCTTGAGGAATACAAGGAAGCCCTTAAGCAGGAACAATCTTTCGATGAGCCTTTGGAAAAACCGTGGAGACCGTTTCTTTGGAAAGATATTCCAGCATCCTTGGAAGTTTGCCGCAAAATGGCTGATTTAGATAAAATTTACCGTTATTCGGGAAACAATTATGCTTATGTTTTTAGCTTTTATCCCGTAAAACGCCGTGAAAGGCTGATTTGCGCAATTCAAAGCTCGTATATGATGCGCAATTCACAACCGAGCAAACGTCATTTTAATATTGAGTCAACCAAGCCGAAGGTCAGAAACAAAAAGAAATTTATTTATTTTTTAGAAAAAATATTTAATTTTGTTTATGGAATCATTTCTGCTCTTACTCCGAAAAACGGAAAGAGAATTCTTCTTATGTCTGAAACCCGTGATTTAGGCGGAAATTTGAAAGCTCTTGATGACAGACTCAAGGAACGCGGATTTGATAAGAAATATAAGATTTCATATCATTTTGTAAAAACCCTTGAATGCAGTCGAAGCAAGATTTTCTTTATCTGGCTTAAACTCGTTTTTCTTACCGCAAGGCAGGATTATATATTTGTGGATGATTACGTTCCTTTCTTCAAGTATATCGATCTCAGCCCCAAAACCAAGCTTATTCAGGTATGGCATGCGGGAGTGGGCTTTAAATCGGTAGGCTATGCCCGCTTCGGTGAAAAAGGTTCGCCTTATCCGTTTGCATCTTGCCACAGAAAATACGATTATGCTATTGTAGGCGGCGAGGCTTTACGGGATGTTTATGCAGAGGTATTCGGCATAGATCGTGAAAATTGCCTTCCTTTCGGTCTTATGCGTAACGACGGTTATCTTGATGAACAGCGAATAAAGGATTTCAGAGAGAGCTTTTATAATCAATACGAATACCTTAAGGATAAAAAAATTATTCTTTTCGCCCCTACCTTCAGAGGAACAGGTCAGCGAACGGCATATTATCCGTATAAAGTTCTTGAACAGGATAAAATTTTTGATATGTGCGGTGAGGAATATGTATTCCTTATTAAAATGCACCCCTTTATCCGCAAAAAAATCGAAATAGACGAAAAATATCAGTCAAGAATCATTGATTTTTCCGATTTTCCCGATATAAACAGCCTGTTCTATGTTACCGATTTACTTATAACAGATTTTTCTTCCAATATTTACGAATTTGCCATGCTTAAAAAGCCCATAATTTCCTTTGCCTATGATAAGGATGAATATGAGCTTATCCGCAGTGTTCACCGCACTTTGGATAAATACGCACCCGGCAAGGTTTGCACAACAATGGACGAATTGGTGGAAGCGGTTAAAAATAAGGACTTTGAATTGGATAAGCTTCAAAAGTTCATTGATGAAAATTTCGACAATACCGAGGGTTATGCCGCGGATAAGGTTATAGATTTCTTTTTCGAAAATTGAAGCTTACAGAAGGGAAAGTTATGTCCGTTATTGAAATATTAAAAAAAAATGCAGTTGATTACGGTATTGAAATAAATGAAGAATTAAGCAGTAAGCTTGAGATTTATGCACGACTTTTAAGAGAGTGGAATGAGAAAATCAATCTCACCGCCATTCTTGACGATGAGGGTATTGCCGTTAAACACTTTCTTGACTGCTTGCTTGTAAGCAAGGTGGCAGAATTTAAAAGCGGAATGAATATTATTGATGTGGGCACGGGCGCGGGCTTTCCCGGACTTGTAATAGCGGCGGCGTATCCCGAGGTTAATGTTACTCTTCTTGATTCAACGGGAAAAAAGCTCAAAGCCGTTGAGGATATTGCCAATCAGATGGGTGTTAAAAATGTCAGGGTAATTCATTCAAGAGCTGAGGATGCAGGCAAAAAGCCGGATCTCCGTGAAAAATATGACTTTGCAACTGCAAGAGCAGTTGCGGAGCTCAGAGTTCTTCTTGAATATACCCTTCCCTTTGTTAAAAAAGGCGGAACATTTCTTTCCCTCAAGGCGGCTATTGCTGAGGAAGAAATTGACGGTGCCGCAAAGTCTTTGCAGACTCTCGGCGGCAAGGTCGAAAGTGTAAATGATTTTGTTTTGCCCGGCGGAGATAAAAGAGTTATAATAAATATAAAAAAGATTTCGCAAACTTCGCCAAAATACCCACGTCCTTCGGCACAGATAGCCAAAAAGCCACTTTAATATTACCGATTTGAAGCATTTTCTGTCGATTTGACCCGACCGAAAATGCTTTATTTTTTTATAAAACGGTGGTATAGTGTAGTCACAGAGAGGGACGGACAAGGCTTTGTGGATGAACATAAACAGAAAGGATACCAAATGTTGAAAACGTCATCAAAAAACAAAGCAAGCTGTCAAATCCAGTTTTTGCCCCATGAATCAATAAAACCCAATCCCCATCAGCCCCGAGTAAGGTTTGATTATAACGAGCTTGAAGGGCTTGCTTGCTCTATAAGAGCAAACGGTATGCTCCAGCCCATAAACGTGCGTACTACCGAGGACGGTCAGTTCCAGCTTATTTCAGGTGAGCGCAGGCTCCGTGCGGCGCGTATGGTGGGAATGTCAAAAATACCCTGCATTGTTATGAATGTTTCCGATGAACAGTCGGCATTGTTTGCCGTTATTGAGAATGTTCAAAGACAAAATCTTGATTTTTTTGAGGAAGCTGTTGCAATTGAAAGGCTTATGACCGACCACGGCTTAAGTCAGGAGGCAATTGCAAGAAAATTGGGCAAAGCTCAGTCTACTCTTTCAAATAAACTCAGGCTTTTGAGGCTCCCGGAGGAAATGCGGGATAAAATTGCTTATGCGTCACTTACGGAGCGCCATGCAAGAGCGTTACTAACATTACCCGATAACTCTACCCGAGGCAGAGTTCTTGATATTATAATAGAAAGGCATCTTACAGTTGCTGAAACGGAACGTCTTATTTCGGATATCCACCGCAGGAGAAAAACGCCGAAAAAACCGCAAACCAAGGTTTATAAGGATATGAGAATTTTTCTTAATACCCTGAACCACGCGGTAAATACCATAAGAAAGGCGGGAATAGAAGCCGATACCGCAAAAAGCGAAACCGACCAATACTTTGAATATGTAATAAGAATTTCAAAACCCGAAGAATCAAGTGCAGTAACGGTCACAACCCAAGCAATGTAAAAAGCAGTGAATCAGGTATATTCTCCGCAAGGAGTTTATATACAGCGGCGAATGCCGCAAGCCATATCTTTCTCTTTCACACCCCACATCCACAAACGGAAAGCACCCGTCGTAAGACAGGTGCTTTCTGCTGTTTATATAAAAAATCCGCCCTCCCAAAGGAGAGCGGAAAAGATGTGAAATATTTTAATCCTCGTTTTCTTCCTTGACCTTCTGAATTACATCATCGGGAACAGCCTCACCGTGTTTGACGAACAGGATGAGAAGGATCGACAATGCGAACATGATCGGGCTGTAAATGAAGAGTGAAAGATATGTTCCGGTAAACATACGAACAATACCGTAAACTATGGGAGAAGCAATCTGTGCTGAGAAGGTTGCCGTGTAGTAATAGCCGGTGAATGTACCGACCTTATCATTACCGCCGATTTCAAGAACGAGAGGCAGGGTATTGACGGTGATAAGCATATTAGCAAAGCCGCCGAATACGAGAGCAACCCAGATGAGAGCCATACTGCCTGTGAGAACATAAAGAAGGAAAACTGCCATAAATACAAATAATCCGAGAAGGATAGTTTTCTTTCTGCCGAATTTCTTACCCATTTTACCGGCAGGAATTGCGGCTGCTGCTGAGCATACGGCGAAAAGGGTTGTCATGATAGTTGCTTCACTTGTTGATTTTCCGAGAACCTCAGAGGCGAAAAGAGCAAAGAAGGTTGTGATTGCATTTGTTCCGCAGAAGAGGAAGAATAATCCGCCGAGCATACAAACAAGGCTCTTTCTCTCACCCTTTGAAAGCTTCTGCGCTTTTTTGGTTGCTTTCTTTTCAGCTTTTTCGGCTGCTGCCTGAGCTTTTTCATCAGCTAAACGGTTAGATTCTGCAGTTGCTTCAAGCTTACTTGAGGGCTCTTTGACAAATACACGGACAACAAGCATACCTATAATCATAACGATTGCGCCTACAAGGAAAACATAGGGGAAGCTGGTTGCTTGTTCGTTATCTGCAGTAACCTCAACCTTTGTAATCATAGTGTAAACCACACCGACTACTGTACCTGCAAGCATACCGATTACAGAACCGACACCACCCATAAGGTTGATAATCGCGTTTCCTTCACTTCTGAGTGAGGGAGGAGTCAGTGCAGGCATAAGTGCTACTGCAGGAGCTCTCCATAAGGACATT
>CAZCQI010000060.1:0-10353 GCA_964500795.1 uncultured Eubacteriales bacterium
CTTTTCCTTCATTATTGTGATGAATTAGGCTACATCGTTTGGGGCGAGCACGGCAACTGGGGTCTCGATTGGTCAAAATTTGATTCCGTACGCTACTTCCTGCTTGAAATTGAAGAGGAAATTGAAAGAGATTTCAACCATCCCTCAATTATAGGCTGGTGTCCCTACAACGAAACCTGGGATATTGACGGCAGAAAGCAGGATGACGACTCCATTCGCGTTGTTTACCGTACCGTTAAGGCACTGGATAAAACCCGTCCATGCATAGATACAAGCGGAAACTTCCATGTTGAAACCGATATTTTTGATGTTCACGACTACGACCAGGACTGCGATGTTTTCAGAAAGCATTATGAAGACCTTACTGATAAAAATATTCTTTTCGACCATCAGGGACACAGGCAGGTATGGAAAGGCGAACCCGTATTTATGAGCGAATACGGCGGAATAAGAGTTGAACTCAAAGAATTCGAGGAAAACGACAGAGAAAAAGCCTGGGGCTACGGAAATGCTGCAACAAGTCTTGATGAGTTCTACGCGCGTTACGAAGGACTTACAACAGCTTTAATCGACAACCCCAAAATGATAGGCTTCTGCTACACTCAGCTCACGGACGTTGAACAGGAATTGAACGGAATCTACAAATATGACAGAACCGAAAAATTTGATTCCGAAATCCTTTACAAAATCAACACAAGGAAAGCCGCTATTGAGGAATAATATTTTAAAGGACTGTTGCAAGAATTCCCTTGTAACAGTCCTTTTTCTTGACATTCATTATCATTTGTGATAAACTGATACTAACTGATACTAATAACTATCAGAAAGGGTGAGTTGTACGGATATAATGATTTTTATAAAAATGCTTACAGAAAAGCATTTTACAAATTATGAAAAGCTGAAATACAAATACGGTGATAACTTTGCAAGCTTTCTCTCAACTCTGGAAAAACTTTATTACAGACCCTTACCGCTTTCGGATTTTCACGGCGAAAATATCGTTTTCATAGAAAACCATGCAGCCGTTAATATTAACTCTGTAAAGCTACTTTTGAAAGAACAAAACAAAAGCTATGGTATAAAAGCAGCTGAGGATGAAATAATTTCCACATCTGCCATTGAAAGCATTGATTTTAACCGTAACAGTGTTCGTAATATTCTCAGAGGCTTAGCGCCCAAGGATGAAGAGGAAAACAGAATTGCAGGATTTAAAAAAGGCTTCGATTTCATAAGCGACCCGTCAAACAAAATCACGGAAGAAAATCTACACAAGCTGTATATGATGACGATTGGTGATTTTTTACCTGAAGAAGAAAAACCGACAGGAAATAATTTTTACCGTCACGATACTGTGTACATTGTCAGCGACCGCATCGAACATACAGGTCTTGATCATAAAAAAATACCTCAATTTATGAATGAGTTAATCAACTTCGCAAATACCGAAGACGGTATAAATGACCTTATAAAAGCGGTAATACTTCATTTTTATATAGCATATATACACCCTTATTTTGACGGTAACGGAAGAATTGCCCGTCTTTTGCACCTTTGGTATTTAGTCCAACGGGGATATCAGTCAACGTTATTCATTTCTTTTTCAAGCCGGATTGAAAAGACTCGCAAAGCCTACTACGATGCTTTCTCCGCTGTTGAAAAAAATCAAGAATACAGCGGTAAAATTGATGTAACTCCGTTTGTGATGTATTTCGTAAATAACGTCTATAATAATATCTCTGAAAACACTCCCGACTGTGATACATTATATCTTTACGAAACAGCTTTAAAATCGGGGAAAATCACTGAAAAAGAAACTCAGCTTTGGAGTTTTGTTTTGTCATACTACGGCACAGAAGAATTTTCAACAAAACAGTTGGAAAAGGATTTCGGAAAAGCGGCTTACGCCACAATCAGAGATTTTGTTTTAAAATTTCAAAAATTAGGCTTGCTTTCAGCCAACAAATACGGTGCAAGAACCAAATATAAAATTGTTTGTTAACGTTCTCGTTATAAAGGAGGAAACCATGAAAATTTTCAAAAAAATCTTATGTATCATTATATCCGTAATAATCGTTTTCGTTGCCGTTTGTGGTGTTTTGGCAAGCGGTGTTTTTAACAAATTCACCTTCACTGTTGATGCTTCAAAAACAGGAAACCGCCTTTCAAACCCCGTAAGCAACGTAAATATCTGGTCTATTGAGGGTAATCCCTTCGTTAATGCTCAGGCAAACGAAGAAAACAATATTTTTGAATTTGTTGAATACGTCCAGTTTATGCAGTGCTCAGGCGGTACCGAGACAAGAGATTTATTTAAAAATCCTTTGGACAGAACCGTTCTTGATGATTACGATTTTACGGTGCTTATTGATAACTGCCGCGGAGTTCTGGATTTAGGCGCAAAGCCTATGCTGAAATTGGGCAGTGTTCCTCTCAAATATTCCGAAAAAGCATCTACGGATACGGATTTCGGTACCAATCCCTATCCCCCCGATGATTATGATGTTTACTATAACTACATTTACGCTTTAGCCGAGGCTCTTGTTAAGGAGTTCGGCAAAGAAGAAGTTTTAACCTGGCGTTTCGGTGTTATGACGGAATATGAAAACGCACAATGGTTTTATGTTTCAAAGGAAGATACCGAGGAAAACGCACAAGCCGCTGCTATTGAATACTGCAAGCTTTACGATTACACCGTTCAGGCTCTTATTGATGTTATCGGCAAGGATGTTTTCGTAGGTGCTCATTCAATGACCGTTACGGAAGGTCTTTGGGATGAAGCTATATTTATCGAGCACTGCGCAAACGGAACAAATTATAAAACCGGCGAAACAGGAGCCCGAATTTGCTACCTTGCCGCATCTTTTTACGATTCCGCTCCCGGCGAATATACAAGTGGTAAAACTCTTCCCGAAACTATTGAATATCTGCGTAAAACCGCCGAAAGCGTAGGTCTTACCGACCTTATTTACGGCATAGATGAGGGCAGAATCCTCAGCGGCAGCACAAGCGGTTCAGTGGGAAGCGAGCTTCTCACAAGAACCTGCGGTTATACATATCAGGCTGCCTATGATGCACGACTTACGGCTCAGATGTTTAAAAACGATATAAACTATTTCTCAGCCTGGTCTTATCTCTCAAACGGTCTTCTTCAGGGTAATCCTACTGTAAGCTATCACGTTGCAAAGAATGCCGCTAAATTCGCCGGTTCAAAGCTCACCGAAACCGAAAAAACCGAAAGCGGCATAATTTTGGGCAGTGAAGTCGATGCAATTTCCGCATTTAATGAAGAGACAAATACTCTCCACATTATGGCTTATAACTTTAAAAATGACCTTGATTACAAGCACGATGTTGAGCTTACCTTCGATATTAACGCCCCTCAGTTTGACGGCAAGGATGTAAAAATCACCGCCTGCACAATAGACGATGACTGCAATTACTTTGATGAATGGCTTGAGGACAGAGAAACATACGACATTAGTGACGACTGCTTCAGCTGGTCTCCCGATGACCCCGAAATTGATAACCCCACCACCCTTGCCGATGAAGAAGCAAGAGAAATTTACTTTAACGAACTCTACAATAAGTATACCGAATGTTCAAAGCTCGTTCCCAAGGAAGAAACTATTACCGTTAAAGACGGCAAGATTACATTAGCTACAACTCTTGACCCTCACGCAGTTATATTCTACGAAATCTGTTTAGCATAATAAAAAACACTTCGTTATTCATAATACGAGTAACGGAGTGTTATTTTTCATCATCTGTTCTTTCAAGTAAATAATCAATGGTAACATCAAAATAATCAGCCAGCATTATAAGGGTTTTATAATCAGCTTCTCTTTCCCCTGTTTCGTAACGGCTGATGGAATTTTGATTCAACCCCAGATCCATAGCAAGCTTTAATTGGGTAATACCTCTTTGTTGTCGCAGTTCTTTTAATCTCATAAAATCACCTTGACTAAATTATACCTATTTGGTATAATGGTTTTATCCCGTTTCGGTATTTTTAGTCAGGAGGGCAAAATAATGTTTTAAAAAATGTACTTACACTTATTTAATACCATTACCGATGCTTTAGAAGAAAACGATGTTGAAAAGATAAAAGAGATTCTTAAAAACGGTCAAATTGAAACAGAAGAACTGCATATAAACGGAACCGAGGAATAAAATAAGTTAATGTCAACAAATTTTCAGATAAAACTAAAACATCACTTTAGATTTATCTTAAAACTGCAAAACAAACAGACTGTTGCAAACATTTTACGGTTTTGCAACAGTCTTGTTTTTGTTTCTTATTTACCTGCTTTTTTTGAATATTTAACTTTATAAATAAAGTTCATAAGGTGAGCATCGAGTTGACTTATGGGTTTTGTTTCGGCGTAGAGCTCTGCGCCTACTGCTGTTTTACAGCCTTTTTCCATAACCATTTCAACCGCTTGGGCATCATATTCGTTACCCGCTACGCAAACTGCGCCGTTATCCTTAATAAGAACAGCGTTCTTGTTGCCGAGAGCCCTTGCAACCTTTTTACTTGTTTTAAGGGTTTTATCGGGATTAAACACCGCGCATTTAACAACGGGTCCGCAAAGCTGAGCAAAGTCGTCAAGCAACGGCTTCATTTTCTTGCCGCTTTTTGACATTGCAACAACGCAGGCATCCTTTGTATGGCGGATATAATTTACATCAGCTCTCTTTTTATAGATTGCCCAATGCATATCTGCACTGTCGGGAATTTCACCGCCGCCAATCTGAGCACCGCTCTTTGTATCAATAATTGCCGCTTCCTTATCTCTTTCACCGACATAGAAGCAGTCACCCTTACGAGTACTGTCGCAGGCGGTAAATTCCTTTGCAGGCTTATATTTTTCACCTGATTTGAAAACATCGGCAATATAATCAATTACGCTTGAAAAGCTGTCTGTAGCTTTTCCCGAAACCTCGGTATAACGGTCTATAATAAACTTTTCGCATTCTGCTTCAAGAGTATTCGCAACTGCAAAAGCATCCTCATAATCAACGCCCATACAAACTGCACCATGATGCTTCATAATAGCCGCTTTCGAAGTTGAGCGGGTAATCGCACCGATAACGCCCTGACGGAGCTTCGGCTGACCGGGAAGACCGTAGGAAGCGCAGGGAACGTCCGTACCGAGAATTTCTGCCGCTTCGCCTTTGATATTATTGATATCAAGACCCAAGGTGCTTACAACGGAAGCATTTTTCTGATGGGTATGAATAACAAAGTTAATTTCCGGACGAAGCTCATAGCAGGAAGCGTGAATACCCTTTTCGGAAGAGGGCTTAACATCGCCTTCATAAGAAAGATCGGCAATATTAACGAGAACGATATCCTCGGGAGTAAGGTTCTCATAAGCCATTCCGCTGGGTGTTATAACAAATTGCTTATCGTTAACACGACAGCTTATATTACCCCAGGTTCTTACGATAAGACCTGCTTTTAAAAGCTCGTGACCTGCTTTTATAACTAATTCTTTAGCTTCTGAAATATCCAATATAACAACTCCATTCTCAATTTTAAGAGAGCCACGGAGTTATCCGCGGCTCATAAAAAATTTATTCTTTCAATGCAACATTAGCAAATACTCTGTCGAATCTCTTAAGAGCTTCGTCAATGAGCTCGGGAGTATATGCAGCATTTGTATAGAGACGGCTGCCGGCAAGAGTTACAAGACCTTCTGCCATATAAGCAGCACCCATATGCTGCATTTCTTTCTTTCTTGCACTTGTTTCCGAAAGAATATTCGGAAGAGTCCACAGTCTGGACCAATCAATGGCAAAGTGCATTGTACCAACGGTTTCAAGATGGCAAACAGAACCCTGGTTGAACGCAACGAAGGGAAGATTGTGTTTCTTGATAAGCTCCTGAAGACCCTTTGTGAGTCTGTCGCCCATCTCACCTGCCTTCTGGCAAGCGTTCTGCTTATCAATTTCTTCAAGAGTGTAGTAGCCTGCAACGCATGAAATGGGAGTTGCAGCCATCGTACCGCCCATGAATGCCTTTTTAACCTTTTCTCCGCTTGCATCAAGACCGGCACCGAGATATTTCATATATTCCTTCTTACCGCCGATACCGCCTGCACCGGGATATCCGCCGGCAATAACTTTACCGAATATAGTAAGGTCAGGAGAAACACCGAAGTAACCCTGAGCACCTGCCATACCGATACGGAAGCCTGTAACAACCTCATCGAATACAAGAAGAGCACCGTATTTACGGCAAAGTCTTTCAACGCCCTTATTGAAATCGTAATCAAGGGGTCTTGTGCCGCTTTCGGGACCGATAGGCTCAATAAATACGGCAGCAGTACCGCCTGTAAACTGATTTCGGCGAAGCACTCTTTCAAGAGAATCAAGGTCGTTGGGGAAGAACTCCTGAGTGTGCTTGAAAAGGTACATAGGTACGCCGGGAGCCTGGGTGAACTTGGAGCCGGGAACACGAATTCCGTAGCCGAGCTGATCTGACCAGCCGTGGTATGCACCGCCCATTTTTACGATATTTTTATTTTTGGTTGCAAGTCTTGCAACTCTGATTGCCGCCATACAAGCCTCTGTGCCCGAACCGAGCATACGGAACATATCAACCGATTCAACACTGTCGGATATCTTCTTGGCGAGCTTATACTCAAATTCATGGAAAAGTCCTGTTGAAGGACCGCAGGTATTAAGAAGATCAATAACCTGATCTCTTACTACCTTGGGATTTGAACCGAGAACGGTAGGACCGCCTGCCTGAAGGAAATCGAAATACTCATTGCCGTCAACGTCATAGAGCATCATTCCGTCTGCCTTTGTGAAAACAAGAGGGAAGGGATAGTTGAAAGCAAGGTTGTGCTGAACGCCGCCGGGGATGACCTGCTTAGCCTCTTCAATCATTTCCTTGCTCTTTTTGCATTTCTCGCCGTAATATTCTTTCTCGTACTTTTCAAGAACATCAGGTTTGATAGAGTAAATGGGTTTTTTAATAAGTTCGTCGAGCTGCTTTGTAACGGCAGCTGCATCATGGTACTCACTGATAGCAAATCTTGTATCCATAACACTGAACCTCCTTGTGAGTGAATTTTTATTCACTTTTAATTATACATTATTAAAAAGAAAAGTCAAGAACAGTTGCCGCTCAAACTGTACAAAATAACAGCAGATGTTTTATGAACTTTCCCCAACTTTTCTTCACAAATCACCCAAACCTTTAATTTTTGATTATTATGTGATTTTTCAACATAAGCAGCTTTAAATAATTTTTCTTATTTGTTGACTTTGCACCACAACTCTGTTAAAATAGAATAGATTTAATTTCATCATATATCAAAGGAGGATGTTCGCTTTGCAAAATTTAATGGATACAAAAACTCTTGCGTACATAAATATGTATGCCATTCTCGGAACATTGGAAAATCTTTGTGATAAAGTTCCGGAAGCTTCAGCGCTTCTGCAAGGCAAAAAGCCTATTTCAATCGGTTTTGAGGTCAAAAACGGTCCCTCTGCCACTCTTTATTTCAAAAACGGTAAATGCCGTATGGAACAGGGTTGCGGTGCTTGTGATATCAAGCTTCCGTTCTCAAGCTGTGAAAAATTCAACGGTCTTATTGACGGAACCGTTACGCCTATCCCCTCAAAAGGCTTTACTCATATAGGCTTTCTTCTTAAGACCTTTGTCGGTCTCACGGATATGCTCACAAAATATCTCAGAGCCTCGGAGGAAGACCTCAAGGACCCCGTATTTTTCAATAACAGCACCGAGCTTATGCTCTACACAATCGGCGTCGCCATTTCTCAGATAGGCAACAATGATGAAATCGGCAAATTCAGCGCAAGCCATATTGAAGACGGCAGTGTTCTCTTAGGGGTAAAAAACGGACCTGCAATTGAAATTATTTGCAAGGACCATCGCCTTATAACCGTAAAGAAAGCTCCGAAAACATACCGTTCGGCTATGGTTTTTGAATCAATCGAAACAGCGCGCGCTCTCTTCGACGGAAATGTTAACTCTCTTGCTTGTATCGGCACGGGAAAAATCGAAATGCACGGACTTGTAAGTATGCTTGACAACATCAACCGCATACTCGACAGAGTCGCTCTTTATATTGCTTAAGAAAGGGGGCTATGAAAATGAGTACAAATTTTCCTTTATACAGTAACACTACATCAAACGAATGGTACGACAGAGCCACTAAAGTTATCCCTGCCGGCGTTTACGGTCATTTAGGTCCTGCCGAGGGGCAGTTCATCCCCGTTAACAGATGGCCCCGCTTCTCCGAAAAAGCAAAGGGCTCGTATTTCTGGGATGTTGACGGAAATAAATATATCGACTATATGTGCGCTTACGGTCCTAATGTTTTAGGCTATTGCGACGAAGAGGTTGATGCCGCCGCCATTGAGCAAATAAAAAAAGGCAACTGCATTACCTCCCCCGATAAGATTATGGTTGAGTGTGCCGAGCTTCTCGTTGATACGGTAAACTGTGCCGACTGGGCGTTCTTTGCAAAGAACGGCAACGATGCAACTCAGGGTGCTATTCTTACCGCCCGTGCCCACACTCACAGAAAAAAGCTCATCTTCTTCAACGGCTTCTACCATGGTGTTTCCCCTATGGTTCAGAAGATTGACTATCCCGGCGTTACTCCCGAGGATGTTGCAAACAACCTCTATACAAGCTGGGACGATATTGAAGGCTTCAAAAAGCTTCTTGAAGAAAATGACGGCGAAATTGCCGCTGTTATCGCTCAGCCCTATAACCACGGTAATTTCAGCGACAACTCCTTCCCCATTGACGGCTTCTGGCAGCAGGTCCGCAAGCTCTGCACCGAAAAAGAAATCGTTCTCATTGTTGACGATGTTCGTTGCGGCTTCCGTCTTGACCTTGCGGGCAGTGACCATTTCTTCGGTTTTGAGGCTGATATCATTTGCTTCTGCAAGGCTCTTGCAAACGGCTATAATATGTCTGCTTTCTGCGGCAAGGAATTCCTTAAAAACGCCGCAAGCAGTCTTTCATATACAGGTTCTTATTGGATGAGCGCCGTTCCTTTCGCCGCGTGTATCGCAACCATTAACAAGCTTAAAAGAATAGATGCTCCCAAGCTCTTCAAGGAGTTAGGCACAGAGCTTACGGACGGTCTCAAAAAAGCAGGTGCAGAGCACGGCTTTGACCTTGTAGTATCAGGCGCACCCGCTCTCTTCTACTTAAGAATTGCGAACGACGATTCTCTTCTTTTCCATCAGGAATGGGTTGCAGAATGTGTTAACAGGGGTCTGTTTATTACATCTCACCACAACCACTTTATAAATGCATCTCTTACTCACGAAGATATTAAAAAATCCATTGAAATCGCAGAAGATGCGTTTAAGGCGGTTAAAACAAATCATCCGGAGTTATAATAAAACAAATTAAACCGATGTTTTCGGTATTATTATCAATAAGGAGGAATTTCAATGGCACTTTCAAAACAGGAGTGGCTCGCTCTTGAAAAGAAGGCAAATGAGCTCCGTAACCTCTGCCTTGATACTACTTTATGGGCAGGAAGCGGTCACATCGGTGGCGGTATGAGCGTTATGGATATTATGACGGTGTGCTATCACAAGTATATGCACATAAAGGTTGACGACCCCAAATGGGAGGATCGTGACAGATTCATTTTAAGTAAAGGTCACGCAGGTGTTGCTTATGCTCCCGTTCTTTGCGATCTTGGCTTCAACGATAAGGAGATGCTTAAGACCTTTAACCTTTCAGGCTCAAAAATGGGTATGCACCTTGACTCCAACAAGGTTGTGGGCGTTGACGCTTCCACAGGCTCTCTCGGCCACGGTCTTTCCATCGGCGTAGGCACTGCCCTTGCCGCAAGACTTCTTAAAAAGGACTATAAAACCTTTGTTGTTCTCGGTGACGGCGAGCTTGATGAAGGCTCCAACTGGGAAGCCGCAATGTCCGCCGCTCACTACAAGCTCACAAACCTCATTACATTTGTTGACCGCAATCACAATATGATTGACGGCAACACTGAGGACGTTATGGCGCTCGAGCCGCTTGCAGACAAGTGGGAAGCCTTCGGCTTTATTGTTAAGAAAGTAGACGGTAACAACATCAAGGAGCTTTGCGAAGCTATTGATTTTGCTTATGAAAACGAAACGGATAAACCCGTTCTTATTCTTTGCGACACCGTTAAGGGTTGCGGAATCGACTTTATGGAGGGCGATTTCAGATGGCACTACGGCGCAATTGATGAAGAAAAATATCAGAATGCAAAGAAATCTCTTGAAAAGACATATGCAAAAAGAATTGAACGTGCAGAAAAGGAGGCTGAATAATTATGGCAGGCGGATTAAGTTACACAGCTG
>CAZCQI010000061.1:0-10293 GCA_964500795.1 uncultured Eubacteriales bacterium
CCGTCAGCGAGCTTATTTATTGTGATAATTATGAAATTGATCATACGGGGAAGCAATTCCCGGTTTAATTAATCAAGAAAATCGCGGAGTTTTTTGCTTCTGCTGGGGTGACGGAGCTTGCGGAGAGCTTTTGCCTCAATCTGGCGGATACGCTCTCTTGTAACCTCGAACTCCTTACCCACTTCTTCAAGAGTTTTGGGATTGCCGTCCTCAAGACCGTAGCGAAGGCTGAGAACTCTTGCTTCTCTGGGTGTAAGGGATTTCAAAACCTCTGCAAGCTGTTCACGCATAAGAGCCATTGATGCGGCATCAACGGGAGCCTGAGCATCGTCATCGGGGATGAAGTCACCAAGATGGCTGTCCTCCTCCTCGCCGATAGGTGTTTCAAGGGAAACGGGTTCCAGAGCAACTCTGAGAATTTCTCTTACTCTTTCAACAGGCATATCGAGTTTTTCCGCAATTTCTTCTGCGGTAGGGTCTCTGCCGTTTTCGTGAAGAAGCTGGCTGTTTGTCTTTTTAACTTTGTTGATAGTTTCAACCATATGAACGGGGATACGGATAGTTCTTGCCTGGTCTGCAATTGCTCTTGTAATTGCCTGACGAATCCACCAAGTAGCGTAAGTAGAAAACTTAAAGCCTTTTGTGTAATCGAACTTATCAACAGCTTTAATAAGACCCAGGTTACCCTCCTGAATGAGGTCGAGGAACTGCATACCTCTTCCAACATATCTTTTTGCAATACTTACAACAAGGCGAAGGTTTGCCTCAGAAAGGCGTCGCTTTGCCTCCTGATCGTTTTCGGATATACGCATGGCAAGCTCTATTTCTTCTTCGGAAGTGAGAAGCGGTACTCGTCCTATCTCTTTAAGATAAACCTTAACGGGGTCATCAATGCCGAGGTTTTTTGCATCAATCGCAGAATCTTCCTCATTTGTTTTTGTTGACTCAATATCCATTGAAAGAGCATCAAGCATCTCATCGCCGATATCATCGACAATTTCGATATTGTTGCTTTCAATAAGTTCATAGAGTTTTTCGATATCGTCAACATCAAAGCCTTCGATTTCAAGGATTACATTGTCAATATCGTGTGTCGCAAGCTTACCGCTTATCTTACCCTTTTCAATAAGAGCTTTAATTTGCGGCTTTTTTTCCCAACCTTCCATTATAACCTCACCTTTCTTTTCACACAAAATTATTTTACTCTTCTTTTTTCAAAGAATTTAATAACTCAAGAAAATTTTCATTACTCATATTTCCCGGAGATGAAATATTTCTTTTTCGTTTTTCCTCTTCAAGAACGCCGATACAATCCTCGCACTCTCTCAAAGTATTTGAAACCATCGCCTGATTTGCAAGGAGCCTTGCAACTGCATTTACTTCTTCCGACGTTAAATACTGAGAAATGTGGGAAATATCAGTGCTCTCTTCAGCTTCAAAACGCTCTGTTATTACTTCTAAAAGACGTTTGTTAACAGGGGTTACAAAAAGCTCCGCCGAAAGCCTGTCCTTTAGTTTTTTATAAAAAGCGGCGTTGTTCAAAAGAGTTATGAGGATAACATCCTCCGCCTTTGCCGCTCTTATATTTTTCACGCGCTGAGGGTCTGCCGCAGCCTCCAAAGCCTTTGCCTGTTTCTGAGCATCCTTCAGTTTTGTTTTTTCTTTATAGTAGCTTTCCCGACGGTTCACCGCTTTTATCTGCTGAATTATAGCATCCTTACTGACACCCAATTCATCTGCAAGGCGCATTGCGTAAACATCTCGCTCAATAGAATCCGTAAAGGCGAGAAGTTTTGCCGCCTCTCTGAGAAAATTCATTTTCCCGTCGTCGGTTTCAACCAGATATTTATCTCTGAGCTTTGAAAGCTTATATTCCGTATCATTTGCGGCACCGTCCAGAAGCTTTGCAAACTTCTCTTTGCCGTAAGTTTTGATTATTTCATCAGGGTCTTTACCGCCCTCAAGGCGGATAACTTTAACTTTTACACCTGTTTTGGAAAAAAGCGCAAGAGCGGCTCTCACGGCTTTCTGCCCCGCCTCATCGGAATCATAGCACAAAGCCACTTCATCAGCATACCTGGCAATAAGGCTGACCTGCTCAGGTGTAAGAGCGGTACCTAAACCTGCTACGGCATTTTCATACCCTGCCTGATGAAGAGCGATAACATCCATATAGCCCTCGCAAAGAATAAGCTTTCTGTCGTTGCCGTTTTTTGCAAAATTCAAAGCAAAAAGCTCGTTACTTTTTTTATAAACGAGTGTATCCGAAGTGTTTATATACTTTGGCTTACTGTTATCAAGAACTCTGCCGCCGAAGGCTACAACATTCCCCCTCAAATCAATAACGGGGTACATCACTTTGGCTCTGAAGGCATCATAATAATAACGCTTACCCTCTTTTTCACTGTATCTGAGAAGGTTTGCCGCAACAAGCTCGTCCCTTCGGAAGCCTTTTTCGCGCAGATAATTTTCAAGTGCGTGCCAATCATCGGGAGCGGCACCCAAGCCGAAATGACGTATCATTTTAGGCGAAACACCCCGTCGGGTAAGGTATTCAAGCTGTTGCTTACCGTTTTCGGTAAAAAGTGTTTCGTGATAAAATCTTGCAGCTTCACGGTTTGCTTCATATATTCTGCGGCGAAGCTTTGACGCGGAATCGTCAAAATCGGAATCCGGCAGTTTTAACCCTGCCCTGTCCGCAAGAAGCTTTACAGCATCCGTAAAATCAAGATTTTCTATATTTCTTATGAAGTTTATTACCTCGCCGCCTGCACCGCAACCGAAGCAATAGTAAGACTCTGTTTCGGGATATACAGTGAAGGAGGGCGTTTTTTCATTATGAAAAGGGCACAAGCCTACAAGGTTTTTACCTCTGCGTTTTAAATCAATATAACCCGAAATTACCGATTCAATATCGTTACCGTCACGAAGCTGCTGAATAAATTCATCAGAAAAACGCGGCACTGTATTCACCTCCACACTGTATAATTTCGAACTATTCAATCATTCCAAGTTCTCGGAACAAAGAGTTCATTGAAGATTTTAAGAGAGTAACTGTCGGACATACCTGAGATGTAGTCACAAGCGGCACGCTCCGCTCCCTCTTTTTTTGCTATTTCGTAATACATTTCAGGCATTTTATAAGGATAAAGAGAAAAATAGCGAAAAAGCTCTTTTATCATATTTTCTGCCTTTCCCTCTTCGCTTTTGCAAACAGGATTGGTATATACATATTTGAACATAAACGCGTGAAGCTTATCAAATGCTTCCTGAACATTATCTGACATTTTCAGTTCGGCAGTTGTATTCTCAATAGCAGACATTACCAGCGTGTTTATTCGCTGACCTTTTGAAAAGCCGAGAACAAGGCGTATTTCAAGAGGGATATCATCCTCGCTTAAAACGCCGCCGCGGCAGGCATCATCTATATCGTGGTTAATATATGCGATTTTATCACTTAATTTAACTATTCTGCCCTCAAGAGTATCCGCCTCTTTACCGCGTGTATGGCAAAGGATACCGTCGCGAACCTCATAAGTCAGGTTGAGACCCTTGCCGTCGTGTTCAAGAATATCAACAACTCTGAGACTCTGTTCAAAATGAGTAAAGCCCTTTTCATATACCTCATTAAGTGCCCTCTCGCCTGCATGACCGAAGGGTGTGTGACCTAAATCATGACCTATGGCAATAGCTTCTGTTAAATCCTCGTTAAGAGAAAGAGAGCGCGCAATCGTTCGCGCAATCTGAGAAACCTCAAGAGTGTGAGTAAGGCGGGTACGGTAGTGAACATTATCAGGTGCCAAGAAAACCTGAGTTTTATCCTTCAAGCGCCTGAAAGCGGAGCAATGAAGTATTCTGTCCCTATCACGCTGAAAAGCAGTCCTGACAGGGCACTCTTCTTCAAGGCGCTCACGCCCCTTGGTATTTTCGCAAAACATTGCATACTGCGAAAGGGTATTTCGTTCCCTTTCCAGAGTTCTGAGCCTGATGTCATTATTCACACAATCACCCTCTCAAAAAATAATACTCCGAAACTCAAAAAATCCCTTTAATTTTGACAAAAATTTTTAAAAATTTTCATTAAATCGCTTTTGGAGCAATAATTTCATCGGTTATTTCAAAATTCAGCTTACCGTTTGTAATATCCTTAAGCTTTTTATCGAAGGCAGACTCTGTTCCTTTTTCAATGCGAAATTCAACTGTAACATTTTCACCGAAATCACAGTTTACCGTTACGCCGCCGAAATCACGGATAAAAGTCTCCAGCCTGCCGTAAAAGGTATATTCACAAATTATTTTACAAACCGTCCATTCAGAGAGGGTTACCACCCCCGCGGCATCTATACCTATCTTTGCCGAATGGGTATAGGCACGCACAAGACCGCCGCCTCCCAAAAGTATACCGCCGAAGTATCGCGTTACAACAACAACGCAATCGGTTACTTCCTCCTGCAAAATCACATTGAGAACAGGCATACCTGCAGTACCCTGCGGTTCACCGTCATCGGAATAACGCTTTATACCGCCTTCACGAAGAGAATAAGCATAAACATTATGCTTTGCATCCCAATGCTTTTTGGAAATACGGGCAATAAAATCCTGTGCCTCTTTCTCTGTTTTTACAGGTGCGGCATACCCTATAAAGCGGGAATGTTTAACAATATATTCATCGGACGCTTCACGCCCGAGCGTTTTATACGAATCGCTCATTAAATCGGCCTCCCTTTAAAAACGCAAAAAGCCGGTGATAACTCACCGGCAGTTCAAGCAGATATAACTTACTTAGAGAGGTTATATTTTTTATTGAATCTTTCAACGCGTCCGCCTGTATCAACGAGCTTCTGCTTGCCGGTAAAGAACGGATGGCACTTTGAGCAGATATCAACACGCATTCCTTCTTTTGTGGAAGCTGTTTCAAGAACTGCGCCGCATGCACACTTTACCTGAGTTGCGCCGTATTTGGGATGAAGTCCTTCTTTCATTTAGTTTCACCTCTTTAAACTTGATAACACATTAGCAGTAGAATACTACCACAAAGAATCTGAAAAAGCAAGCATTTTTTTAAGAAAATTTTAAAAATACACAAAAAACTTTGAAAAAAGGTTTACCGCGCAACAAAGAAGAATACCCAATAGGCACGGAACGAGAAATGCCACTACCGTCCATTTGACACTTTTAGTTTCTTTATACACGGTTATGAGAGCTGTTGCACACGGAAAATGCACAACGGAAAATATGATATAACACACCGCTGTAAGTGTAGTCCAACCGTTTTTATAAAGCAATGCGCTTATCTCGGTAATATTCTCAACGCTTACTATTTCCCCTGCCCCCGCGTAAGACATCAGCGCTACCGGCAAAACTATTTCATTGGCAGGCAGACCTATAAAAAATGCAGACAAGCTTTCTCCGTCAAGACCCATAAGTTTACCCAAAGGCTCAAAGAACGCCGAAACATAAGAGAGCAGGCTTCTGTCATTTATCATTAAATTGCAAAGAAGCCATATAACCATACCGGCAGGAAAAGCCACTGCCACAGCGCGTGCAAGGACGAAAACCGTTCTGTTTAAAACGGAATTTACGATTACCTTTGAAACCTGTGGCTTTCTGTAAGGCGGAAGCTCCAGAATATAATGAGAAGGCTCACCCTTCAGAAGTGTACGAGACAAAAGATTTGATAAACAGAGCGTGAGAGCAAGACTCCCCACAATAACAAGAGCCAATACAAGTGCGCACAAAAAGCCGTCACCCATACCTGCACCTGCAACAAAAAATATCGAAATCAGTTTAATTATTGCAGGAAATCTGCCGTTACACGGCGTTAAAGCATTGGTAATAACCGCAATAAGTCTCTCGCGCTTTGAATCAATTATGCGCGCCCCTGATATGCCGACACAGTTACAACCGTAACCCATACAGGTTGTAAGGGCTTGTTTACCGCAGGTTTTAGCCTTTGAGAAGCCGTTATCAAGTACATAAGCAATACGGGGTAAAACACCTAAATCCTCTAACAGTGTAAAACAAGGGAAAAATATCGCCATAGGCGGTAACATTACGGAAACCACCCACCCCAGCACACGAACGCCTCCGTGTATGAGCATCCCCCGCCAGAACTCACCTATACCTACATTCACAGCCGCCGAATAAAGCAGTTCTTCGCACCTCGAAAATAATAGCGAGAGCCATTGCGAGGGATAGTTTGCCCCGATAATTGTAATATAAAATATACCGAAAAGTATTACCAGCATAACAGCATAAGCACTTAAACGGTTTGTAAAAATTTTTTCCGCCTTGGGTTCGGTTGCGCTTTTGCGTTCATAAACAGTAACTGCTTTTGCTATGCGCTCCGCCTGCGAATAAAGAGTTGAAGAAATATATTCTTCTACGGTTTTTTCCGAGACCCCCTTTTTATCAAGCTCCGCTCTTGCAAGCTCCGCTGTATTGAAAAGCTGCTCTTTTTCCTCAGAAGGAATTTCGGCATTTTTTATATACTCTTCAACGGTTTTATCACGCTCAATAAGGCGCAAAGCGAGCCACCGTTCATTAACGGTCAATTCATCGGCTTTTCTGATTAAAGGTATTATCATTTCACAAGCCGACTCCAAAGCTTCGCCGTATTTCACACAAAAAGGCTTTTCCCGAGATTCAGAGAGGACAGCATCAAGAAATTCATTTAATCCCTTGCCCTCTCTTGCAGTTACACCCACCACCTCAATGCCCAATTCTTTGGACAATAAGGGCAGATTTATAGCTATACCCTTCTTTCGGGCTTCGTCAAGAAGATTTACACAAACTACCGTTTTCGCACCCGTTTCCAATATCTGCAGAACCAAATAGAGATTTCTTTCAAGATTTGTGGCATCGCAAACAACTGCCACCTTTTGAGCATCACCGAAAATTATAAACTCCCCTGCCACAGCTTCTTCCGCAGAACGGGGCTTTAAAGAATAAGTACCCGGAATATCCACTATATTGATAACTTTCCCATCTTTTTTCGTTTGTCCCGATGCCTGTTCAACTGTTTTACCCGTCCAATTACCCGTATGCTGACGAAGTCCCGTCAAAGCATTAAACACCGTGCTTTTTCCGACATTCGGGTTACCGGCAAGGGCAACGGTTATTTCATTACTCGCCATTGCACTCGACCTCCACCTCGATATCAGCCGCGTCACGGTTGCGAAGGGCTATGACTGCCCCTCTTATTAAATATGCACGCGGATCTCCCGAGGGACTTTTATGGAGAACCTTTATTCGTGTACCTGTAACAAGCCCGATATCAAAAAGCCTTTGCCTGAGCTCAGGCGAAGTATTTATATGGGTAACGGTAGCGTATTGCCCCACCGACGTCATATCAAGTGTAGTCATAAAATATCGCTCCTTTCCTGATAACAGTATACGCCGTCTTTTGATATGGGTGAAAAACTATTGCTTTAATATGCGGCAGATGCTAAAATACAATATAAGATTACGGGAAGGTGGCGTTATATGGAAGGCTGTTGGAATCCGTGGCACGGATGTAAAAAATATTCCGAGGGTTGTAAAAACTGCTATGTTTATCGCCGTGATGAGTCGATAGGCAAGGATGCTTCCGTTATCGAGAGAAATGCAGAGTTCAATCTTCCGTTAAAAAAGAAAAAAGACGGAACATATAAAATTCCGTCAGGCGAAACTGTTTTCACTTGTATGACCTCGGACTTTTTTCTTGAAGAAGCGGATATCTGGCGAGACGATGCCTGGAAGATTATTAAAGAACGCTCCGATGTTTTCTTTATGATAATCACAAAAAGAATTGTAAGATTCAAAGACTGTTTGCCCGATGATTGGGGCGATGGTTACGATAATGTAGGTATAATGTGCACCGTTGAAAATCAAAAGCAATGTGATATACGCTTACCGATTTTTAAAGAAGCACCCGTAAAACATAAATTCATAGGTTGCGAACCGCTTTTAACAGATATAAATATGGAAAAATATCTTGACAGTTCCATACTTCAGGTATCCTGCGGCGGTGAAAGCGGTCCCGATGCGCGAGATTGTAATTACGATTGGATTTTAAATATCCGCGAGCAATGCATAAGAAAAGGTGTTCCGTTCCATTTTAAGCAAACGGGAGCAAATTTTATTAAAGACGGAAAACAGTACAAAATAGAACGCAAGCTTCAAGGTAAGCAAGCTAAAAAAGCAAATATAGATACATAAAACAGGACTGCCACCCAAAAGGTAACAGTCCTGTTATTATAAATCATTTAAAGCTGCAGGGGCAGTGAAAAGGTTGTTGCTACTTCTTCGGTATCAGAATAGATAACCTCAACATAGGTATCCTGACCCTCGGGAAGATAAATCTGATAAGCAAGGGCTTTTGCCGCTAAAAGATACTCATTAACCGAAGCACCTTCAGCATCATACCCTTCACGGTTCACATAAAACTTCATATTGCGAAAATCTTCATCATACTCGATTTTCTCAACATAATTATCCTCTGCCGTTTCATAATCCCGGAATGCTTTAACGGTTACCGAAGATTTATCACTCAAAAGAGTGTTGTAATCTGCTTCGGACAATTTAACGGAAAGCGCATTTTCATCTGTTAAATCGGTAACTTCTGCTCCGTAGCCTTCCATTTCCGAAACAAAGCTTGCTTCATCGGAAAGACTGCCCTTTTCGACGGTAAATTCAACATACACCGTCTGACCCGAGGATGCCTCTTCCGTGGTGGTTGAAGAGTTATCGGCATCACTTGAGCAGGAACACAGCATTAAAACAGAAATCGTTAAAACCAATACAAGAAACTTTTTCATAAAGCTCACCAAAGTATTTCGGGATAAACGCCGCCTTCAACGAGAGCGGAAATTGATTTTACAACATCCGGCTTATCCTCTTTATATGTAACACCGAACCATTTATCCGCAGTTTCAAGAACATCGACAGAGCATTTATCTGCTTTGAGCATATCTCTTACGAGGAAGGGAAGGAAAAACTCGGATTTTAAAGGATTTGAAGGAACCTCTTTTGCAAGAAATTCGATAAAATAGCGCTCAATTTCATCAATAAATTCGGCAGGGAAACACCAGCAGTTCATTGAAGCAACAGAATTCTCGGGAAGCTCTGTCCAACTTTCGCCGTCATCTGTATAGGAAATCTTGCCGTCTATTCTCATAATTTTTGTTCTTTCAATAACATCGTTGAGCTGACCGTTTTCATTAACCTCACAAACACCTCTTGAAACGGTGCCGTTCTCTGTAAGAGTATTCTTGAGGTAGTAGCCTGCCATAGCAAGCTTATAGGGTTTACCTGACAGATCATTTTTTTCTATCCACTCCGAAAGAAGCGAGAACGAACCGCCGCCGTAAAAATCATCTGAGTTTATTACCATAAAAGGCTCTTTAACTACACCCTTACAGCAATAAAGCGCATGAGCGGTTCCCCATGGTTTTACTCTGCCCTCGGGACACTCAAAGCCATCAGGCAGCTTATCCGTACTTTGAAAAACATATTCTACTTTAACATGCTTTGAAACCTTATCTCCTATAACTTCTCTGAAAATTGCCTCGTTTTCTTTCTTTATAATGAAAACAACCTTGTTGAAACCTGCTTTAACGGCATCATAAATTGAATAATCAATAATGATAGAGTTATTCGGGCCTACGGGATCAATCTGCTTAAGACCTCCGTAACGGCTACCCATACCTGCCGCCAAAATAACAAGTGTTTTATTCATTTTTACCAACCTTTCGGAAATTTATTAATGAACTCCGTTCAATGATAATAACACATTAATTCAGGTTTGTCTATAAATTCAGTGAAATCTGTTAAAACCTGTTAAACCACCGAACATATATTTGTTGATTTTTACATGTAACAAACACAATTGACATTTCATAAATTAGTAATATAATCTAACTGTTGCAAATAAATGGGGGGAAAGCATGACAAATCTTATTATAAAAATCTTTTTAAAAAATAAAAGCCCTGATTCTTTCGATGCCAGGGAAAGCTACGGCAGAGTTGCAGGCATTGTAGGAATTATTTGCAACTTGCTTTTAAGCGTTGTAAAATTTATTATGGGTTCTCTTTCGAACAGTGTTTCAATAACTGCCGATGCTATAAATAATATTACCGATGCAGGTTCATCAGTTGTTACGCTGGTCGGGTTCAGACTTTCGGAAAAGCCTGCGGATGAAGATCACCCCTACGGTCACGCAAGGATTGAATATATAACGGGACTTATAGTCTCGTTTCAGACTGTCGAAAAACCGTGTTTCTCAAATCAAGAGAGACACGGTTTTTTAGTGT
>CAZCQI010000062.1:0-10276 GCA_964500795.1 uncultured Eubacteriales bacterium
ACAGTTCGTTTGTTGCTTCGATAATCAGATTATCAACACTTTCCTCAGAGTTTGCATACAGTTTTTTTACAACGGTTTTTTCTTCTGTTGCAACTGCTATGTAAGAATAATAAATTACATTATTCTCACTCTTTTTTTCTCTGAAAATGTTTGATATTGCGGCACCCATGGCAGCATTTTTAAGGTTCATTGCCACTTTTGCCAGCTGAGCCGTGTATTGTTTGGGTTCTTCGGCACCCTTGTCGTCGACGAAGGGCGTGAAATGAACACAGCTTTCGCAATCATTGCATGCCCTCAGATCCTCTTTTAAAAGCTTTGCGGCAGGGGTGGAGGGGATTGCTAACCGCAAACCGTTTTCCTTCAATTTTGAAATTACGGACTGCGCTTTCGGGGAAGCATTTTCCGGATCTTGAATATCGCGGAAAATATCGCCCTTTACTTCAGGTGCTTTGAAAAACGGGAGACCCGAGTTTACAAGAATATCGGGTACACTGCTTTCCAGAAGGGGGAAAACAACGATAGTCTGATCCTCCGCTTTTACGTAAAAGCCGCTGTAAATACCGTTTTTTGATACCAATTCCACACACTCATTGGGAACGAGAGTATGAGCCTTGCGAAGCTTTTCTTCGGAAATATCGGAGCTTATTGCTTTACCGATTTTTTCACTGTAAGCGGGGGTGAAATTGAAGGCTTTTATAAGCACGGGCTTGAATTTAAGGAAAAGACTGCTTTCAACACCGATAAGAATAACCTCCGAGCTCTCCACCGCCTTTGCAATTTCGCCGAAAAGCTTATTGGGGTCAGAAAAGCTCTCAAAATATATGCCGCTCTCGCTGACCTGGGAAAGGATTTTCTGCTTTAATTCGGCAAGAGTGTAGCTGTTTTGTTCAAAAGAAAATGCTTTGATTCTCATTTTTATACCTCGATATGATTGAAAATGTTAATACAAATAGAATTTTTCGTCATCTTTATATGGGTTGTTTTTAGAGTTGTCGTAGTAGCAGTCAGGATATTTTACCGCGGTACTCTTGTATTTTGTCAGGGAGGTGTCCACCTCTACAGATTCGCCCTCTCTTACCATTCTTGCAACTATTACGAGCCTTGCATCGTCAAATTCATAGGTGCAGGTACAAAGTGTGAGGATTTTATCCGTGGGCAGAAGATCAACTCCCGTTTCATAAAGCTTTCGTTTATCAAGCTCTTCGATGTATTCCTCAAAGCAAGTGTCAGAGCACTGGTCAAAGGTAAAGTCGAAGAAATAACCGTTGTTACTTTCGGTGGAGCCGTTGGTTATAAATACCGCGTAAATTTTCCACTCGTGTTTTTCAAAAAGAGAATCGAAAAGAATAATAGGATTTTCTTTATAAAAATTTATGTTTTTGTAATTTAAAAGAGGTGCAAATCTTGAACCGTCTCTCATATTGTGACCGTAAAGGATCGTGTTTCTTTCAAATGGGGTGAATTCCGATTTGTAAGATGCAAAAACTGCGCCGTAGCTTGTTGATTTACCGTAGAAGTCATGGGTGAGATAATATTTATCGTTATCTGCCTGAACAACGGGAGTGTCGATATCGGTCCCGGGGACGGAAAGATATCCTATGGTTTGAGGATTATCTGCATAATAAAGCGCGTAATCGTAAAGCATACCTGCCGGAAAGCTCACATCAATAAGCTCGGGATAGGTTTCATAAAGATACGCCCACTTTTCTTCCTCGGTCATATTTTCAAGTTCTTTTTTCACACTGTCGGGGATTGCTGAGGCATCGTTTGAATTTTTTTCCTGACGCAGTATAAGGAATTTTTCTATGCCTTTTTTTCCCAGCTGAAAGCCTGAAACGAGTATTGTAAAAGCCAAAACGAAGCTTAAAATATTAAGCGAATATTTTTTGATTTTTCGCTTTTTTAAATTCTTGATTATCGCCTGCTTCTGAGTTTCATCGGTTCTGATAATCGTTTCTTCGGAACCGTTGAAATAAACATAAGGAGATTTGTTTTCGGTTTTGTTTTTTTTCATATTATGTCACCTAACATACATAATGCGGTTTGAACGGCAGAAAACCTGTTTTGCTGCCTGATATTTTCGGAAAAATCGTTGCGTAATTCCTTGCACAGTGTTTTATTCCGGGTACTGATGCAAACATATATAAGACCTACGGGCTTTGAGGTATTATCGGAAAGAGGGCCTGCAATACCCGTTATTCCGATTCCTATATCGGTGTTAAGAGCTTTTCTTACTCCGTCAGCCATCTGAACGGCTACCTGTTCGCTTACTGCACCGTAAGCCTCGAGCGTTTCTTTTCTGACACCGAGAAGCTTCATTTTAACATCGTTTGAATATGAGCAAACCCCGCCCTCATACACGGCAGAAACACCGCTGACCTCGGTTATTATTTTGCTTAAAAAACCGCCTGTGCAGGATTCCGCAACGGAAAGGGTCTTGCCTTTATTTTTTAATTCAGCTACTGCTTTTTCGGCAAGCGCGATTAAAGTGAGTTCATTCATCTCGGGCACCGTCTGCTGTTATTAAAATTTGCTTTATACCTTCGTATGCTCTGTTGCAAAGGCCTTCAATATCCAATGCTTTTTCCGCTTCTTCAACATCGGAAAGCTGAGGACGGGTCTTGGGGTGCTTGGGAGTGAATACCGTGCAACAGTCCTCAAAGGGGAGAACCGAGATATCAAAGGTTTCGATTTTTCTTGAGATTTTAATGATTTCCTCTTTATCCATACCTATACAGGGACGGAAAACAGGGAGATTTGCAACTGCATCAGTGCAACCGAGGGCAAGCATTGTCTGGCTTGCAACCTGAGCTACGCTTTCGCCTGTAATGAGTGCGTGGCAATCCGTATCCTGAGCAAGTCGGCAGGAAAGGCGCATCATAAAACGGCGCATAATAAGGGTGAAATATTCCTCGGGGCATTTCTCTCTTATGAGCTCCTGAATTTCGGTAAAAGGAACGGTATAGAGACGGATTCTGCCGCTGTAACGCGCAACCTTAGAGAGAAGGTCGTGAACCTTTTGCTCTGAGCGAAGTGATGTATACGGGGGAGATGCAAAATGAATTCCCACAAGCTCAATACCGCGCTTTGCCATCATATAGCCTGCAACGGGACTGTCAATACCTCCGGAAATAAGAAGCATCCCTCTGCCGGATGAGCCAACGGGCATACCGCCTGCACCTTTTAACTGATTGCCTCGGATATATGCTTCATCGCGTATTTCAACGGTAACTGTAATATCGGGGTTTTTGACCTGAACCTTTAAATGGGGGAAGCGCTCGAGTATTCTTTCGCCTACCATAGCTGAAATTTCAGGGGATTTAAGGGGAAATTTTTTATCGGATCGTTTAGCTTCAACCTTAAAGGTTCTTGCTTCCTCCAACCTGTCTTTAAGATATTCGGGTGCAATTTCCAATATTTTTTCCATATCCTTATCCGTAACGGCGGCTCTCGAATAGCCTGCGATACCGAATACTCTTGAAATTTCATCGGCGGCGGCATCAAGATCAGCCTGATCGTTACGGGGGGTAACGGTAATGGTGGATTGAGAATTTTTAAATGTAAATTCACCGAAAGGCTTAATGCGCCAACGGATATTTTTCATCAGTATGGATTCAAAGGTGGAACGGTTGAGACCTTTAAGAGCAAGCTCACCGTCTTTTATAAGAATTATTTCTTTCATATATTTATCTCTTTCTGCCGTACTTTTCGGCGGCTTCTTTAACCGCCGAGATAAGTAAATCAATTTCTTCTCGGGTGTTATAGCGCGAGAGACTTATTCTCACGGCGCTGTCTATAATTTCAGGGGGGAGCCCCATAGCAGTGAGAACGGGGCTTCGGTGACCCATTTTGCAGGCGGAGCCTGCGGAGATGTATATGCCCTTGTCACTCATAAAATTAACGATCGGCTGGCTGGGCATACCTAAAATCGAAATATTTATTATATAAGGAATCGAGTCCTCGGGGGAGTTGATTGTTACACAGGGAATATCCGCAATGCCGTCAGTAAAACGTTTTTTAAGAGAGGCAACGTATTCGCTGTTGGCTTTAATATCCGCCGCATCCTTTGCCGCCGCACCGAAGGACATAACAGCAGGTGTGGCTTCTGTGCCCGAGTGGATGTTTTGCTCCTGACCGCCGCCGAGGATATAGGGCTTGATAATTGATTTTGATTTCAGATATATGCCGCCTACACCTTTAAGAGCGTGTATTTTGTGACCGCTTACGGTAATAATATCCGCATCTACGGTTTTTGGAGTTACGGGTATTTTTGAAAGAGCCTGAACGCAGTCGGAATGAATGACTGCGGGTGAGCCTGCTCTTTTGACTGCCGCTCTTATGCGGTTCACGGGAAGAACGGAACCCACCTCGTTATTTACTGCCATACAAGAAACGAGAATAGTGTTTTCATTTATACTGCTGAAAAATTCATCTTCATTTATTTTGCCGTATTTATCGGGCATAATGCGAATGACCTCAACACCGAGTGCTTCAAGGCGCTTAAGAGGTTCCGAAACACTTGGATGCTCAATGGCAGTGGTAACGATTCTGTTGCCTTCACGCTTTAATTTTTCGTATGCTCCGAAAATGGCTGTGTTATTTGCGGTTGTGCCGGAGGAAGTGAAGAAAAACGAATTTTCATTTACACCCAAAAGGCTTGCAACCTGCTTGCGGGCGGTTTTGAGTTCATTTGAAGCAATAAGACCAGCTTCGTGGAGAGAAGAAGGATTGCCCCAATATTCGGTTATTGCTTTTTTTGCAGATTCTGTTGCCGCATCCGAAGGCTTTGTTGTTGCACTGTTGTCAAAATAGGCAGTCAAAATATTTCGTCCTTGTCTTATAGTTATTTACAATCACTTAATTATACTATATTATTGCTGTTTTTGTAAATGCTTTTAAATGAACTTTTGTTGTAAATTTCTTGAATATTTTATTAACCCGAGGGAAAAATTGTTTTATAAACATTATGCTGTTATAAAGGAGCAGTTTTATGAATGGAAAAAGAAGAACTTTAGTGAGAACGGTAAGCTTTCTTACGGCAATAGTTGCGGTTCTTGCTGTCTGGGGCGGCGTGAATGCCTACAAGCTTTCTGTTATGAAAAGGCAGATGCAGGCATCAAGAGAGAGAGCTCTTACACAGCTGGGAACATATATGGATGACATAGACATCAATTTGCAGAAAAGTATGTACTGCTCGAGCGATGATATGCTTGCTGATATTTCATCAAAGCTCTGGCGTTCAAGTGCCTCGGCAAAGGAGAGCTTATCCGAAATTACCGACGGCAACACGGAGGTTTCCGGAGTTTACAAATTTTTGTCGCAAGTAGGTGAATATACTCTTTCCCTTTATGAAAAGGTGGCGAGAGGAGAAAAACTCAGTGCTGAGGAAACCGAAAATATTTCAAAACTCAAATCTCATGCCGCAACTCTTTCACAAAACATAAATTATCTTATTGAACAGCAGGAAAGCGGAGGGCTGGACTTTGAAAAGGTGAAATCCACTTTACAAAGTGAAGGTGACGAATCGCTTTACCTGGCTGATGAGCTTAACGACACAAACCAGGCAATGGAGGACTACCCGACCCTTATATATGACGGACCTTTCTCAGATCATATCGGAACAAAGGAATCCAAACTTGTTTCAAAGCTTGAAGAGGTGAGCCAGACTCAGGCTCAGAAAAAGGCGGCGGAATTTTTAGGTATAAATGAAGATGACCTGTATTTTTTAAGTAAAACCGACAGTAATCTCAGCACCTACACCTTTTATAATACTTCGCTGACGGTATCTGTTACCCAAAAGGGCGGATTGGTTTCGTATATGCTCACTTCGGGGTATGCAGGTGAGAGTAAGTTAACTGCCGAAGATGCCGTAAAAAAGGCAACTGAATATCTTAACGAACACGGATACAAAAAAATCAAGGAAAGCTATTATTCCATATCAGACGGTATTTGCACCGTGAATTTTTCTTACTGCGAGGACGGTATAACATATTATACAGACCTTATTAAAGTAAGTGTTGCTCTTGATAGCGGTAATATAACGGCTTTTGATGCAACAGGCTACCTTATGAATCACCAAAGCAGAACGGTGCCGGAAAACACAAAATATACTCTCCGAAGCGGTGCTGAGCTCATAAGAAGTGATTTAGAAATCATTTCATCAAAAAAAGCTTATATTCCGACGGATTGGGAAACGGAAATTTATGCTTATGAATATCATTGCAAATCGTCTGACGGTCAGGAGGTTCTTATTTATATCGACCCCGAAACAGGCAAAGAAAAGGATATCCTTATTCTTCTTTATTCAGATGGCGGTGTGCTTACAAAATAAGAATAAATCGCGCATTTCGGGAGATAATTATAAAGGAGCCTTGAATGGTAAATCATCTCCGGAAAGGGCGTGAATTTATGAAGAAAATTATTGCGGTAGCGGCAGTTATTATGCTTGTTGGCTGTTTGGCTGTTGTTTTAACGGCTTGCGGCGGAAGAGACAACGATGTTACTACTACCACCGAAACAAACCTTAGTACAACAACAACCAACCCCACAACAAACTCAGGTGTTGTTACAGATGAATCCGCAAAGAATGACAACGGAGTTATCGGTGATATGATAACCGATGCTTCCGAGGGTATGTCTGAAATTGTAACAGACATTTCTGAAGGTCTTTCAGATGCGGCAAGATAAAACAAAAACAGTCTGTTGCAAGTTGTAAAGGCTTGCAACAGACTGTTGTGGTCAGAATTTTATTTCCTGTGATGCGATTGTGTTGCCGTTTGAGTCAAGGGCGAAGAATTCAACCGTATAATTCTTGTACTTAGTGGCAGGGTAGTTGAGTGTAACGTGGTTATTGCTTTTGCTTACCTTTGCAGCAGACGTGTAGGTGTAGCCGAAAGCAGTTGTGTATTTAAGAGTAAGAGTAGTATCGTAAAGAGCTTCATCATTGACTATTACATGGAAATATATCGGTACTTTATTGCTGGGCTCTGTGAGCGAGGTTTCAATATCACTCTTAGAGTAGTTTACAAAAACCGTAACTCCCGATGAATCGGTTGCCGAACCCAGAAGCTCTGTTTTAAGCTCTGCGCTGTTGCGGTAACCGATTTTTGCCAATGCGTTAAGATATTTAACGGTGGTTTTGTTTTCTTTATCGAAGTTTTCGGTGACGTACATATATTGCGCTTCGTTTATTTTATCGGCGGAATCGGAATATTTTTTAATTGATGTAAATATTTCAATGGCGCTTTCATACTCTTTTTTGTCCATAAGAGAAACGGCTTTTCTGTATGAGCATTCATTGATTTTATCACTGCTGTCGCCGTATTCTTCAATGGTGGAGAAAAGTCTTGCGGCATCGTCAAAATTTCCTGCCTCGAGAGAGGCAGAGGCTTCGCCGTAGACACAAGCCTGAGCACGGGTTACGCTGTCTTTATATTCGCCCAACGCCTCAAATGCCGCGGCGGCTTTGGCAAAATTCTCTTCCTTTTCAAGGGCGAGAGCACTGCTGTAAGCACATTCGTTTACTTTTTCGGCACTGTCCGAATAATCACCAAGCTCTTTAAATACTGCAATAGCTTCAGCGTAGTTACCCTCTTCGGCAAGTGCCGTAGCTTTATCGTATTTATAATCGTTAATAATGCCGGGGGCATATTTAAAGGCTACTGCGGCAAGAGCGGCAATAACGATTATGATGAAGATAACGATGCCTTTATGGCTTTTCTTTTTCTTTTTACGAGAGTTGGAAGCTTCTTCCTGTTCAGAAGCCTCGTCCTCGGAGCTTTCCGCCTGAGAGGTTTCTTCAGGAGCACTGTCAGCCAAAGCCTCTTTTGCTATGTTTTCCTCGGGAATATGTTCGTAAGCAGGAGCTTCGGCAGACACGGCACCGTTTTCTTTTTCTTTTTCTTCAAGGGTTATGACTGAGTCCTCCGGCTCTGCCACAGCTTCACCTTCTGCAGTCGGTTCTTCGGCAACGGTTTCCTCTTCTTGTGATTCTGCAATTTCTTGGGCAGAATCTTCAATGGGGGTAACCGAGGATATATCTTCCATAGGAACAGCTTCTGAGTTATCGGAATTTTCGGTTTTCTCTTCTGAGGGTTCTGAAGAGGGTTCTATCTCTATAACCGTTTCTTCGCGAAGCTCTTCCGAGGGGCTTTCTTCCTCGCAGGGAGTATCTTCGGAGATTTCTGCCTCGGCTATTGCTTCTTCCTGAGCTTCGGCATACTCATCATTTTCCTGAGCTTCGGTTTTCTCTGAGCTTTCTTCCGATTCGGGAGTTGCTTCATCCGAGGGCGCATTTTCTTCCGCGCATTCATCGACTGTTTCTTCCGCGACATCCGCTTCAGGCTCTTCGACCGCTTCTTCTATAGCATCTGCTTCAGGCTCTTCGACCGCTTCCGTAATAAGTACTGTTTCGGTCTGTAGGTCGATTTGCTCATCAAAGTGCTCCTTGTAGCTTTCCTGAAGAAATTCGTAGGAGATATTTTTGAGCTTGTCGCCGATTGCGGCAGTGCCTTTAATTGTGTTGTAGCGACCGGTTTCAAGAATTGCGGCAAGCTCGGTGAACTTTGCCGATTCATTTAAAAGGAATTCATATTTATCGTGGCTCTTACGGAAGAACATTACGATACAACGGAAATAAATTTCAAGGTTTTTAATATCGTTTGAAAGAATTCCCGTGAAAACCGTGTGAGATGCTATGCTTTCGCAAATTTTATTGTATTTGATATTGCCGACTTCCGTTGCTGTTTCACAGTCTACAAAGAAGCAATCCGAAAATCTTGCAGAAATTTTTACGGCAGAGCGTTCGTTGAAGGAGCTGACCAGCTCCTGAAGACTTGAACGGAACTGACGGGCACCGTTTTGGATTTCTAAAATAACAGAAACCTGTTTTTTGATATTTTCGGCATCTGCATCGGCAAAAAGCCTTACGTGGCTCTGGGCAAGTGCTTTTTCGATTTTTTCCGCTTCGTCATTGGCGAGGGCAATATAAACGGGGAAATCGTTATCGGAAATATCGCCCAATGCGCCGAGAAGCTTTTCATAGGCTTCGCTTAAAGAATCGGTATCCTCATCAAAATCGAAAGCATCGCAAAGTGCTTTGTAGAAGATAGCACGAGGTTCAGCACCGTTTTTAACGATGTATTTCATAAGGCAGTTGCCTGCTTCCGGAAGATTTCCTTCCTTATAGTACTGAATTCCCGCAAGAAGATTTTCTTCCTCACAGGAAACGGTTTTTCCGCAGGAGGGGCACTCCAGCACATCGCCTTTATTTTGCAGATAAGCATTTTTACATTCTGAACAAATGAGTCTTATCATATAGTCACCTTAACCCTTTACAAGGTATTTTATAAATGTGCAAACTCACACACATTTTATAATAGCACAAATCGACCGTCTTTTGCAACATTTTATTACAAAAACATTGCAAAAACGGTCGAAAAAAGTTACAAAACTGTTATTTTAATTATTTTGTATTCGGTTTTATCCACAGTTCACAGAATTTAAAGCCTTCGGTTGGTTCGGAAATCTCCAGCTCAAGGGTGCCGTTAATGAAAACCTCTTTGGGCAAGGTATATTCGGCAGACGCAAATCCGGGGGCGAGGAAGTCTTTATCAAAATCGGGATCTTCCTTTCCGCCGTAGCGTGCACCCTCATATATCACTTTGCCGTTGGCGGTTATTTTATGGTGCTTGATTTCGGGCGCGTTTTCCGCTTTATACGCTATTTTCAAAGCGTAATCGGTATCGGGCGCGAAGCCGCCGAAATGCGCTTTGAAGGAGAAATGGTCAAAAACCTTTGTCATACCCATAGGCAGGGGAGTTTCCTTTGTGTAAGGACGGTCACCTTGAATATCCATATAAAATTCACCGTCTTGGGGAACACCGAGAACTCTGAGACCGTGGAGGGCAACGGAATAGTAAACCTCTCCGGGCTTCGTGCTTCTTACGGAAATAAGCTTCTTCATAAATTCCTTTTGCTCTCTTCCCGCGAGAGTGAGGGCGTGCTTGCATTTTTCAAGAAGAAACGCTCTGTCGGTAACATTGTTGTCGATAGTTTCCAGAGTTGCGCCCCGCTCCCAATTAAGGGCGGAATAATGCTCGAGATCGAGCTGTATGCCTATAAGGTTAAAGAGCCTTTCGGCAAGAATATTTAATTCGTTACGAAGCTCAGTGTAATCCTCGGAAAAAGGTGCTTCGAGAATTTCAACTGCTGCCCCGATATCACCGTTTTCCAAAGCTTCTTTTGCGTTTCTGCAAAGGTTAAGCTCAAATTGACG
>CAZCQI010000063.1:0-10269 GCA_964500795.1 uncultured Eubacteriales bacterium
GCAACATCTTCATAGCCTGCCTGAACAAGAACGGATTCAACACTGTCCTGAACATCATCAACTGCAATAAGATTATTGCTGATTTTGGGTTCAAAGTTAGCGGTTACCTTAAGGGCGAGAAAATCAATGATATTGTCGTTATACTGTTTGTTACATGCTTGGAATGCCTGTTTGATAGCGGTTGCGATTTTTGATATATCAAAATCTGCAATTTTGCCGTCTCTTTTAATTACCTGATACATACTGTCTCCGTCTTTCTTTATTTTTATTTTGAGTATAAACCCCATAAAACGCACCCGGTATATTCCGGCGGTGACTGTTACACATCATAACAGATATAATATTCTTTGTCAATAGGAAAAACACAATATCTTGTGCTTGTTTTAAAAACTTTTTAAAATACAGCACAAGATATTGAACGCTTTTTATGAAATATAGTAAATATATACAGATATTGATATGTTATTTTGTGTAAATTTGTGTCGAATTCAGTATTGACAAAAAAGCTACATAGTTTTTTTATTCTTTCGCCAGCATTTTTGTAATTATTTCCACATCGTCATTTATAACTATATCGGCTTTTGAATCGAAAGGAGTTGCAGCTTTATTTATGAGCGCTACGGTTTCCCCGTTAAAAAACCGAAGAAACGATGCGGCAGGGTAAACTGCGAGAGATGTTCCCACTATAATTAAAAGCTCGGCTTCGCTTATAGCCTTAATTGCTCCGTTTACGGTTTCATCGCTGAGGCCCTCTTCATAGAGGACTACATCAGGCTTCACCGTTCCGCCGCATTTTTTGCATTTCGGGATTCCCTCACTGTTATAAATAAATTTCTCATCATAAAAAGCACCGCATTTAAGGCAGTAATTACGCTTCATACTACCGTGAAGCTCATAAATTTCAGAGCTTCCCGCATCGGAATGAAGTCCGTCAATATTCTGGGTTACAACGCTTACCCTTTTGCCTTTTTTCTCTAAATACGCAAAGAATAAGTGCGCCGCATTGGGTTTTGCCGCGGGATACATCATCTTCGATTTATAAAATTCATAAAACATATCCGTATGGGAACAGAAAAAGGAATGTGAAATAATTTCCTCGGGAGTATACCCTCCGTTCCCCTTTTCATTATATAACCCGTCAGCCGAGCGAAAATCAGGAATCCCTGACGGACAGCTTATTCCCGCACCGGTAAATACGCAGATGTTAGTTGCTTTTTCTATGGCTTGTTTTAGTTTTTGTGTATTATCCATTAAATACCTCTCAGCTCTGCTTCAGGAACGTATTTTCTCGCCCTTTCGAGCATCTCGTTCATCTCGGCTTTACTTACTCCCTTGCAAGAGTTATCTATAAGATTTCCCGAATCAACGAAATTCTGAAGAAAATACCTCGGAGCACCCTCTATCCATTTTGCCAATGCTTCGATATCATCAGCGGTATGAAAATTTGCTGTTACAGTAGTTCTGAATTCATAATCAACACCGCTGTTTTTAAGAAGCTCTATACTTTTTTCAACAGGTGCAATATCAAAATTCTTGACTCCTACCGTTTCAGCATATTTTTCGGGGCAATTTTTAATATCCATTGCAACGTAATCCGCAAGACCCAATTGTAAAATACCCTCTAATTTCTCAGGGTAACATCCGTTTGTATCAAGCTTTACTGCAAAGCCTTCTTCCTTTATTTCATATAAAAATCTTTCAATATCCTTTTGAAGAAGCGGTTCGCCGCCTGTTACGGCAACACCGTCGAGAACGTTTCTGCGTTTTTTCAGGTGTTCAAAAATCTCCGATTCGTCAAAATAATCGTCATTTTTTTCCGTAACAAGAAGAGCATTGTGACAAAAGGGACACCTGAGATTACAGCCGCCCGTAAAAACCGTGCAGGCAGTCCTGCCGGGAAAATCCAAAAGAGTAAGCTTCTGAAAGCCTTTTATAAGCATTTTTATCACCGCTAAAATTATATATCCCAATTGCGTTTTAGTCAACATCACCGTAAAGATAAATTTATATAAAAAGAATTCATCTTACACAATCTTAGTTATCCCCGAATAAAACAATCATCCCGAGCCTCGGCTCGGGATACTTTATTTTTTATTGGTTTATTTCAAGCATTTCTTCGCTTGCCGCCCCTTCAAGGGCTTCAACGCCTTTCAGCCTTTTCTGAATAATTTCGTTTCTGTGGCGGGCTTCATCAAGGGATTTTCCTGCTTCGTCTATTTTCTTTCTTGCTTTTTCAAGAACATTTCCGAAGGTTTCGTATTGAGCTTTTGCCGCACCGAGAAGCTGTCTGACTTCATCGGCTTTTTCGTTTATTGCCATAGCCTTAAAGCCCATTGCAAAGGAATTAAGAAGTGCGGTAATAGTTGAAGGACCTGCAATCATAACATTCTGCGCCTGTAATTTTTCGGCAATACCGCTTTTTGAAGAGGCAATCTCCGCGTAAAGACCTTCGGTTGCAAGGTAAAGCACCGCAAAAGGTGTTGTTTTCGGCACAACAATATATTTTTTAATATCCTTAGCTTCTGCTAAAACTCTGTCCTCAAGAGCTTTTCTGGCAACTCTCAATGCTTCGGGGTCCGCATTGTCTGCGGCATCGCATACTCTTACATAATCCTCAAGGGGAAATTTAGAGTCAATAGGAAGATAAATATCCTCGCCTTTATTTTCGCTATCAGGAAAACGGATAGCAAATTCAACGTGCTCCGAATTGTTTTTCGGTGAATAGTTTTTAACATAAAGTCCGGGAATTGTCTGATCAAGGATAGCTTCAAGCTGAACCTCTGCCCAAGTTCCGCGGGCTTTGACATTTGTAAGAACTCTGTTAAGAGAACTGACATTTGTGGTCACACCCTGTGACAGTTCTTTCATTTCGCCTAAGGACTTATAAACGTTTTCAAGCTGTTCCGAAACAGTTTTGAAAGAAGAGTTGAGACGGGTCGTGAGAGTTGAAGTAAGCTTTTCATCAACCGTCACCCGCATTTCTTCAAGCTTCTTTTCATTGCTCTCCTGCATACGGGCAATGGATTCGCTGAAATTTCTCGCCTGACGCTCAGAGCTCTGAGCATTCTGCTCCTGAATAGATTTTAAGGATGCGCTTATTTTTTCTGTTAAATCAATTCTGCTTTGATAATTTTCCTTGAGCATTTCATTGAGCTTAACCTCAATTTTGCCGAGAGCTTGAGAGGTTTCCTCCCTCATCTCTTTTGCAGAACGCGCCGTTTCCTCACGGTTACGGCGAAGCTCCTCATAAACAGCATCATTATTTTTATTCTTTTTTTGCGAAAGAATAAGGGCGATTAAGATTACGGAAAGTGCAACAGTAAGCGCACCGAAAATAATAATTAAAATATCTGTATTCATATAACTCCTTTGAATTTTTAAGATTCTCTGCCACGCTTACGCGCGGTCAACCGGTTGCAATATAGTCGTCTTGCTCGTTGTTCACTTCGCAATACTCCTTATTGCGCCCGGAGCTTATTGTTCGCTGTATCTGCCACCGGCAGTGCTCACAAACGCTCACCCTCCTTCAAACAAGGAGGCAAGGCTTCGCTAACAACTTGCCGCTTGCAGCTTTTACAATGCCGACCGCAGGTCCCGATAATTCTCAATTCTCCATTCTCAATTCTCAATTCTCAAAGATGCCGTGATATAAGGAAAATTACTTTTCTTCCCAGGATTTTGAGCGTTCCACTGCCTTATGCCATCCTTTAAGCATTTCTTCTCTTAAGTTGTTGTCAATAGCGGGAACGAAAATTCTGTCCACCTCGCGGACTCTTTCGATTTCGTCGAAATCTTTCCAGAAGCCTACTGCGAGACCTGCCATATAAGCGGCACCAAGAGCCGTTGTTTCAACAAGCTTCGGACGGTTGACCTTTGAAGATGTCAGGTTTGCCTGTATCTGGAGCATAATATTACTTACGGAAGCACCGCCGTCAACGCGCATTTCACTCATAAGAATACCGCTGTCCTTGGACATAGCCTCAACAAGGTCGGTAACCTGATAAGCGATGCTTTCAAGCACCGCTCTTGCAAAATGCGCTCTGTTTGCTCCTCTTGTAAGACCCACAATGCAGCCTCTTGCGTACATATCCCAATAGGGTGCGCCCAAGCCTGTAAATGCAGGAACAAGGTATACACCGTTGGAATCTCTTACGCTTTCTGCAAGGAAGTCACATTCGCTGGGTTCCGAAATGAGCCTTAATTCATCGCGAAGCCACTTTATAACAGAGCCTGCGTTAAAGGCACTTCCCTCAAGGTCATATGTAACTTTTCCGTTAATACCCCAGGCAATACCCTCAATAAGGTTATTTTTCGAGTGGATTCTTTTATCTCCCGTATTCATAAGGAGGAAACAGCCCGTGCCGTATGTATTCTTTGCCTGACCTTCGTTAAAGCAAGCCTGACCGAAAAGAGCCGCCTGCTGATCGCCGATCGCACCCGAAATGGGGATACCTGCAAGCTCTTTAAGACCGGGAAGCTCCTCGCAAACATAGCCGTAAACAGAGCTTGACTCTCTTACCTCGGGAAGAATACTCATAGGTATGCCCAATTCATTACAAAGTCTTTCATCCCAACAGAGCTTTTCTATATCAAAAAGCATTGTTCTTGCGGCGTTACTGTAATCGGTAATGTGAACCTGTTTATTTGTAAGATTCCATATAAGCCAGGTTTCAACCGTACCGAAAAGAAGCTTACCGTCAAGGGCAAGAGTACGTGCCTCGGGAAGATTATCGAGTATCCACTTGATCTTTGTTGCGCTGAAATACGCATCTATAAGAAGACCCGTGCGCTCTTTAACATACTCCTCCAGACCGTCAGCTTTAAGCTTTTCGCATATAGAAGCAGTTCTTCTGCACTGCCAGACGATAGCGTTATAAACAGGCTTGCCCGTATCCTTATCCCAAAGAATAGTTGTTTCACGCTGATTTGTAATACCGATAGCTGCGATTTCCTTAGGATTTATTTTACCGTTTTCAAGAGCCGCCGAAAGAGAACGAATTTGTGAATCGAGTATTTCATAAGGATTATGCTCAACCCAGCCCGTGTTGGGATAGATCTGCTCAAACTCATACTGAGCCTTTGCAACTATTCTGCCTTTTTTATCAAAAACAATAGTTCTTGAGCTTGTAGTGCCTTGGTCGAGAGCGAGAACATATTTTTTCATAATGCTTCCTCCTGAATTTGATAAGTTAACTTATTTTATGGCTTCTAAAATATCTTTTACCGAATCAAGAATATAATCGGGTTTAACATCGCTGTTTTTATAATCCTCGCAGGTAGTTTCACCTGATAACACAAGAATTGAGGTTACGCCTGCATTTATACCCGTTTTAACATCGGTGTAAATTCTGTCCCCCACCATAGCAATATTTTCGTAAGGGATATTTTCTCTTTTCGCAAGAATATCAATCATGGTTCTGTCGGGCTTGCCGAGGAACTTGGGACGGCGTTTAACAGCATTTTCGAACATATCGGCAAAGCTTCCGCAATCGGGAAGATATCTGCCCCCCTCAATGGGGCAAACCATATCAATGTTTGTTGCGTAATAATCTGCACCCGCATCAAGCAAATCGCAGACTATGCGTATTTTTTTATAATCAAGCTCGGTGTCGTAGCCTAAAAGCACCGTATCGGCACCATTACCGTCCTCACTGATTTTAACTTCGTATTTAAGAAGCTCTTTTTTGAGAGACTGAGTACCGCAAACATAAACGAGAGAAGCTTTTTTGTTTTCCTGAAGAAACATTCCGGCAGCCATTCCCGAAGTAAAAACATTTTCTTTTTCACACGGAAAGCCGAGGGAACGCATTTTCTTCACATAATCATCAGCATTTCTTGAGGAATTGTTTGTTAAAAAAATAAAGTTTTTCCCCTGTTCTTTAAGGGTACACAAAAACTCCTTGGCCCCGTCAATAGGGTCAAAGCCCAAATTCACGGTACCGTCCATATCAAGTAAATAAAGGGTTATATCTTTTAACTCTGCCATAGCATTACCTTCCGTAAAGTCTGTTTAGTTCCTTATAATACCTTTTATCAATTAATTCAAGCTGTTCTTTGGTTATGCGGTACAGCCAATTGCCCTCTGCTCTTCCGGGTACGTTAAGTCGGGTATCGCTTCCGTAGCCTAAAAGATCCTGAACAGGGAAAATTGCAAGCCCTGCATTACTTGCTGCAATAGTTCTGATAATTGAACTGCAGCCTTTTTCATTCCACTCATTTTCATTGCATACGCAGTAGCGCATAACCTCATTTTTGGTTTCGGTTGGGGTTTCCCATAAATAACCCAAAAGAGTATTATTATCGTGAGTGCCCGAATAGGCAACGCAGTTATTTATGTAGTTATGGGGCTTGTGGGGCGTTTCACCGCCGAAAAAGCCGAACTGAAAAACTCTCATTCCCGGGAAACCGCTTTCTTCAACAAGCTCTGTCACTTCTTTTGTAATATCACCTAAATCCTCTGCAATTATAAGCTTCTCTCCTGCAACGGATTTAATTGCATTTATAAGCTTCATTCCGGGACCCTTTACCCACTTACCTTCACGGGCGGTTTCGGCATCACCTTTTACTGCCCAGAAGCTTTCAAAGGCTCTGAAATGGTCTATACGCACGCCGTCAAACAGCTTTAAAGCGAATGAAATACGGTCTTTCCACCAAGCGAAGTCTTCCTTCTCCATTTGCGCCCAATCATAAAGCGGATTTCCCCAAAGCTGACCGTCAACTGCAAAATAATCCGGAGGAACTCCCGCAACATCGGTCATTTTATTGTTATCATCAACAAGGAACAATTCTTTGCTGAAATAAACATCCGATGAATCAAAGGAAACATATATCGGTATATCTCCGATGATGCCTATACCCTTTTCGTTTGCGTATGACTTCACCTTTTCCCATTGAGTGAAAAATTCATACTGAATGAACCGCCAGCCGAATTCTATGCTTTCGTCATAATCAAAAAGAAGCCAATCGGTCCATTCCTTATCTTCGTTTTTTTCTTTAAGCGCCATAAAGGTGCAAAAATCCTTGAGGTATTTATCTTTTTCAATAAAATTGTTTATCTTGTTTTTTAAATCATCGCTTACGCGAGCTGACGCCTTAATAAGAAGCTTTACTCTTTCATCGGAAAGCCTGTCAAATTCGCAGGAATACGGGGTTTTCTGACGTGCTTTTTCCAACTCTTCAGAACTTAAAAGCCCCTCTTCAAAAAGCTCTTCAAGGTCTACAAAATACGGATTACCGCCAAAGGTTGAATATGATTTATAGGGGGAATTACATTCATCCACAAGCCCGAACGGGAGCACCTGCCAATAAGAAAACCCGCACTCCGAAAGAAAATCAACGAACTCTTTTGCCGACCTTCCGAAGCTGCCGCAGGAATACTCCCCGGGCAGGGAGGAAATGTGCATAAGTACACCGCTTTTTCTTTTCATAAACCAACTCACCTTTGAAATATATAATACATTCAGTATATCATAATTACAAGTTTTTTGTAAATAGACAAAGAGCCGAAACGCCCCGCTGATTTCTGTTGAGAATGACAATAAAATAACCCCAACCCTATAAAAGGTCGGGGCTAAAAGCTTTAAATTAAGCAGCTGTTGAATCAATAAGCTCCATATAAGCCTCAGTAAGAGTAGAACCTATGTTCCGGGAAATCGCATTGATTTCTTCGTTTTCCGTAAACATTGAATGATACTCATTATCCTTGAGGACATATCCTGCCTGGTCATTGCAAAGACCGAATACCATAATGTTATCGCAATCTACAAGGTCTGCCAAAGGAGCATAATCCCAAGTCTCACCGTACCAAGCAGCAGCGCCGGATTCGGGACCGCCGTAAATAATAGCGGGGTCAAACTCACCGGGGCAAAGGAATATACCGACATTATTGCCGAGCTCCATATAACCGATTTCGGTAATCATCTGATATCCATCGCCATTTCTTACAATAACCTGATTAAGAATATTTTCACGGCCTGCAAGAACATGTATCTGATTATCAACATCAAGGGCAACCTCAGCAAGCTTAATGTTAAGAACGGGATCGAGAGCAACATCGTTATCAATAGCCATAACCTTTTCAGCTACTGCATAACCGTAAGCAACCATATCCTCATATCTTGTCTGGTCATCGGAAGATGTAAGAGTGCCGTCTGTTGTAATGGCAAGCTCTGCGCCCTGAACGTATACAACATTTGCGCCGACTTCTTCGTTGATAGCCTTTTCAATGTAGTAGGGGAAATCAGCTGTAAGCTGGTCAGGACCCGCACCCATCATTGTGCAATGGATACCTGCTTCAAGAATCCAAGTTTCGGCAGATTCTTCGTCATCGGGAACGAAACGGAGTCTGTTCATGTTCGGGTCGTAAGAAATAGGCTCACGCTTATCGTGAATATATTCACCAATATCTGCTGAACCGTAGTAAAGAGAACCCTCTTCCATACCCATAACGGCATCCTTTATGCAAAGAACTGTTTCTTTATAGAGGTTTTCCATAAACTCAGCATTCTTTGTAACCATAAGGGAATCAAGCCAGCCGCCTGAAGCCGCATTACCGGTATTAATGATAAGTGCCTTTGCAAGGGGAACGTTCATACCGAGAGTATCAATAGCGGAGTGCTGATGAAGAACGGAAACATTGATGCTTGTAATACCGTTTTTTTCTGCAAATTCTTCAAGTCTTGAACGAATCTCAAGAACATCGCCTCTGGGGAGACCGAAACCGTCGATAACAGCCTGAACAACGGTAGCGTCACCGTCGCTGAGAGCGAAAACGCGAACTCGCTGATCGTCAAGAACCTCTGTGGGAACTCTGCCTGCAAATACTTCAAGAGAGCCTGCAAGGTAATAGTCGCCGCTCATAGGATCAATGTTGTCGAGAAGAGAAGCGCCTGCATAGCCGAGTGACCACTGAGCATCTTCTGCCACATCCGTATCGAAAGCTTCCTCTCCTGCATAGAAGTTTTCGGTAACATAATTCTCAGCATCAGACCATTGATCCTCAAAGCCGGGCCAATATTTGTTGAGATATGTAAGAAGAAACATAACAACTTTATCTACAAGAGTGTTGAAAACATTTTCAATATTTATGTTAGCGAGTGCAGATGCATCAAGTGCGCTTGCAGGAACAGCAACTACTGAAAATGCAAGAATGAGAGACAGTACAACTGCCAGTACCTTTTTCATTAGGTATTCCTCCTTATAATTATTCGTTGTAATTATAAACCCTTCCCCGAAAATAATCAATACATTTTTATGCTGTTGCAACTTCTTTGGTATTTTTAGCCAAAGAACGTTCTAAGATTTTGTTAATATTGTTCTCACTCATACGTCTGTTTTGTCTGATTATGCCTTAAAGCCATCAAGCTATATAAGACTTATTTTTCGAAAATGTAAATAAAAGGTTAAGATTGCTTTAAATTTTGTAAATATCTTTTCGGCGGCCTGTCAAATTTATCAAATAGTGTTGAAAATTTTATTAAAGAAATGTATAATAACATTTAGTCTTGGAATGATTTAAAGTTCCTACGGAGGTTCGTTATGGCAAAAAGAGACGGTTACATTTCCTGGGATGAGTTTTTTATGGGCGCGGCAATGCTTTGCGCAGAAAGAAGCAAGGATCCCAACACACAGGTCGGCGCCTGTATCGTAAACAACGAAAACAGAATTTTATCCGTCGGCTACAACGGTTTCCCCTCAGGGTGTGATGACGATGTTTTCCCTTGGGACAGAGCCGCCGATGACGACTATGATACAAAATATCTTTATGTTTGCCACGCGGAGCTTAACGCAATTCTCAACTGCCGCGGCAGAAGCCTTGCAGGCAGCAGAATATATGTTGCCCTGTTTCCCTGCAACGAATGTGCAAAGGCTATTATTCAAAGCGGCATAAAAGAGGTAATTTATCTTTCGGACAAGTATGCAAATACACCGGGTACAAGAGCATCAAAAAGAATGTTTGACGCCGCAGGTGTAAAGTACACAAAGCTCGTTCCCGAAAAGAAAGAATTAGTGCTTGATTTGAGGGAAGAAAATATATAAACTTGTTTATAAAAATTTTTAATATATAGGAGTGTTTTAAATGCCTTTAGTTAACGCAAAAGACATGCTCACAAAAGCAAAGGCCGGTCACTATGCTGTCGGTCAGTTCAACATCAACAACCTTGAATGGACAAAATCCATTCTCTTAACCGCTGAGGAAATGAACTCCCCCGTTATCCTCGGTGTTTCCGAAGGTGCCGGCAAATATATGTGCCCTCCAGCATTTCCAGG
>CAZCQI010000064.1:0-10235 GCA_964500795.1 uncultured Eubacteriales bacterium
ATAAAATCATCATCTGTCATTGTTTCACCGCCTAATTGAAAGGTCCTTTCACTATTATAACAAACGAAGGAACGGAAAGGTTACAAAAATTTTAACGAATTGTTTTATGGATCAGTGGAAGTTTTTTGAAGGTGCTTTGGAAAAGTTTAACCGAGAGTTCAAGGGTTTCCAAACTCTCGGTTTAATTATTATATAGTTTAATTACCGTTTATTACGGTTTTGATTTTTGCACTGCATATCAAAGCTCGGGTTGATGGCATAGAAATTCTTGCTGTCCATCTTATCGGTAGCAATTCTTAAGCCTTCACCAAAACGCTGATAGTGGACTATTTCTCTTTCTCTGAGGAATTTAATGGGATCTCGTACATCGGGATCGTCTATAAGACGAAGAATGTTATCGTAGGTGGTGCGTGCCTTCTGTTCGGCGGCTAAATCCTCGTGGAGGTCGGTTATAACATCGCCTTTTACTGCCATTGAAGCTGCACTGTAGGGGAATCCGCTTGCGGCAGTGGGATAAACGCCTGTTGTGTGGTCAACGAAATAGGTGTCGAAACCGCTTTTCTTGATTTCTTCCAAGGAGAGGTTCCTTGTAAGCTGATAAACAATTGCACCTATCATCTCAAGATGTCCCAGCTCTTCTGTACCTATATCAGTTAATAGGCCTTTAAGCTCGGGGTAGGGCATAGAAAATCTTTGAGACAGGTAACGAAGTGAAGCTCCCAATTCGCCGTCGGGACCACCGTATTGTGTAATTATTATCTGTGCGAGTTTGGGGTTGGGGTTTTTGATGTTTACCGGATATTGCAATTTTTTTTCGTAGTTAAACATATATCAGTCACAGCCTCCTTGGTTTTCCCACGGCCACGGGTCGTTAAGCCAATCGGCGTTTTCAGAGTTTGACGGAGTAAGAGGGCCGTATTTTTTCTCAAACTCTTTTCTAAGCATTTGTGCTTCGTCCGTATATTTCCTGAACATTTCATTAGCTGTACGGTCGCACGGGTGTGTATCCAGATACATGTGCAGCTCCCAAGCGGCGAATTGCGTAGCCGAAAGCTTGCACATAAGTTTTTTTCGCTCACTCATTCATAATACTCCTTCCGCAGAAGGGTTTATTAAGAACCGTGAAAAGTGTGCCCATCTGCAAAGCCTGCTCGGGACTGTATGCGGTTCTGTCAAGCTGAAACGGTACATACGCCATTGCTACAACAGGGTCGTCGGGCAGGGCAGTGGTTACACAGTGCCGATGGCTTTCTGTTTCGCACAGACGAGATACGGTGTCAGCCATATCGAAGTTTACTGTTTTGTTCATTGTATATAATTCTCCTTTTAAGAGTTGGTGATATCACCTGTTACATTATACGGACAAAAACTGAAAATGTTAAAGAACAGCGTATGTTTGACGTTTTCTCTAACGAAAAGTTTGTAAAAAAACTTGCAAAAGAAAACAAAACGCTTGCTGAAAAAATTGAAAATGTTCTTTCTGAGTTTATATCCACCCTTAAAAAACTTATTAAAAAATTTGCTAATCAAGACAGGGTCGTTAAAGAGTTGCGCGATCAAACGAAGCTTCTCGAAGAAGTAAACGAAAGTTTCATATCTGCTCTTGAAACAGCTTCGGCGAATATGAAAAATGCTCTCAGCTCACAGGCGCAAACAAAAAACACCGACCCAGGGGACGGTGTGAGATGTTCGTTTAAAAATGATAATAACGGCAAAAGGTATTGGTATATAGAAACGCAAAAAGATATCTTTAAAGGATTGAAAACCAATAGAGAAGTAGAAAAGGCTGCCTTTAATTACATTATAGGTTTAAGAGATAGTAAAGTTGTTTTGGATGCTATTGATGGCAAAAAATGCAATTCATTCGAATTAGTGCAGAGGAATTCACTAATAGCGAAGAAAGCAAGCTCTTGAAAAAGGAAAATCCTGTTATGTTTGCTCAAAAAATGCGTTTAGCACCAAGTCTTGAGGACTTGGCAACTAACTCTAATGTTAATTGGTGGAGTCCTGATGAGAAAAACCATAAAATTTTCAAGGAAGGAGGCTTTGAAAACTTTAGAGGTAGAGTTGGGATTGATAATGTGATTTTTAATTATGTTATTCGTTCGGGAAAAGCAGAGTTTGGTGATGTGTTTTATGACATAAATTTAGAGGTCGACCAAATCCTACCTCACATCAAAGATGCTTCAGAAATAAAAAAGTCAACCTCTATTGACAATAATTTACCACAAAATGAGTCTATTGTCAATAAATAATTCTATGCAAAATGGTTCAATTGATGCAAAAGAATCAATAAAAATAACCGAGGATTACGAAGAGCAACTTGCCTCTAATCCGTTGTTGAATTCTCTTCTTGAAGAGGTGTTGAAAGAGAACGAAGCTCTGAAGAAAGAGAACACAAGAATGAAAAATATATAGTTCCTGTAGAACTACACATTAAGGAATATAAAACTCCAAAAAATAACAACAAATTATATGTAAGCATTACATTAGGTAAAATAAAAATAGAAGATAACGTCAAGGTGCAAACGGCTGAAAAATCTCAGCGGAATAACACTCGGCTATCTTCTACAATTAGTTTATCACAACTGATATCAAAAATCAACTCTGAATATGGTGATTTCTATAAATATATTCCAAAATCACTTTTGAGTGAATCACAACAAAAATCAAAGCAGGTAGCAGAGGCAGATGAAGAATATCGTCTTAAAGTTATGCGTGGAGAAGATGTGAGTCAGATATTAAAAGATAATGCATACAATGATGTTACCAAAGTAAGAACATACATTGCTCGCAAGGATGTCGGTAAACTAATTACGGATGATACGGTGCTGTATCTAAATGAAAACAAAAAACACCGCCCAAGAGGACGGTGGTGTAATAAGGCTTTCTAAGAAGGATGATAGCGATAACTCTATAAAACAACAGATAGCACAGTCAGTAGAACAACTGAACAATATGGTTATCGTTGCATCAATTAACGAAAGCATAGAACTTGGGAATAAGCAGTCTACTTTAACTTGGTTGGAGGAAAAACTTGGTGGATTTAACAAAAAAATATTAAGAGAAAATTTTGGAGAGGTGATTTTTGATAGAAAAAGGATTAGCAAAGCGTTAAGTTATACTAAAACTAATTATGAAAAAATAGGTCTCGCTTTGGTGCCCAAAGTTGTCGAAAAAGGAATTCAAATAGGTTTTCACAAAGAGCACAAAGGCAGAGACTATGACACTGTTACATTTGGTGCTCCGGTATCAATTAACGGTGTTCGTGGGAACATGGCGGTTGTTGTTAGAAAAGCAGATGCAAACTATTTTAAGGTACACAGATTGGTAATGCCAGATGGTACACAGTTTATTTTAGATAAAAAAAGAAATATTGCTGAAACGGCGGGCGGAGTTAAAGATAACTCAAGCTTATCGCCAACAGTCAATATTTCCAACACCAATATACCAAAAAGAGAGAATGGTGTCAATAATAATTCTATGCAAAATACCCCAAAAAATTCACCCGGCAGGAAATCGTACAAATCCGAAAGGTTCAACGAGAATAATCCCGATATAAGGTTCTCCCGCAAATTGTCGGCAAAATCTCAACAAGTGTTGGATGAAAATCCTGAATTTGCAGAGGAAATGAATGAGTATTGGGCTGATGCGCAATCAAAAATTAAGCTGTTTAATGGGTGGATACCTTAAGATAACTAATTCAAAATATAATAAGACTGCAAGATTTATCAAAAATAATGATATGCGCAAAGGTGATGTTGAAGAGAAAATAAAGATAGACAAAGATTTTTTTGAAGATTCAATAAGTCACGCGATAAAACACGGAGATGAAAAAGCAATAGGCAAGCTATTAGCTCATATTGATGAGATATTAGAAAATTCAATATATCTCTACACAAAACCATCTGCAAAGGATAAAGCAAATAAAAAAGGTAGCACATCATTTATGCACTACCTGTATTGTCCTGTCGAATATAATGGAGATCCTTTTATTGCGAAAATTGCAATAGAAGAATATGATGTTGATGGTAAACGAAGAGCTTATAATGCTCAGAGAATAGAAATGTCATCGTTGCCCCGGGCTCATTTTAACACCTTAAATAAGGATGCTAAAGCGAGGAATATCCGTCTGCAAGATGACGAAATAACTATAGCAGACTTATTTTCCCTTGTCAATCAATATGACAATAATTTTTCATATCAGAACGGTCGTACAGATTTTTTAATCGACAGTTGACTTTTTTTGCGGAAAATCTTATACTGAACTTCAGATATAATTATTATGGGGTGATTGTTACGAAACGTATTTTCAGTTTTGTTTTAGCAATATTTGTTATTTTTAATATTACTATTCCTGTTTTTGCCGGTCAGACTCTTATTTGGGGCGATTCTGACGGCAATGGTGTTGTGGATATAACCGATGCCAAAATCGTATTAAGTCTTGCTTGCGGTATTTCAGTTCCTGCGGATGAGTGTGATTGTATCTTTGATATGGATTTCGATTCTGAAATTACTTCAACTGATGCAAGAATGGTTCTCGGGGTTGCTGCCGACATATCCCCGGAAGAAACGGTACACATTTCCGATTGGCAAGAAAATGTGGCACCTACCTGTACCGAAGAGGGTAGCGTAACTGCTTATTGCGAAGAAAATGGTGCCTACATAACAAAAATTATACCTCCGAAGGGGCATACAAGCATAGAGGCTACCTGTACAGAGTGTGCATATTGCTCAGACTGCAACGAAATACTCTCTGAGCCTTTGGGGCATACCGTATTTGATGGATTTTGTGAGCGATGCCGAAAAATTGTTGAAGGTAAAGAGTCGGTATATGTTTACGGTGCTTATGTGGAATTCGGAGCCGCAGCAACGAAAATCACGAATATGTTCGGTAAACCTACTGAGATTATTGATGCATCTGATGAAAAAATAAATTTACAGCATTATGTTTATGCGGATGATTACAGTAAATTGACTATTTTTACTGTATCGGGAAATGAAGGTGTAATCGGCGTTTACAGTGTATCTGATGATTTTAAAATAATTGCGTCAGAAACAGTGTCTTATGATAATGTAGGTTTTAACAAATATGTTGATGACTTAACGGTCATAGGTTACAAGGACAAGCTTTCTGAATGGGGGTATTACGGAATCTACGCAACTACTGATATTGCCTCTTCTTATATTAATGCCGGTTCGGATTTTGAAAGCTGTGAAAAATTGATTTTTCATCTCACTAATTCCTGTAGAGGTTTAAATGGTGTGGCGCCGGTTGAATATTCAAAAAGAGTAAGTAAAGCGGCGCGTTCTCACAGCGTGGATATGGCAAATAATGATTATTTTTCTCACGAAAGCTTATCCGGTGCGAGTGTGGTGGACAGGCTTGATAAATACGGTGTTTCCTACAACGCTTACGGTGAGAATATAGCTGCGGGTCAAAGAATGACAGTTTATGATTTTAATAACGGTTGGTATAATTCTTCGGGACACAGAAAGAATATGCTTAATCCTGTTTTCACCCACATCGGTTTAGGTATGGCGTATAACGAGAATTCAACTTACGATTGTTATGTTACCCAGGATTACACAAGAGAAGAAAACTGAGGAGCTACTCCTCAGTTTTTTTAATTTCCGCTTTTTACGGTGCTTATAGCGTTTTTTTCGAGTCTTGAAACCTGCGCCTGAGATATGCCTATTTCATTGGCAACCTCTGTTTGGGTCATTCCCTTCATAAAGCGCATGGAAAGTATCTGCTTCTCTCTGGCGGGAAGATTTTTTATTGATTCTTTTATTGATATTTCATCTATCCAGTCGCCGCCGCTTTCATCTGTGCCTATCTGATCCATAAGAAAAATTGTATCGCCCCCGTTAGAATAGACAGGTTCGTAAAATGAAACAGGGTCAACGATGGCCTCAAGTGCAATAACAACCTCGCTTTTACTCTTACCTAATTCTTTTGCAATTTCTTCAACAGTCGGCTCTCTGCCCATATCGTTGCTTAACTTTTCACGGGCTTGCATAGCATGGTAGGCGGTATCACGCATTGAGCGGCTTACCCTTACGGGATTATTATCCCTTAAATATCTTCTGACTTCACCGATTATCATCGGAACTGCATATGTGGAAAATTTAACATCGTGGCTTGTATCAAAGTTATCTATGGCTTTCATAAGACCGATGCAACCAACTTGAAAGAGATCATCGAGATTTTCGCCTCTGTTGGAAAATCTTTGTATAACGCTTAAAACAAGACGCAAATTACCCGTTACAAGCTTTTCTCTTGCGTGGCTGTCGCCCTCTTTAGCTTTTTTTAGTAAAGCATTTTTTTCTTTTTCGGGCAAAACCTTTAAGGTTGAAGTATCAATTCCGCAAATTTGAACTTTATTAAAATACATATCGGCACTCCTTTGTTGTTTATGTAAGCCGATAAAAAAAGTATTGCCTAAAGTTCAAAAGTTAATCAAGCTATGTTTACCAAAATTTAATTTTTGTTTACTTGACTTTTATATTGTGTGTGCTATAATTAAAGTAAGTTAATACAAATCTCAGGGAGGATTATAATATGAAAAAAGTTTTAAAAATAGTAGGTATCATCGCAACTATTGCAGCAGCTGCCGCAGCAGTTTATGTTGCAATTCAGAAAATCAAAGCCAAAAATGCTCCTAAGGGCTACGATGAGGATAATTATGTTTCCTGCTCCTGCCTTGATGAGGATTTTATCAGCGAAACAGTTGCTGAATAAGTAAAAGTGCTTTATGACGACTCTTTGCCATGGGTAAAGAGTTGTTTTTTATTTTTATACATATTTTTGAAGGCTTTACAGATAATAGAAACGTAATTTTCCTGAAAGGGTGCATTTCTATGATGTTTGTAAAAGCCTTTATTGTCGGCGGTCTTATATGCGTAATAGGTCAGATTCTCATTGATAAAACAAAGCTTACCGTAGGGCGTATTCTTGTGGGGTATGTTGTGGCAGGTGTTATATTGGGCGCACTGGGGCTTTTTGAATATTTGGAAAAATTTGCGGGAGCGGGTGCAACAGTTCCTCTTTTGGGCTTTGGTGCTGCACTTGCAAAAGGAACAAAAGAGCTTATCGCGCAGGATGGCTGGGTCGGGATTTTAACGGGTCCTCTCACTGCCGGTGCAGGTGGCATTATGGCGGCAGTTCTTGCAGGTCTTATAATGTCTTTCTTTACAAAACCAAAAGCAAAATAACAATAAATCAGGTTTACATTTTTAAGGCAAAAAAAAGCGTATTCGGTCACGGGAACTGAATACGCTTTTTGCTGAATTATTTAAAGAGATAAACCCTGGTTTCATAGGGCTTTGTTGTAAAGCCGTTTGCGGAAACCTTTATATCCTTGTAGTTTGCAAGAACACATTCACCCTTATTAAGGTCAAAGCCCGCGGGTGCAGTGAAGCTGACCGGCTTTTCGGTGAAGGAGTTTATAACAAGCATCCTTTTACCTTCGTAATTTCTTTCGTAAACATAAAGGTCTTTGCTCTTTTGGTAATGCTCCTTGTAATCACCGTAAATAACAATTTCGTTTTCTTTTCTGAATTTGAGAAGCTTTCTGTAGAAGTTGAGAATACTGTCGGGGTCATTTTCAGCTGCTTCAACGTTGACTTCCTTATAATTGGGATTGACGAAGAACCAGGGCTCATCGGCAGTGGTAAAGCCTGCGTTTTTCTCAGCGTTCCACTGAACGACGGTTCTTGCGTTATCGCGGGAGGCGTAGTTTGCAAGCTTAAGAGCGCGGTCTGCACCGAGAATTGCTTTTGCTACACCGTAGTTGTTTTTGGTGGAAACATCGGTATACTGCTCAATGTCGGTAAAGGGATAGTTTACCATACCGATTTCCTGACCTTGATAGATAAAAGGTGTACCGCTCTGGCAGATGTATGTAACCGCAAGCATTTTTGCGCTTTCAACTCTGTACTTAAGACTTCCGTAACGGTTGATAACACGGGGCTGGTCGTGGTTTTCCATATAAAGAGCGTTCCAAGCCTTGCCGTAAAGGTCATTTTGCCAGCGTGAGAAAACCTTTTTAAGCTTTTTCAGGTTGAATTTTGTTTTGAACCAACTGTAGAAAAGGCAGTCAGCAGCCATATGCTCAAAGTGGAACATCATGTTCAGGTGCTGATTGGGACCCTCGGTGATGTGTTTGAGTGCATTTTTTGTTGTCATCATAGGTGCTTCGCCTACGGTCATACAGTCATATTTCGAAAGAACGTCGTTTTTGAATTCCAAAAGGTACTCATCAAGATGCGGACCGTGCATATAGTTTTCGATACCTGTTGCAACGGGGAACCAGTAGGGGCTTGAGGGTAAGCCTTCTTTCTTGGAGATAAATGTGATAACATCCTCGCGGAAGCCGTCCACACCCATATCCAGCCAGAAGCGCATTATATCCTTAACCTCTTCGCGCACCTCGGGATTATCCATATTGAGGTCGGGCTGTTCAACTGCAAAAAGGTGAAGATAATATTCATCAAGCTTTTCGTTGTATTCCCAGGCAGGACCTGCGAAAGTAGACATCCAATTGTTGGGTCTGCGCTTGCCCTTGCCTTTTTTCCAATGGTAATAGTTGTGATATTTGCTTGTTGGGTCTTCAATACTCTTTTTAAACCACTCGTGTTGGTCGGAGGTATGGTTTACAACAAGGTCCATAATGACCTTTAAGCCTCTTTCGTGTGCACCGTCGAGAACTGCTTTGAAGTCCTCCATAGTGCCGTATTCGGGTTGGATACTGCGGTAGTCGGCAATATCGTATCCGTAGTCTTTTTGCGGAGACTTGTAAAGAGGGGAGAACCATATAGCATCAACGCCTAAGCTCTTGATATAATCAAGCTTTGAGAGTACGCCTTTAAGGTCGCCTATGCCATCGCCGTCGCCATCACAGAAGGAACGGGGCCATACCTGATATACAGCCATTTCTTTGTACCAGGATTTTTGCATAATGAATACCTCGCTTCATTTTATTTTCCTCATAATTTTATCATAACTGTACAGCAAATACAACAGATTAAAGTTAATATCGGCAATTTGTCGGGTTTTTTATGCCTGTGTTTGTGAAAAAAGGCGAACACTAAAACCGAAAATTCATATATTGGTAAAAAATTTGTATGTACATTTTGCAATTTATGATGTATAATGAGTAAAAAAGTAATTTTTCTTCATTGCGAGGTAAAATATGAAAAAGAAAACTAAAATTATAATATCGGTTTGTTTGGTTGTTTTAATAGCCGCGGTGGCAATTACCGTGAGTCTTTTAGCAAACCGCGATAAGCAGAAAGAGGATACCTCCACCCTGGCATATAATTTGCAGTCTACTACAACGGTAGCTACCGATGCGCAGAATACTGAGGCTTGGATAAACCTTGATCAAATAGCAAGTGACCTTGCCACTTCAACAGATACTACCGGCGAGAGTCTTTCCGCGGGAGCCGGAAGCACCGAGTCAAGCGGTATTCTGACAACAATTATATATGTTTATAACTCATATGTTGACCCCAATAACGGGACCACCGCCGCTCCTGCTTCAGGCTCTGCCACTACTACCGATAACGGAGGAATGATAGTCATGGAGTTTGACAACAATGCTGAAGTTCAGGATTATAAATACACAGTGGATTCCGCAACGGGTACAGTAACGCTGGATAAATATATCGGCAGCAGCTCTACGGTTCTTATCCCCGAAAAAATAGGGAGCTATGCGGTTACCAAAATAGGCGACGGTTGCTTTGAAAACGGAACTTTAAAGAATGTTTATATAAGCAAGAGCATCACTTACATTGGCGATAACGCATTTAAAAATTGCAAAAAACTTGAGGTTGCGGTATTTGCAGGCTCATCCGATTTGGGCAGCTCTGTTTTCTACGGCTGTACCGCGCTCAAAACACTCAATTTGAAATCCGGAACAACAACCATAGGTGATTATTGCTTTGCAAACTGCTCTGCACTCACATCACTCTATATTCCTTCAAGTGTTACCTACATCGGTCAGGGTGTTTTCAATAATCACAGCGATGCTCTCGTAGTTAAATGCGTTGCAGGCTCCACCGCCGATGAAATAGCAAGAAAATACAGCGTCAATGTTCAGTATATAACAGAATAAAAACAGTGCTCGGCAGTTTGCCCGTTGTTCTTAACGGAGTAAATGGTGCGGTATGTAACAACCGGAAGGCATAATGCCTTCCGGTTACTGCTGTTTTTAGGCATTTAACGCTGC
>CAZCQI010000065.1:0-10165 GCA_964500795.1 uncultured Eubacteriales bacterium
GTATGTTGATGTTTGCATTTCAAACGAAGAGGATGCAAAGGATGTTTTCGGCATAGAGGCTGAAAATACAGATATTTACGGCGGAAAACTCAATCACGAGGGATATAAATCCGTTGCAAAACAGCTTGCTGATAAATTCGGCTTTGAGAAGGTTGCCATCACTCTCAGAACATCTGTTTCCGCAAGTGATAATGATTGGGCGGGTATGCTTTATGACGGCGAGAACTACTGCTTCTCAAAGTCCTATCACCTTCATATTGTTGACCGTGTAGGCGGTGGCGACTCTTTCGGCGGCGGTCTTATTTATGCTCTTCTCAACGGTAAATCAACTCAGGAGGCTATTGAGTTTGCAGTTGCCGCATCTGCTCTTAAGCACTCTGTTGAAGGTGACTTTAACCGTGTGAGTGTTTCCGAGGTTGAAAAGCTTGCGGGAGGAGACGGCTCAGGCAGAGTTCAAAGATAATTATTTTTAACTCAAGGTGCCTTTTTGTGCTCAAGATAGCATATTTAAATCGGTATAATTGAAAAAACGGCAATATTCACATAAAATACGGTTGAATTTTGTATAGTTTTAAACTTTTAAAACACCCTCGGGTTCGGGCAGATTGCTTGACAATCGAGGGTGTTTATATTATAATAATGCTATCTGTAAATTGGATTTTTCCATATATTTTTACGGTAAAGACATTATTGGAAGGGACGTTGTTTTATGACAGCATTTAAAAAACCCCTGAGTGGCATTTTAGCGTTTATTCTTGTATTCGTTTTTATTGCCGCCGCTCCCATCTCGGTATTTGCCGAGGAAGAAACTTCTGCTATGAGCGCAGAAGAAATTGAGCTCAATAAAAAGACGGATGGCGATTTTGAATATGTTAAAATCGAAGACGGCTCTGCAATTGAGATCATAAGATATATCGGTTCCGATACCGAAGTATCTGTCCCGAGTAAAATCAACAACACAAGCGTTACCACTGTTGGTGAGGGTTGCTTTGAAGGTAACACAACTGTTGAAACAGTTAAACTCAGCAGCTCTGTTGTTACGATTAAAGACTCGGCTTTTAAAGATTGTACCGCTCTCAAAGAAGTTAAGAAAACAGAATCTCTTACTTCTCTTGGTGCTTCCGCATTTGAAGGCTGTACCGCTCTCGTAGAATTTGAATTCCCTGAGTCCGTAACAGAGGTCCCTTCAAGATGCTTTGCAGGATGTACAGCTCTTGCCGAAATAAAGGAACATAAAAACCTTAAGGGTGCGGCTGCCGATGCTTTTGAAGGCACGGCATATGAAAATGCCTTGCCTGACGGTCCGCTCTACTTCGGCAGAATTCTTTATTCCCATAAAGGCGAGGTTGCTGATATTGTAGTTCCCGAGGGTATTTCCATTATTGAAGATTACGCATTCCTCGGCTGTGAAAGCATCAAGACACTTACATTAGGTGTTGATGTTGAGGAAATCGGTCTTTACGCTTTCCAGAATTGCGTAAACCTTGAAAAAGTTGTTTGTGACAAAGCTCTCGGTATTGTCAATTCCGGCGCATTCAAGGGTTGCGAGGCCCTCACTTCTGTTGATTTCTCAGAAACAACACTTGCAACTATCGGTTACGAAGCATTTGCAGGCTGTGGTTCTCTCGGTGAAGTAGGCTTGCCGGAAACAATTTCTGCTGTAGGCGATTATGCTTTTGCCGATACTAAAGTTAAAACTGTAGAATTAGGTAAGAACGTCAGCGAAATTGGTGCAAACACATTCAGCGGTGACGCGGCACTCGAGAGCATAAATGTTGTTTCTAAAAATAAGAACTACTCTTCTGTTGACGGTGTTCTTTATAACTACAAAGGAACTTCTCTTGTTATTTTCCCTGCTGCCAAAACAGGTGAATTCGTTCTTCCTGCTGCAGTTTCGGAAATCTGCGAGGGTGCTTTTAAGAATTCTGCAATCTCCGCAGTAACTCTTGAAGAAGGTACTGCTCTTTCGACTGTCGGTAACAGTGCTTTTGAAGGTTCAGCGATTGAGGCTTTCGAGATTCCTGCAAATGTTACCAAGATAAACAGCGCGGCTTTCAAAAATGCAAATAAGCTTGCAAAAATTACTTTCAACGAAGGTCTTGAGTACATAGGCTCATATGCATTTGAAGGTTGTTCTGCTCTTACGGATATTCAGCTTCCCGAATCTCTCAGAGATATCGCAACAGGTGCATTCAAGAGCGCAGGTCTTAAGTCTGTTTCCACAGGAAACGGTCTTGCAAAAATCGACACAGAGGCTTTTGCAGAAAATGCATCGCTTTCAAGTCTCAAGCTCGGCTCAAATGTTGAAAAAATAGGCAACGGTGCATTTAAGGATTGCGTTGCACTTAAGGTAGTTGAGCTTCCTGCATCCGTAACAAGCTTCAGCGGCAACGCCTTTGCAGGTTGCACGGCTATTGCTAAAGTGACGGTTAATGCTGACAATAAGAGCTATAAATCCGTAGGTGCTGCAGTTTACACCGCTGACGGTAAGGCTCTTGTTTGGGCAGGTAGCAAGGCAACACAGAACCTTGTTATTGCAGACGGTACAGAAATTATCAATGCAGATGCATTTGCACTTGCAACGGATGTTGTAAGCATCACTTTCCCTGCATCTCTTATTACGGTAAAAGATAACGCTCTTGATGTTACCGCTTGGTATAAGAATTCATCAGGTGCTGTTTACGCAGGTAAGGTTCTTTACAAGGTAAAAGGTGATATGGCTGAGCTTGCAGTCAGTGACGGTACTGTTGCTGTTGCAGACTATGCAGTGAATAATCCCACAGTAAAATCCGTAACTCTTCCAACTTCTCTTAAATATATCGGCGACAGAGCTTTTGCAGAGACCTCAATTACTTCTATCGTTGTTCCTGCAAGCGTAACATATATCGGCTCCGGTGCATTTGAGAACGCCGTTTCTCTTAAATCAGCAGCACTTTCCGACTCTCTTGAAACCCTCGGTTCTTCCGCATTTAGGGGTTGCGTTGCATTAACAGGCATAACTGTTCCCGCAAATGTAAAAAATGTTCCTGCTGATGCTTTTGCAGGTTGTCTTAAGCTTTCAAAGGTTCAGTTACAGGGTGCCGAAACAATCGGTAAATATGCTTTCAGCGGATGTGAAAGTCTTGCGGAAATCACACTTCCCGCGGCACTTGCCGAGATTGATCCTGTAAGCTTTGCAGGATGCACCGCTCTTGAAGCTGTAAATATTGACGAAAGCAATGCTCTTTATAAATCTGTTGACGGTGTTGTTCTTAGTGCTGATGAAGAAGGTGCTTTCAATACCATTGCTCTTTATCCTGCAGGCAAACAGGGTGAATATGCAGTTCCCGCAGATGTTACCAATATTGCCGACAGAGCATTTTATGATTGTGACGGTCTCACGGATATCACATTCTCCGACGGTTTTGTTAACATCGGAGCAGAAGCATTCTATGATTGCGACAGTATTACATCTGTTGAGTTGCCCGAAAGCGCAAGGGATATCGGTGATAACGCCTTTGCTTCCTGTGATGAGCTTCGTGAGTTTATCGTAAACAGTAACCTTACCGACTACGCAGATAACGCATTTGACGGTTGCTATTATTTCAACTACGATCTGGTTACAATCAATCTTGCTGAAAGCTCAGGCTCAGTGCTTGGTATTGTTGTAGTTGTAGTTGTAATTGCCGGCATTATTGGTTTTGTGGTTTACAGAAAAAAACAGAAAAAAGCCGAAAAAGAATTTGCTGAGAAAAACCCGGCAGTTGCTTCAAAACCTGAATAAATTAAAATAAATTAAATATCCCCTGTAAATTCCGTCAATGGAAATTTACAGGGGATATTTTTATAAGGAACTTATAAGTTATACACCCGAATAAGCAGAGAAGCCACCGTCAACGGGAACAATAATGCCCGTTACAAATTTGGAATATGTTTCATCACAGAGGAAGAGGAGAGTACCTGTCAAGTCCTCAGGGGTTCCGAAACGGCCGAGGGGAGTGTGGTTAATAATTTTTTCGCTTCTGGGAGTAAGAGAACCGTCTTCGTTATAAAGAAGAGTTTTGTTTTGATTAGTTGAAAAGAAGCCGGGAGCAATAGCGTTAACTCTTAAGCCTACCTCTGAAAAGTGAACTGCCATAAACTGAGTAAAGTTTGAAATAGCCGCCTTTGCCGCAGAATATGCAGGTATTTTGGTGAGCGGCTTATAGGAGTTCATAGAAGAGATGTTTATAATAGTTGCGTTATCTTTACCAACCATATCCTGAGCGAATACCTGGGTTGTTAAAAGAGTTCCGAGGAAGTTGAGGTTGAAAACAAATTCAATTCCTTTGGGGTCAAGATCAAAAAATGTTTTAACATCTTCTGCTTTTTCTTCAATATCGCAAAGCTGCAACTTTTCTTTTGTTGTACTGCCGCTGGGATGATTGCCGCCGGCGCCGTTAATAAGGATATCGCAGGTGCCGAGAGAATCATTGACAATTTTTCTTGCGTTTTCAAGGCTTTCCTTTTCAAGAACATTGCAAGCAACGCCGATAGCCTCAAAGCCCTCTGCTTTGATCTCATCGGCAACGGCATTTGCTGATTCCTCTCTTAAATCAAGAACAGCAACCTTAACGCCCTGTCTTGCAAGGTCTTTTGCGAAACCGCCGCAAAGAACCCCGCCGCCGCCTGTAATAACGGCAACTCTGTCTTTTAAATTTTTGTGGTTGAACATAGTTTTTCACTCCTGTTATTTTAATATTGTCTTGCAGTTACATTTGTAAGATTTGCTTTTTCAAGGCAAGCATCGAGAGCATCAGCTGCTGCATCAAATGCCGCACGGTTAGTAGGATAAGTGTAGTCATCCTTAAGTTTATCAGCTGTTCCGCCTTCTCCTTCAAGAGCGTCAAGACCCTCAAAAACCTTAAGATGCGGTTCGAGCGTAAGGAAATGGTCGCCGTCTTTTTCTGAAGCGAACTTAGTGAGAAGCTCAACAATGTGACCGTCACCCAAGCCTGCAGGGCGAACCTTGCCGCCATCATAAAGGCAGTCCTTTATATGGAAATAGTCAATGTAATCCTTAAGCAACTCGTAAGCGGGGAGAATATCAACACCGCACTGAATGAAGTTTGAGGGGTCGAAAATACCCTTTATTTTGCCTTCAAAGGCTTTGTATATTTCAAGGCAACGGATTTCGGTATCACCGTAAATATCCTTCTCGTTTTCGTGACAGCACCAAACGCCGTTTTCAAGAGAATAAGAGCACATTTTATCGAGTCTTTCAAAAACCTCATCACGGTATTCTTCGTGGCTTTCCCCCTTGGAAAAGAAGAAACTGAACATTCTTATTCTTTCTGTGCCGAGAATATTTGCAACCTCAACGCAGTTTTTGAAATCTTCAAAGTGAGGCGCAAAATCATCCGTAATCTCAATTTTTCCGTAATGAGAACCGATTGCGGAAACACCGATTCCGTTATCATCAAGGATTTTTTTGAGCTCTTTTGCCTGTTCTACAGTGTAAAGTGAAATATTGCCCTCGTCAAGACCGCGAGGCTCAATGTGGGTCATACCGTGAGCTTTAAGTGCGGCGATTTGTTCTTTTATACCTCCGCCGGCTTCATCGGCAAAGGCTGAAAGATGAAATGTTGCAGACATAAAAATTCTCCTTTATAAGTCTTTGTTTTATATTATATTTTATTATAAAAAAATTTCAATGTTTTTTCTGATATAAGCGGCGGCAAGTCGGCAAAGACCGTCTGAGTCGTATATTGAAGCGAATTCTTCATCAGCCTTTTTGATTTCTCCGTAATCTATAGAAACGTCGCTGTCGGGGTCGTACATCGGTGAGAGGTGTTTAACTAATGAAATATACTTCTCTGCACCAATAGCTTCAAGAGCATCGGGGATTACGGGTGTAAGGGGTGCGCCGTTGTTTTTGAAAAATGCGGATAAGCTTTTTTTAGCATCCTCGTCGAAATATTCGAGAGCATAGATGAATTTTTTCTCCTGAGGGAGTGCTTCAAACGCAGTTGTCATATCGGTTGCGTTTTCCAAAGCAACCTGAATGTTCATGGCAACACCGTGCAAAAGCTCACTTTCTTCCGTTTCTTTTATGCCTTGAGCCGTTAAAACGGTGAAATTTTGTCTTAAATCGTAATCACGCTTCCATATTGCCGCTTCTTTTTTCATTCTTTCGCGGCGTTCTTTTGAAGCAATAGAGGCTTTTCGCCAAACAAATATAAGAAGAACAATTGCGGCTAAAAGAATAAGCCAATAGTACCATTGAACTCCCCAAAGCATAGAATCACTCCTGTAAAGATTTATATATATCGCTCTTTTTTAGCCCTGTTTGTTTGGCGGCTTCTTTGGCAGCTTCGTTTTTTGAAAGACCGCCCGAAATGAGCTTTAAGGCAATTTCCTTTGCATCGCTGACGGTGATTTCTTTTTCCGGTTCTTCGGGTTTACCTTCGATTATTAAAACATATTCACCCTTAAGATTAGCATCCTTGTATTTTTCAGCCGCTTCAAAAAGAGTGGTGCGCTCAACGTTTTCGTGTATCTTGGTAATTTCTTTAACGAGAGCGATTTTTCTGTTACCGAAAAATCTTGCCATATCAGCGAGAGTCGCAGGGAGCTTGTGAGGTGCCTCGTAGAAAATCATCGTGCGCTTTTCATTAACAAGCTCTTCAAGATGCTCACGCCTGTTGGGCTTTGCCCTTGTTAAGAAGCCTTCAAATGTAAATCTTCCCGAAGGCATACCTGATATTGCAAGCGCCGTCACAAAGGCGCAGGGACCGGGAACGGCACATATTTTAATACCGTTTTCGTGGCAAAGGGCGGTAAGATCCTCACCGGGGTCTGAAATAATGGGCATACCTGCATCTGAAACGAGGGCGCAGTTTTCGCCGTTTAAAAGCCTTTCAAGAATAATTGCACCGCGCTCGGTTCGGTTATGCTCAAAATAGCTTATCATAGGCTTTTTTATGCCGAAATGGTTGAGAAGTTTAATTGTAACGCGGGTATCCTCAGCGGCAATAAAATCACATTCCGAAAGCACCTGAACCGCTCTTGGTGAAAAATCGCCTAAATTTCCTATGGGAGTTCCCACAACATAAAGTGTACCTGCCATAATTATAAAACGTTACCCTCTGCATCAAAGAGGGGGAGAGGCTCAAGGAAAATGAGGTCATCTCTGTCGGCGGCGTCACCTTCTGCAAGAATTGCAAGATTGCCTGCAAGAACTGCGCCGGCTTCATTTATGAGCTGCTGAACGGCTTTAAGCGATTCGCCTGTTGAAATAACATCATCAACAATAATCACTTTTTTACCTTTCATTTCTTCTGCTTCTGCAGTGTCGAGGTAAAGGTGCTGTTCACCCTCGGTTGTAATAGAGTTAACGGTAACATCGAAAACACCTGTCATATAAAGCTTTGGTTTCTTTCTTGCAACAAAATATTTTTTACCGCTCTGGCGTGACATTTCGTGAGCAAGGGGGATGCCCTTTGCCTCAGCGGTGATTATGTAGTCAAAATCAGGAGCTTTCTTGAGAAGCGCATCTGCACATGCGACTGTAAGCTCGGCATCGCCGAAAATAACAAAAGCGCCGATCTGAAGCTTTTCGTTTAAAGGGCAAAGAGGAAGGTTTCTGTCAAGCCCTGCAATTTTCATTGAATAGTACATAAATTTATACTCCTCTTCAGTATACATTTATACCGATTATTTCACTGCTTTAATTATATAATATTGTAAAAAATTGTCAAGAGCGAGAAAACCGAACAAATGTAAATATTATGTTGAAAAAAATTGGGGTTCAATGATATAATAAACGAAACAAAGAAAAGTGTAAAAGGAGAATTTTCAGTGCATATTCCGTCCTGTGAAACAATTAAACTCGATATTATGTCATTCAGTGATGCCTTGTCGGCAGAAGCCGTAGGCTCCTTTGAATATGACCGCAATAAATGGATTTATGTCCCCAATGCCTACACGGAGTACCGTTACATATTAGGAACACGCGGAAAGAATCCTCTTATTTGCATTGGAATAAACCCCTCAACTGCTAAGCCCGATGATTTGGATAATACCTTGAAATCTGTTGAACGAACCGCCGCCTTTAACGGGTACGACAGCTTTATAATGTTTAATGTTTATGCTCAAAGAGCGACTAATCCTAAGGATATGGATGTAGCGTTTAATGAGTATCTTCACAGTGAAAATATGAAGGCTTTCAGATACATCCTTTCATCCTACGGTGAGGGTAATACTCCCGCAGTATGGGCGGCTTGGGGAACAATTATTGAAAAAAGACCGTATCTTATAAATTGTGTTAAAGAGATGATAGATATTGGTAATGAATACGGTGCAAAATGGTATACAGTAGGAAAACGTTCCGTGAAAGGTCACCCACATCATCCGCTTTATCTCAAAAACAACAGCATAACCGAGGATTTTGATATTGAGTATTATGTAAGCTCATTAACTGTGTAAATTTTATTTGCTTTTACATATAATGTAAAGGTGAAGTATATGGTAAAGTTTTATTTCAAACCGCGTAAAAAACGGGCACCGCCTGTTAAAGCCGGGCGGTTTATGTTTGTAAAGAAAAGGGAAAAAATAATTTTCACTGCAATATGCACGGTGATAATTTTTCTTACCGTTGTTGCCATCGGGGAAATGAAGCTGAGACCTATTGTGAAGAATGCAGGCTCCAATGCCTTGAAAAATGAACTGACAATACTTTTAAATCAAGCGGTAAACAAAACCGTTCAAAACGAAAACACTGTTTACGGTGATTTTATTACGGTTAGTTACAATGAAGAAGGGGAAATATCGGCACTTGTTTCAAACACCGTTTATATAAATGAGTTTAAGGCACGCCTTTCTGATAATATATCAAAAACAGTTGCTGATTGCGGCGATTTCAATATCTGCGTAGCTTGGGGAACCCTCCTTGGGAGTGAGCTTTTCAGCGATATGGGTCCTGAGCTTAAGGTGGTATCAAGTACATACGGCTATGCAGTAACGGATATTTACAGCACATTTGAAAGTGTAGGCATAAATCAGACACTTCATAAAATTTATGTCGAAATAGAAATATCCGCCACGGCATATATAGGTAACTACAAGGTTCACGAAACAGTGGAAGGAAAAGTTCCCGTTGCAGAAACGGTTATAGTCGGGAACGTACCGGAGTATTACACGGAACGCAGGTAGAAGAGAAAGCTGTTTTGTGCTTTATTTTTTGACATTTTCTGCGAAAACAATTTAGGGGAGGGTCTACCCTCCCGCAAGTTGTCGCCCTCGGTAAGTAAAATTGAGAATGGAGAATTGAGAATTGAGAATTATCGGAACTGCGTTGGCAATTTTATAGCTTCGCAAAACTAAAACAGAATATCACTGTAGGGGAGGGTCTTGACCCTCCCGCTGTTGTTCCCTTCAGTAAGTAAATCAAGGACAAAACAACGGTACGGTCAAGACCGTACCCTACTGTTATCGTGTGTACCGTACCTTGTGGTTATGCCACCAACCCGTAAGGAACGCGGCTAAGCCCGTTCCGTCCTGCCTAAGGCTGTTCCTCCACCACTATACTTTCTTCTGTGGTACGGTCTGAGACCGTACCTTACGGGAGGATGTTCTTTTTTTATTTTTTAGGAAAAACACTGTAGTATCGGGTCTTGACCCTCCCGCTGCGGAAAGTTATTACAATTGAATCTTGCGATTCAACGACGCTCGAGGGCTCGCGTCGAGAACTCTCCACCGCCCGACAAACTGTATCTAACGACTTTACAATAGGCTCGCTTGGTACAAAATTCAATAGGTTAATATATTTCAAGGCGGTCCCCCTCTCTTCGAAGAGAGGTCTACACTCACCTTTACTTTATTCTTCTATGGCACATTTTCACGCCCAAAACTTTCCACTTGCAACTTGTCATTTTTATATTGCCGACCGCAGGTCCCGATAATTCTCCACCGCCCGACAAACTGTATCGAACGCCTTTACAATAGGGTCGTTTGGTACAAAATTCAATAGGTTAATATATTTCAAGGCGGTCCCCCTCTCTTCGAAGAGAGGTCTACACTCACCTTTACTTTATTCTTCTACGGAACTTTCAGCGCCCAAAACTTTCCACTTGCAACTTGTCATTTTTATAATGCCGACCGCAGGTCCCGATAATTCTCCATTCTCCATTCTCCATTCTCAATTATA
>CAZCQI010000066.1:0-10136 GCA_964500795.1 uncultured Eubacteriales bacterium
ACGTTAACATTCTTCGGGGGCTTAATGCAACCGAAATGAATGTTGAAGCCGTGAGCAAAGGCGAGGGTCTTTCCTTCTGTAAGGTTGGGTTCAATGCTTTCTTTGTAAAGCTTTGCCTGTTTCTCGTCATTGATGAGAATCATAATAATATCAGCATTTTTTGCTGCTTCTGCAGAGGTCATAACCTTAAGACCTGCTGCTTCTGCTTTTGCCCAACTTTTGCTGCCTTCGTAAAGACCTACAATAACATCAACACCGGATTCCTTAAGGTTAAGAGCATGAGCGTGTCCCTGTGAACCATAGCCGATAATTGCAACTGTTTTACCGTTAAGCTTAGCAAGGTTGCAGTCCTGCTGATAGTAAATGTTTGCCATAATAATTAACTCCTTTTAAAAAATATTGTTTATTCTGTGATGGTGTGGTTTCTTTCAAGAGCCACAACACCTGTTCTGCATAATTCAATAATTCCGAGGGGCTTCAATACATCAATAAAAGCATTGATTTTTGAAGGCTCTCCCGTAACCTCAACACAAAGCGTTTTTGTGTTATAATCGATGATTTTTGCGCGGTATATTTCTGCCGCTGCCATAACTTCGCTTCGATTTTCGGTGGAGTTCTTAACTTTTATCAAAGCTAACTCCCTTTCAACACTTTGTTCATCGTTAAGAAGTGCTACATTTTTAACGTTGTGAAGTTTTTTCAGCTGATTAATAAGCTGTTCTCTTGCGTAATCATCGCCGTTGAGCGCAATGGTTATGCGGGAATACTCGGCGTTTTCCGTTTCACCGACAGTCAGCGAATCAATATTAAAGCCTTTTCTCATAAAAAGACCTGTTACTCTTGTAAGAACGCCGTATTTATTCTCAACATAAGCGGAAATCACAAATCTCTTCATTCATTTACCTCCTCTTTGGAAGTTATCATATCATCAATTGAACCGCCGGGAGGTAACATAGGAAGAACAAATTCATCCATATCAATGATTGTATCGATAAGATAAGGTCCGTTATGGTTCATACCTCTTGTGAAAGCCAATTTGAAATCCTCGGTGTTATCCACTCTTTCACCGGGCAATCCGAAAGCATCTGCCAACTTTACAAAATCAGTTTTTCTGCCCAAAACCGTATTCGAATAACGCTTGCCGTAGAAGAGTGTTTGCCACTGTCTTACCATACCGAGAACACCGTTATTAACAATAACTATAACAATTGGCGTATTATAAGAAACGGCGGTTGCCAATTCATTAAGATTCATACCGAAGCTGCCATCGCCCGTTATGAGAACTGTTCTGTTACCACTGCCGATCTGAGCACCGATAGCGGCGCCTAAGCCGTAGCCCATTGTTCCCAATCCGCCGCTTGAAGCGAATTTTCTCGGTTTTTTAAAATCAACATACTGAGCCGTCCACATCTGATGCTGTCCAACATCGGTAGCAATAACCGTATTTTCATCCTTAACGCTGTTTATTATATCAAACAGTTTTTTCGGATTTAAGGCGTCACCTGCGATAGCTTCAGCTTTATCTGCAATTGTCTTTCCCGTTGCCTTAAGTTCATTAACGGTTTTGTTCCATTCAGGGTGATTTTGTTTTTGGCAACCGTCGAGAATCTTTTTAAATGAGTCAATAATATTACCAACCAAACCTACATCAACTTTAATATTTTTCCCGATTTCGGAAAGGTCTGTATCCAACTGAATTATCTTAGCGTTCTTTGAATATTTAGCTGTGTTTCCCGTGGCTCTGTCGCTGAAACGAACACCGACACCGATAACAAGGTCAGCTTCTTTATTTGCCATTGAAGAAGCATACTGACCGTGCATGCCCTGCATTCCCAGGAAATGTCCGTAAGAATTGGGAATGGCGGAAAGTCCCATAAAAGTGCAACCTATATATCCGTCGATTTTTTCCGCAAGAGCCATAATATCTTCGCCCATACCTACGCCTGCTGCACCGCCGCCGATATAGATATAAGGTCGTTCGGACTTGTTAATAAGCTCAATTGCTTTGTTTATATCGGAATCATTAGCCTGCTGTTGCTCGATATAGGGGGCAACACCTTTATTTGTGAACTCACATTCAGCAATCTGAACGTCCTTTGGAATATCAATGAGCACAGGTCCGGGTCTTCCCGATTTTGCAATTTGGAAGGCTTCGCGGATTGTATCTGCCAATTCATTAACGTCACTAACAAAATAGTTATGCTTTGTGATAGGTAAAGTAACTCCGGCAATATTTATTTCCTGAAAACTGTCCTTACCTATAAGTGCAGTGGGAACATTACCTGTAATAGCAACCATTGGAATTGAATCAAGCATTGCAGTTGCAATACCTGTTACGAGATTTGTTGCACCGGGACCCGATGTTGCAATAACAACGCCTACTTTACCCGTTGCTCTTGAATAACCGTCGGCAGCGTGAGCCGCACCTTGCTCATGTGCCGCAAGGATATGATTGATTTTGTCGCTTGCCTTATAGAGCTCGTCGTAAATATTTAATACCTGACCTCCGGGGTATCCGAAAACATCGGTAACCCCTTGTTCGATAAGTGTTTCAATAACAATTTTCGAACCGGTCATTTTGTTTGTTGGTATATCTTGCATATATTACCTCCTGATTTTGGTAAATAAAAATGCTCTCGTCTCATTGTTATCAAAGATAACTGAAAGAGACGAAAGCGCAAAATTATAATTAAGTCTTCCGCGGTACCACTCTTTTTCATCCTCGGGGGATGCACTCCGGTGCAGTTACACCTTGACTCTGTTACGGGAGTTCCCGTCTGCATTTACTTGCTGTAATGGTTTCAACGCAGCCGCTCTGCGGCGAGTTCAGCAAGTTGCACCAATGTCTTGCACCGAACGACATCTCTCTAAGGGCTGAAATGTTGCTTACTACTCCGCTTCAATGCGTTTATATTTAAAATTTTATAAAATTATATCACTGCATATATCAGTTTGTCAATATGAGTAAATGCAATTTATTTGACAATAATTGCCGCATAAAAATGAATAGTTATGTGGAAAATTCATAGTTACCTGTTGATAATTTTGTGTATTAGTGAACGATAATCTGATTGTAAAATAGAAAAGTCTATGATAGAATATTGTCATACTATAATAAAAGGGGGTATATTATGCAATGTCCTAATTGCGGTGGTCGTATCGGCAGGCTTGAGCTTGCTCCGAACTGTAAGCATTGCGGAGTAAACATCTTTTACAGCCAGCAGGAAAAATCACTTACAGATGATGCAAAAAAGTGTGAACTTGAGTATGCAACCTTCCATATTCTTTTGGCTAAGCTTAAAACTGCATTTATAGGCGGTGTTATACCTGTTTTAAGGATTGTTGCAATGGTGCTTGCTATTGGTGCAATATGTGTTCCTTTTGCATCTGTTTCGGTAAATTTACCTTTGCTTTCTTCAAAAATCAGCTTCGGTGCTATCGGTATATATCAAGCTTTTTCCGACGGTACTCTCTCGGCACTTACAAATATGAAAATATACACACCAAACGCTGTTTGGATAAGTATAGCGTTGCTTTTGCTAATGGTGGCGATATTTGTTGCAGGTTTTGTTATTTTTGCTGTTTTATTGCTTTCCTTTATTGATATAAGAAAATCTGCAAAAATTATGCGAACAATGTCTGCAGTCGGTATGTTGCTGAGCGTTGCATCAGCGGCAGTCAGTTTGCTTTTACCTTCAGTTGTAAGTGAATATACCCTGTATAACGCCAAAACGGGGTACGGCTCTTTTGCGTGTGTTGCAGTTTTTATTTTAATTTTTATTTTGAATCATCTCGTAATAATAAAAGATATTAAACCTTTAATTAAAGAGGTTGATATCCGGCGCGTTGAGCTTCGAAAAAAGATTAAGGCGGGGGAGGTTTTCCTTGATGATTTACCTCTTCCTGTTTTTGAATCGGAAGAGGAAAAAACGAAACGCATTGAAGAAGAGTCATTGAAAAAATCCCTTGCCGATAAAGCGAGAGGCGGTGAATCGGGTGAGTAACAGAATTTCTCAAATTAAGGATAAATCAAACAGCAACAAGAAGCTGCAATTTATTCTTTTCGGTTTATGCAGTTTTCTGGCTTTGTGTATATGTATGGTAATTCTTGTATTAACTGCAAATTCGGTTGAAGGTGCAAACTCAAGTTCGGCGGAATATGATACCGAAAGTAAAACAGCGCTTTCGGATGATTCATACCTTCTTGCGGAATACTTGAAATCTCTTACCGAAAAAGCGGTAAACAATGAATTTGTTAAGGTTGCAACTTATTCCGATCCCTTTGTTGAAGCTTCGTCGATTATCGTTTCTGATTCTGCAAATATAGAGGACAGTAACTGTACTAACCTTCTTATGTATGCAAAAGACAAAATATTACCTGCTGTTTATGGCTATTATCCTGAAAATTTCGAAGGCGAGTTCGGTTCCGTTTATAACGGTATGCCCGTTGTTGATTTATCAAATATTGAAAATCTCAAAGGTGAATTTACCGTTGGTGAAACAGATGAGGACGGAAACCCTCTTTATGACAGCGAGAGCGGAGAAATTATCGACAGTGAATATTATTTTTTATCATTCTTTATTGATGCCGATGAAGTTTATTCGGATGAAGAGCTTTCTGCACTTTTTTCGAGAAGTGAAACGAAATTTGCTAAAGAAAGTTTTATTAAAGAAATTTCAACTGTTTGCAGTGTAAGAAAAACAGAAATTTCACCTGAGAGCTTTCGCATCAAGGTAAAAATAAACAGGTTTACCGATAAAATTGAATATATAACTTATGACAGCATTTATAATATCAGCTCAGATGTTCTTTTTATCAATGAGTTGAATTTTTTAGGTAATAAGCTTGTATCCTTTCAATATAAATTCAGTAAAACTTATGAATATGACTACGCCGGAATCGAGTTTGCCCAAAGCTCTGTTACAGTTGAACCGGGGAGTGAAGCAAGTCTTTCGGTTAACGCGGTTATTGAGGACGACAGCCAATATACCGTTAACTTTAAGTCATCGAATCCTTCCGTTGTAACTGTTGATGAAATGGGTTATATAAAAGGTATAGCCGAAAGCGACGAGCCTGTCATTATTACAGTTGTGCTGGAATACCTCGGCGAAACCTTTACCGATGAGTGTGCAGTTACCGTTGCAACCTCAGACTCTTTGGGAATACAGGGAGGTGGAGATGAATGACTGAAAACAATTTGAAAAACAGTGAAATTAACGTGGATGTTCGGGAGCCTGCTTCAACACAAGAGAACGCTTCTTATTATAAGGGTCACAATTATGTAGGTGTAAGGGAGACGGTTGCGTACCTTTTAAATGACTGGTCGAACTCATTTAATATAAATTCGTTTTCGGAGAGATATATATGGGACGTAGTTAATATTGATTTCACTGTTAACGCAGTAATGAACCTTGCAACAGCTGCCTGGGATATTGTGAATGATACTTTTATATCCGTAATTGTAGATAATACAAGAACCCGTATCGGTAAGTTCAGACCGTATCTTGTGGGTATGCAGTTGCCTTTAACCGTCATTGGCATTTTTACTTGGCTGTTGCCCCTGTTTTTCTCAAATACAGCAGGTACATATATACCGAAGCTTATTTATTATTATGCATTTGCGATAATAAACGAAACAGCCGGAACTTTTACGAGTGTCGCAAAAAGCGGTTATATGTCCACCATTACTCCGAATCCCGATGAACGAATACGGCTTATAACACTTGCCGAACTCCTTACGGGGTATATGGGTGAAGATTTACCGAGATACATAATGGGTGTTTTGATTGACCTTGTAAACAATAAAATCGTTACTTGGAAGCTTAGCTCCGTGTTTATGGTGATGGGCGGGGGAACGGCGCTTATTTCTTCTCTGTGTACCTTTTGGTTTTTCCTGCAATCAAAAGAAAGGGTCCCTCAATCTATTGAGAAACCCGATATTAAAGCGGGGATGAAAGCCATTGTTTCTAACTATCCCGTTCTTTTAATGTGTCTTTCGGAGTTTTTAGGTAATTTCTCTATAAGCAAAAGCGAAACAAACTATTTTATAGATGTTTTGGGAAGCTATTCTCTCATCACTCTGTTGAATATTCCCTCAGGTTTAAACGGAAGCATAAGCTATGCTTTTGTAGGACCCTTGAGAAAGCGCTTTTCATCAAAATCCCTTTGGATATTCAATGATATTTATAACAGTATACTCTCTATCGGGGTCTTCATGTTTGGTATGACAAAAAAGAAAACGATGTTCTATCAAACTGTTCCTATGTGTATTGCTTTCGGTATGAAAGAGTGGTTTTCGAAATGGTCGTGGGGCATATCAAAGGTTATTACCGCCGATCTTTGGAACGAGGCAATGGATTATTGTGAGTGGAAAAACGGTTACCGTATGGAGGCAACAACGGGTGTTGCAAAGGGCTTGATATTAAAGATTCAGAGCGCGCTTCTCGGCTCTGTAACAAGCCTGATTATGAAACGAATCGGTTATGTTCAAGGACTTGAAATCGGCTCTCAGAATGACAGAACAAAGTTTTGGGAGTTTGCACTTTGTACAATTATTCCTACACTGACAGGTATTTTGAGAATTGTACCAAAATTCCTGTGGCCTATATCCCGACAAAAACGAGAATGGATGTATGATGAATTGGCAAAGAAACGTCAGGAAAGCGTAATGGGATATGTAGAAAATTTTAATGAGACATAAAAAAAGTGACTGCTTCGGGTTTACAAGAAATCCGAAGCAGTCATTATTTTCACATTATTAGTTTTACGATAGATTAAACTCTGACGATTTCTCCTGCAAGCTCTTCAAGACCTGCCATAAGAGCGGATGCAACACCCTTGCCGAGAGAGATAAGCTCTTGGTAGTGGTTTACGGGATCACCCATTGTGTAGTCGTTATCGGGGACAACATAACCGATAGCATCGTTCACAAGACCGAAGCATTTAACGTCATCTCCGAAAATCTCTGCAGCAGTTTTTTCTGAGAAATCAGTACCTGTTGCTGAGTTCTCTGCATAGAGTGAGTTACCGCCTACAATAAGATCCTGGCAGATTTCACCGGGAAGGAATACTGTTTTGAACTGATTACCCATTTCCATATAACCGATTTCGGTGATAGTGGAATAGGTGCCGTCCTCGTGTGTAATAACAACATAGTTAGCAAGGTTAAGCTTACCGACTGCTTCTATAAGGTTATTTGAAACGGGAACCTCAACCTGCTTAAGAGCAATGTTAAGGAAGGGTTCAACAGTAACTTCTTCAACAGGAGTCCAATTTTCATACCATATAGTATAGTTTTCGTTATCAACATTTTCTGCGATTTCTTCTGCACAATTGAGAAGGTCGTCAAGAAGAATATCATCAACCTCAAGAGTAAGGGAAAGAGCCATTCTTGCAAGCTCGTAACCGTATCTCATGGATTCTTCAACTCTCTGCTCTGTTTCAACGCCGTCACCTGTAACGCCGCGAGCCATATAAATACCTGCGATAGCGCCTTGGAAGAACATAAAGTTGTAGCCTGCTTTTTCAAGATACTGACCGCAGTAGAAGAGGTAGTCACCGCTGATTTCTCTACCTGAGTTGGATTCGGTGGGAAGACCTGCAACATCGGGGTGAGCGGCAATGTTGAGCATCATTGTGGGTTCGGCAGATTCATCGTCGGGAGTAAAGATGAATCTTGAAATATCTGTCATAGCAATGATTGTTTCTTCGGAAGTTACAATATTTCCGTTTTCATCAACGCTTTCAACAGTAACTGTCTGACCTGAGGAAGGACGGTTTTTGTTGTTGAAATAATCCTGACCGAGATCCTTAACGGCATAGGTGAGTTCGCCGGGTTGCATATCCTTATGAGCTGCAATAAGAGCGTTGGCAACCTCTTCTTTAAGGAATTCCATATATGCAGGGTTCGTTCCTTGCTGAAGCTCTGCGCCTGTGCCTAATCCGCTGTTCAGACTGTTATATAAAAACTTAGCCATCATATTTGTCCAAAGACCTTCGGTGTCAATACAACTGTGAGTATGAGTCGAAGCAATGTTTATGGAAGTAATATTGTTTTCTGCAGCATAATCTGCAAGAAGCTCACGGATATCTTTTATATCCGCGTTTGTGATACCGATACAGTCAATTGTTGCAAAAAGCACAGTACCGCTATCAGTACCGTCATTCATAGAAACGCATCTGACTTTCATATCGTCAGGGCCTAAACCGGGAATTTCGGCAATCCCCTCAACAACATTTGAAAAACCGTTTTCAATAGCAATATAGCCACCGATATAGTACGTACCGTTGCTGTAATCATCGGGGATGAGGCTTGCATTTGAATAACCGATGTTCCATTTTGCATCCTCTTCGGCTTCCGACTTAAATTCAGTTGAACCTTCGTAGAAATTTTTTGCTGTGATTTCAACTGCTTCTTCATCAGTAACAAAACCGGGACCGTCCTGAAGCGCATCGGAAAAAAGACCGAGAACAAAATTCAAAACAGCCTCAACAATGCTTGTAAAAATCATTGAAATAGGATTGTTGCTTGCAGCCAGTTGCTCAATGGACGGTGCCTCATAGGGGCAAGAAACAGCACTTGCTGAAACTGCACCGAATGATGAAAACATTAATGTCAATGAGAGAACAACTGCAAGCAATTTTGTTAATTTGCTTTTCTTCATAATTAAAAATTCTCCTTTTCTAAACATATGCGCAAAACGCTACATTTAGTTAATTTTACAATAATATCCATTGTTTTTCAATCATCATTTTCAATAAATTAAAGTTGTAATTTTTAACATTTTGCACAAAAAAAGAAAAAGTGTTCATATATGTCAAATCTCAATGCCATTTGATATTGACTTTTTTGCATAATTTGTGTAAAATAATTAAGAATTTGACTGATTTCACAAGGAGGATATCAAACGATGAAATTGAAAGGACTGAACAACGGCGGTTTAAAAAAGGTTGTTGCGTTGCTTCTTGCTGCTTGTATTAGTATCGGGCTTATTTCCAGCACAGCGTTAAAGCTCGTTTCTGCAACCTATTATATGCAGACCAAGCGTAAGCTTGTTACCAATATCCCCGCTGTCGATAAAGCTATTGATTTTTTAACGGGTGACAACAGCTCTTCTCCCGATGATAGCAGCGCAGACTTGATTGTTAATACGCCTGTTGAAGATACTACCGCACCCGCTCCTTCAGTCGATACACCTGCAAATGATGAAACAACTTCTGATTCCGGTTCAGAAACGGAGCAAACACCCGTTGACACAACCTCATCCAATAGTGGTTCTCAGGAAGATACAACGGCAGTCACTGCAGGAACGACTTCGGCTCCTACAACTACTACAACAGAGCCTGAAACGGATTCCGCAGAAACAATAAAACTCAAAAAGCAGATTCTTTCTGAGTACAAGAATGTTGTTAATCTTTCTAAAAAGGTTTCTAAGCCCAATTTCACAAAGACTACTTACAGGACTATTGATAAAGATGCAGCTACTGCTGTGCACCTTCTTAATATTGAGAAAACTTATCCTGATTATTTTGTTTCTAAGGAAAATGCGGTTCCCGTGGTTGTGACCGCTGCTTCTGTTGCTTCTGAGCTTTGCATTGATAATAATAAGTATGCATGTATGCTTGCTTCTGCCGATGCTTCAGAGGCAATAAAGACTGCAACAAGTGTTAAGCTTGCAGATGGTAGTCGCAAGATTACAATTGTTCTCCGTGATGAAGTCAACCCTGCTTCTACTCCTGCGGATGCAACCAAAGCAGAAAGCTTTACAAGTGCAATGTTCCCGGTTATTGATTCGGATGTTGCCTTGCAGAAGGTGAATGCTTCAACAACACTCTTGGATGCAACTTCTGCAACTCTTACTTATAAAGACTGCACTGTTGAGTTGATATATGACCCTGTTCTTAATACAATCATTTCACTCACTCAAACCGTTAATTATACCGGTGAGTTTAAGGGATATCTTCTTCTCACAAGTACAGGTACTGTTACAGAAGTTAATGAATACAAAGATTTTGACTATAGTATTCTTTAAATATGTAATAATTATATATGGGAGAACGAGTGAAAACTTGTTCTCCCTGTTTTTTTAGTATGACGGGCATATCAATGCTCTGTGGTGAAAGTCCACCGAGGCGT
>CAZCQI010000067.1:0-9391 GCA_964500795.1 uncultured Eubacteriales bacterium
GAGGGAGACCCTTTGGAAATTTTTACCGCAAGTGACGGTGAGGTGATTTTTAAAAAATATTCCCCTATCGGTGAAATATCCCATTTTTCGGGGCAATATTCGGAAGTGCTCAGCAGAACCGCCGGAGTTCCCGTTCTTATTACCGACCGTGACCGTGTTATTTCCGCCTCGGGAATTGCCAAAAAAGATGTACTTGAGAAGCACCTTTCGCGAGAAATGGAAGAACTGATGGAAAACAGAGAAAACTATGTTAAACAAAAAGGGTCTATGAAAAAGCTTTTGCCCATTGACGGTACGGATTTCTCGGCATCGATTGCATTCCCCATAATTGCCGCCGGAGATATAAGCGGTGCGGTAATTTTTCTTGACGAAGAAAACGGAAATTTTCCTACCGACACGGAAATCAAGCTTGCTCAGGCTGCCGCCGCATTTTTGGGAAAGCAAATGGAAGGATAAATTCAACAAAATACCGTCAAGCGTTTTGTGCATTGTGACAAAACGCTTTTTTAAACACTTTTAACGATTGATTAAATTACCTCCTTATGCTAAAATAATAATGTTTGAGTGTGCTCAAATACTATTTTCAGCATTTGGAGGTTTTTTATGGCATCTCGGGAAGAGCGTACAGAGGCTCTCGGCAAGAATTTAAAAATATATGTCAGCGATGCCCATATTTTCACCTCGGATGCCATTGTGCTTGCAGATTTCTGTGCCCCCCGTCATAAAGATAAATGCTGCGATTTAGGTACGGGAAACGGCATTATCCCCCTTTTATGGCTGAGAGATTTCGAACCCAAAGAAATCACCGGAGTTGAGATTTCAGACAGTGCGATTGCGCTTTTAAATAAAACTCTCAACGAAAATAATATTGAAGATAAAATCACCACTGTTCATTGTGATTTAAGAAGCTTAAAGGGTGTTCTTCAAAATGAATATTACGATTTGGTCAGCATAAATCCACCTTATAAAAAGGTGGGTACAGGTATTGTAAATGAGGGCGAGGATTATAAAAACGCACGTCACGAATTCACCTGCACTCTTGAAGATGCGGCGAAAGCGGCTTCTTTTCTTTTGAAATTCGGCGGAAGGTTCTGCATTTGCCAGCGACCTGAAAGGTTACCGGATATTTTTGCATCAATGCGGAAATTCAAAATCGAACCGAAATCAATGCGTGAGGTAATTCAGCGCATCGGCAAAGAACCGAACCTTGTTATGGTTGAGGGCAAAAAAGGCTCTGCCCCCGGCTTCAGAATCAGAGAGCCTCTTATTTTGGAAAACGAAAACGGTGATTATTCGGCAGAAGCCGAAAAACTGTTTTACGCTTATAAATACAAATGAATTAAATTTGGAGGAATTGAAATGGCAAAAACAAAATCGGAAAAACCGAAACAAACGACTTACCTGAGCAGTAAGGAAAGATGGGCATTTGCCCTCGGCGGCTGCGGACAAGGTATGATTTACGCAATGATGTCCAGCTACATAAGCGACTATTATGTTAATGTTTTACAGCTTCCGCTTATGTTCGTTTTACTTCTTATGCTTTTAGCAAGAGTGTGGGATGCAATCAACGACCCTCTTATGGGTATTATCGTTGACAAGCGTACTACAAAGCGCGGAAAATTAAAGCCCTACATACTTTATGCATCAATTCCGATTGCTGTTTTCACGGTGCTTATGTATTTAAGTCCCGACCTTGATAAAACACAATTGATGATTTATTCAGCAATAGTTTATGTCGGTTGGGGTATGCTTTATACAATGGCTGATGTCCCCTTCTGGAGTCTTCCCAACATTATGACTCCCAACGGCGAGGAGCGCGGAAGCGTTTTATCGTTCGGTAAAACAATTAACGGTATCGGTTCTGCAGTTCCCGAAGTTCTTTTCCTTATTTGCGGCTTTGTTATTCCCGTGATTTTCTCGGGCAAGGATGCTCTCACTCAGGAAAAAAACAAATACCTCTTAATGGCAATCGTTACGGTTGGTATCGGTATGATTCTCTATTGCAGAACATATTTCCATGTTAAAGAAAGAGTTGTTATTCCGCCCAAAACACGCAAGCCCGGCGAGCCCTCTACCCTTTCAAGACTTTTCAAATGCAAGCCCCTTATGCTTGTTGTTGCAATGGGCGTGCTCTCTTCCGGCAGATATATGGTTCAGGCGGCTGCTATCCACGTTGCAAGATACGGCTTTTATATCGGTCCCGACCTCACAACCTTAACTGCCGATGAAAGAATCGCCGCAATTTCTCAAAGCGTTTCAACAGTAAAAACTATTTTCCAGGTATGCGCTATTGTCGGTATGTTCGGCGCAATGCTCTTTATGCCTGCTCTTATGAAGCGCTTCCAATACCATAAAATCGTTATTACCACCTGCCTTTTAGGCTTTGTTTCAAGCATATTTACAACCCTTATCGGTTGGTTTGCTCCCAGCGAATATTCGCTTTACATATGCATTCCCTTTATTATTATCTCCTGTATACCCTTAGGCGTTATCAACAATCTTTCCATTGCAATGATTGGTGACTGTCTTGACTATATGGAGCTTAAAACAGGCTTCCGCGATAACGCTCTGGGCTCTGCCTGCCAAGGCTTTGTCAACAAGCTCGGCAACGCATTTGCCACCTGCGGAATCGTTTTAATGTATATGTTTATTGATATCGACCCTGCTCAGATGCTCTCCTCTACGGCAGTTGTTGCCGCAACAGAGCTTACAAAAACCCAGAACTTTGCTATGTTCTCTCTTGTTTCAATAGTTCCCGGTGTAAGTATGCTTCTTTGCGCAATTCCTATGTTCTTCTATAAAATCGACGATATGAAGCCTCAGATTGCAAAAGAACTTGAAGAGCGCAGACAGGCTGCAGGCGTTAAAATCGAAAACTGATTTTCATATATAAGGTGTTATTTATGAAGTACGATGTTGTAATCGTAGGCGCAGGTCCTGCAGGTATTTTCACTGCCTTGGAAATGCGCCGAAAAGGCTGCAATAAATCTATTCTTATTATTGAAAAAGGTCAGCCCGTTGAAAAACGCAGTTGCCCAAAAGCGAAAACGAAACAGTGTGTTAACTGCAAGCCCTATTGCCATATTACCACAGGCTTTTCGGGTGCGGGTGCTTTTTCCGACGGTAAGCTTTCTTTAAGCTACGAGGTAGGCGGCGACCTACCAACGCTTATCGGCGAGGATTTTGCTCAGGAGCTTATTGATTACACTGATAAGATTTATCTTGAATTCGGTGCGGATGAGCATATTGAAGGTGTCAGCAACGATGACGAGGTTAAAGAAATAAGAAAAAACGCAATTCAGGCGGGACTCAAGCTTGTTGACTGCCCTATCCGTCATTTAGGTACAGAAAAAGCTCAGACACTTTACCTTGAAATAGAAAACCACCTTCGCAACAGCGGTGTTGATATGATGTTCGGTTACGAATGTAAAGATATTATTATTAAAGACGGTGTTTGCAAAGGCGTTTACATCAGCAAAGGCAGTGACAATCAGCAGATTGATGCAGACAAAATCGTTGTTGCTACCGGCAGAAGAGGTGCAGATTGGCTTGAAAAGCTTTGCACCGAACACGGGATCGAGCATCAGGCAGGAACTGTTGATATCGGTGTTCGTGTTGAGGTTCGCAACGAGGTTATGGAAAAGGTTAACCGTGTGCTTTATGAATCAAAGCTCATCGGCTACCCGAAGCCCTTCAAAAACAAGGTAAGAACCTTCTGCCAGAATCCCGGTGGCTTTGTAAGCCAGGAAAACTACGACAATGACCTTGCAGTTGTTAACGGTCACTCTTATAAAGAAAAAAAGTCTAACAACACAAATGTTGCTATCCTTTGCTCACATAACTTTAACCAGCCGTTCAATCAGCCGATTGAATATGCTCAGAAGGTCGGCGAGCTTACAAATATGCTCGGCGCAGGTCATATTCTCGTTCAACGCTACGGCGATATTCTTGACGGCAAGCGTACATGGCAAAAGGAGCTTGCGCGTTCAAACCTTCGCCCCTCCCTCCCCGATGCGGTTGCAGGCGATATTACAGCCGCTATGCCTTACAGAGCTATGACAAACATTATCAATTTCATTCAGGCAGTTGACCATGTTGTTCCCGGCTTTGCATCATCGGAAACCCTCCTATACTCCCCCGAATTGAAATTCTACAGCAACCGTATAAGCATGGATACCAACCTTAACACAAGCGTTAAGGGTCTTCACTGCCTCGGTGACTCCTCAGGATGGACAAGAGGACTTATGATGGCATCCGTTATGGGTGTTCTCATGGGCAGGCAGATAGCTGACGAAAAATAATATTTATTGATTATACGAGAAAAACTCGCACCACATCATCGGTGCGAGTTTTTTCCGTATAATTACATTTATTTTTTTATATACTGTTATTGAGGTGTGATTATGATTATTAAAATACGGTTAAAAAAGCTTATAAAAAATATCGGTATTCCTTTGGCTGTAGGCGGAATTTCAGGTTTTCTTACCCGAAACGGAGTTAAAGAATTTAACGCAAATGCCGTAAAGCCTTTCTTTATGCCGCCCGGCAGGCTCTTCCCTGTTGCTTGGACTATACTTTATCTACTTATGGGGTATGCGGCATATATTGTTGACACAACTCCCGTTTTCGAAAAGAAAAGAGCATTTATTTTTTATTATACTCAGCTTGCATTTAATTTTATCTGGAGTTTTATTTTCTTCGGCTCAGGTAATTATCTATTTGCTTTTATATGGATATGCGCCCTTTGGATATTGATTGCCGCAACTATTCTTGAATTCTGTAAGGTGAACAGAAAAGCCTCCTATTTTCTTATACCGTATCTTGCCTGGGTAACCTTTGCCGCTGTTCTTAATTTCAGTATTTATCTTTTAAACAAATAAAAAACAGAACCTGAGCATTGACTCAGGCTCTATATTTATTATTCTTCTGTATTCTTTTTACTTTCCTTTGCTTTTTCGGCAGCTTCGCGCTCTTCCTTTTCCAGGCGCTCTGCTTCTCTGCCTGCTTTTTCAGCGGCTTTTTCAATTTCGCGCTTTGCTTTTTCTTTTTCGCGAATTTCTTTTTTAGTGGGCTGAGGAGCCGGCGGAGTATCGGTAAGCTTCATAAAGTCGATTTTTGCCATTTTTGTTTTAGGAAGAGAATCAAGAATAGTAAAAGCTCTCGGTCTTGAAAATCTTTCAAGCTTGCTGTCGCAATATTCTTTAAGACATTTGCAAACCTCTTCAGGATTATCTGTAGGCTGGTAAAGAGAAACAAACAATTTAATTATAGGTTTACCGTTTTCATAACCCTGAACGGCGCAAGCCTCGTTGATATAATCAAGCTTCAGAACTTCCTGTTCAATATCATTGGGGTAAACATTGTAGCCTGAAATGATTATCATTCGTTTCTTTCTGCCGGTAAAGAAAACATAGCCGTCTTCATCCATATAACCGAGATCTCCCGAAAGAACCCAGCGCCTGCCTTTTTTATCGGTATAAATACCGTCGTCACCGTCATTATCAAGATAGCCCTGCATAACGGTTGAGCCTGCAATAACGATTTCACCGATAGTATTTGGAGCAAGCTTCTTTTTCTTATCGTCCCAAATTTCAACAGTTATACCGTCGAGAGGCTTTCCGATTGAATTCTCTTTAAAAGCACCGAAAATATTCGCAGTACAAACGGAGCTTACCTCAGTAAGACCGTAGCCCCTGTAAAGTCTGCCTTTGGCATTCCATTTTTCGAGCTTTGAGTTGAAAGCGCTGAGGAAGGTATCGCTTATTATATCGCCGCCTGCCCAAAGAAGACGCAGCTTTGAAAGATGCGGCCCGTCGAAATTAGATTCCTCATACATTTTCTTAAACATATTCGGCACACCGACAATATAAGTTATATTATGCTTTTTAATAAGCTTATTTGCCTTATCAGGCGCGAAATTCATCATAGGTATGCAGGTAAAGCCGGCGCACATACTGAAATGCATAACAACGCCTAAGCCGAATGCATGAAACAGAGGTAAAACCGCAAGAGAACATTCGGCACCGGGATCGTGGGGCGAATCAAAAAAGCTCAGCTTATATGCAAGCTCATTAAGATTTTTACTTGTAAGCTGAATTGTTTTGCTCTTTCCCGTTGTTCCTCCGCCGTGAAGATAAACAGCAACGTCATCACCGTTATTCTGAACTTTGGGTGCCTGCATATTCAGATGGCTTATTGTATGATAAGATGCGGTATTTGAGGAAGGTGTTTTTGATTTAACCTTAACCTTTGTATATACTTTAAATGCCGGACGAACAAGCGGGGAAACATAATCGCCCGGTGAGCAAATGATTACAAGCTTATTGCGACGCCGCAACATGCTGACATAATCCCCCATAAGAACATCAAGGATAAATATAGCCTTTGAATGAGATGATTTAAGAATCCCTTCAAGAACCTCGGGAGGTGTAAGCGGATGAACTATATTTGCTATAGCTCCGATTCTGTTAATTGCATAAAAAGCGGCAAAGCTTTGAGCAGTATTGGGAAGAAAGATTGTAACAACATCTCCCCTTTTGATATTCCGACTGTCAAGATAGCCTGCAATAGATTCAACATCGCTGATGAATTTTTTCTTACTTATGAGATTGCCGAAGCTTTCCGTTACATCATAAACGCCGAAATCTTTGGTACATTCTCTGAAAAATTCATAACAGTTTCTGTTCTCGGGTTTTATCATAAAATAATTCCTTTCAAACATAATTACACATTATATTATTACACTTAACCATATCATTTTAATTGTTAAAACAACAATTGTCAAGATAAGTGAAATTTGTTTTTAATTTCTTCACAATTCAATCTTGCAGTTTGCGCTTTTGATAAGTGCAACAGTTGAGAGAGTTGAACCGATGGTTGCTTCTCACAGACATATTACCACTTTCTGCCCTTAGTATCGGGGCATTTTTGTTTTTTAAAGGCGGCTCTGAACTGAACATAACAGCCGCATTTCATACATACACCTGAGATAAGATTATCGCACTGCTGACAGATATCAAGCCGTTTCTTATATGCTTCCTCAGGACACCTCTCATCGTCAGAAAGCTTGGATATCCTTGAATTTATATTTTCAAGGACATCTTCCTCTGCACTTTCCAAAAGCAAGCACCTTTTACATTCCCGTTCCATCATTTAATAATAAATTTAACAACACTGCAGGGCGGAAGCTTAGCAATAAAACCGTCGGCTGTAACCTCAAAATCAGTAAACCTTTCGGTTTTAACAACCTCTTTATTTTCAAAGGTGTTATGGTCGTAAACATCACCCGTAACGATTTCTGCTTCAACGGATGTAACTGCGAAATCTGCAATCTGGCACTTAATTTCTTCGGTTTTATCAAGAGATGCGTTTGAAACGGTTGAAACTATAACGCCGTTTTCATCAATAGATGCACTTTCTGTAAGAATGGGAGTTTTCCTGTTTTCTTCAAAATAATCGGTTGTAAGAAAACTGCCGAGAAGAGTGTTTTCGGAATGTGATTTAAACATTCTGAAAATGTGATATGTAGGAGTAAGAAGCATTTCTTCGCCGTCGGTAAGAATGACTGCTTGCAAAACATTTACCGTTTGAGCAATATTTGCCATTCTTATGCGGTCAGCGTGTTTATTGAAGATATTAAGGGTAAGACCTGCAACAAGAGCATCACGCATCGTGCTTTGCTGATAAAGGAAACCGGGGTTTGTCCCCTCTTCAACGTCATACCATGTTCCCCATTCATCAACTATAAGGTCAACACGCTTTTCAGGGTCGTGGCGGTTCATAACCTCAGTATGACGGGTTACAAGCTCTTCCATTTTATAAGCTCGGACAATGGTTGACTTGTATTCATCAATTGAGAACTCGGTGGCTTTACCTTTTTTGCCCCAATCACCTGTGGGAACGGTGTAATAATGGAGAGATATACCGTTCATTTTATTACCTGCGTGATGCATAACCTCATCTGTCCAATCAAAATTGAATGCATTGGGCCCGCAGGCAATTCTGTAGATACGGTTGTTTCTGTCGTAATCTCTTACATAAGTCTGATATCTTCTGTATTCATCGGCGTAGTATTTCGGCATCATATTGCCGCCGCATCCCCAATTCTCATTACCCACTGCGAAATATTTAAGCTTCCAAGGCTTTTCTCTGCCGTTCTTTTTTCTCAATTCGCTCATAGGCGACTGACCGTCAAAGGTCATATACTCCACCCACTCACTCATTTCCTGAACGGTACCGCTGCCGAGATTGCCGTTAACGTAAGCATCGCATCCTAACTGCTCACAAAGCTCAAAAAACTCGTGAGTACCGAAAGAATTATCCTCAACAACACCGCCCCAATGAGTGTTTATCATTTTCTTACGGCTCTCCTTGGGTCCTATGCCGTCTTTCCAATGATATTCATCAGCAAAGCATCCTCCGGGCCAACGAAGAACGGGGATACCCATCTCTTTAAGCGCATTAACTACGTCTTTTCGCATACCTTTAACGTTAGGAATGGGAGAATCCTCGCCGACATATGTTCCCTCATAAATACATCTTCCGAGATGTTCTGAAAAGGTTCCGTATATGTCCTTATTTATTTTAGCAATTTTTTGGTTTGGGTTTATAAGATATTTCTGCATAATTACACCTCTTATTTCTATTAAAAGAATAATACCATACCGTGCCTTTTTTTTCAATAAACGCCGAAACATAATCTTTACCAAAAATAAATGGCTTTGTTTATATAATTTCCCGATTGTTTAATTATTCACAAATCATTCATCAGAAAAGTGAATGGAAATTCACCTTTTTCGTTGATTTTTCGTGGTTTTCACCGTATAAAAAATGTCATAATTTGCCTACTTTTTGCAAAAAAAATCTTTTTTCAAAGCCCTCATTTTTATTTATTCTTACAATATTGTCGAATAACAATACAATTTTATTGCATTTTCAAAAATTTAGGTATAAAATGATCCACGTAATTTTTTATGGATACTGTTTTTAATCAATATTTCTTATTGTTTTAAATACGGTTTCCGAAAGGGAGTATAAAAGATGAATTATGTTCAACGCACTATTGATGCAGTTGCAAAAAAACACGCTAACGAGCCTGAGTTTGTTCAGACTGTAACTGAGGTTCTCAACTCTCTTACACCCGTTATCGAACAGCACCCCGAATACGAAAAAGCAGCCCTTCTTGAAAGAATGGTTGAGCCTGAAAGAGCTGTATCTTTCCGCGTAACTTGGGTAGACGATAACGGTAATGTTCAGGTAAACACCGGCTACAGAGTTCAGTTTAACGGCGCTATCGGTCCCTATAAGGGCGGTCTTCGCTTCCACCCCTCTGTTTACATCGGAATTATGAAATTCCTTGCTTTCGAGCAGACCTTTAAAAACAGCCTTACGG
>CAZCQI010000068.1:0-9389 GCA_964500795.1 uncultured Eubacteriales bacterium
CTTGAGAGCCTCAGTGCCGGTGTAGACAAGATTCGTATAAATCCCGGAAATATTGGTTCCGCTGACAGAGTAGCCACAGTTGCAGATGCGTGTGCTGTTAAAAACGTGCCCATAAGAATCGGAGTTAATTCCGGTTCCGTAGAAAAAGATTTACTTGAAAAATTCGGTGGTGCGACACCTGAGGCAATGGTTGAAAGTGCTTTCCGTCATATTAAGCTTCTTGAGGACTGCGGTTTTTACGACACGGTTATCTCAATAAAATCATCTGATGTAGGTAATATGGTGGCAGCATATTCACTTGTTGCCGAAAGATGTGATTATCCCTTACATTTAGGTGTCACGGAAGCCGGAACTGAGCGCAGCTCTTTAATCAAATCCTCAATAGGTATTGGTTCACTCCTGCTTAAAGGCATAGGTGATACAGTGAGAGTTTCCATTACCGATACTCCTGTAAAAGAAGTCTACGCCGCCAGAGATATACTTAAAGCTATAAATCTCAGAGTAGAAACGCCCCAAATTGTAGCTTGCCCTACCTGCGGTAGAACAAAAATCAACCTTGTTTCCCTCGCCGAACAGGTAGAGGAAGCAGTAAAAAACATAAAAAAGCCTATTAAAATTGCTGTGATGGGTTGCGTTGTTAACGGTCCCGGAGAAGCACGCGAGGCTGATATCGGTATTGCAGGCGGTGACGGTTGTGCAGTATTGTTTAAAAAAGGTGAAATCTTACGAAAGGTACCTGAAGAAGATATAGTCAAGGCGCTCCTTGATGAAATTGAAAAGATATGAAATATAAATTTTTAGATATATTCGGTGAATACATAGCCGGCGAAAAATATCGCGAAATGATGAAAAACACTTATTTCACCGATTTAGTTATAAATAAGGAAGAACTGCTGCTTTCTGCGCTTTTACATGTTGATATATTTAATAATATAATGTGTCTTAAGGCGGTTGCCAAAGAAATTAAAACAGCTCTTCATTTAAAAAAAGTTGAATTTGATTATGTTTTACCGTCGGAATGTCTTACTGAAGAGTGTTTTCCCATGCTTCTAAAGGTAGTAAGGCATAATGTTCCGCAAACAAACGGTTTTTTTGATGATATTGATACAAATTTTACTGATGATGTTTTCACAGTGAAATTTTTAAAAGGCGGCAGAGATATTTGCGAAAATGCCAATGCTCACAAATTTCTTGAAGAATACATTTTAGTGCACTTTAATAAAAAGATTAGTGTTGTTTTTGAGGGTGAGGATTCAAACGAGGAGGCTTTTTTAAGAAAGCAACAGGAGATTGATGAGTCCAATAAAACTCTCAGACCCACTGCGCAATATGAAAATTTTTCTGATATACCCCTTGATTTCAGTACCGTTAAACCTATAATCGGTAACTATAGGCACGCGAAGCCCACACCTATGGAGGATATTTCCTATGAGGATGGTCGCGTTCTGGTTTGGGGCGATGTATTTAAATACGAAAAGCGTGAAACCAAGGACGGAAAAAGATATATTATTGAGTTTAATATCAGTGACGGTACAGGTTCTTTCGGATGTAAATTTTTTGATACAAAAGAACAATTGGAGTATCTCGATTCCAAAATCAGTGACGGTGTAACGGTTCTCGTTCGCGGTGTCATTTCTTATGATGATTATAAAAAGGATCATATAATACGCCCTGATTGTGTTGCAACTGTTGTAAAAGAAGAATTTGTCGATGAAGCTGAAGAAAAACGAGTAGAGCTTCATTTGCATACAAATATGTCTGCTATGGATGCAATGAGCAGTGCTAAATCTATAGTTAAAAAAGCGATGAAATGGGGCCACAAGGCAATCGCAATTACCGACCATGGTTGTGTTCAGGCTTTTCCGGAAGCTTGCAATACCGCAAGAGGCAGTGGTTTTAAAATCATATACGGTTGTGAATGTTATCTTGTAAACGATATAAATGATGACGGCTCCAAGAAAACGCTTGAAGAAATTAAAGCCGACAGATACTATCATTGCATATTACTTGTAAAAAATAAAGTCGGGCTTAAAAATCTATATAAGCTCATCTCTGATTCAAATATTGATTATTTCCATAAAAAGCCGAGAATGCCTAAAAGTCTCATTCAAGAGAGGCGAGAGGGACTTATCATTGGCAGTGCCTGCTCAGAGGGTGAACTTTATAATGCTTTTCTTAACGGTGCAAGCCATGAAAAAATTGTCGAGATAGCGTCATTCTATGATTATCTTGAAATTCAGCCTGTTGGCAATAATGAATATATGATTACAAGCCAAAAGGACGGCTGTGAAAATATCAGTTCTTTTGAGGATATTCAAAGAATCAACCGTGCAATTATCACTTTAGGTGATGAATTAGGCAAAAAAACGGTTGCCACGGGTGATGTTCATTTCTTAAATAAAAATGATGCTAAATTCCGTGCTATATTACAGGCAGGTCAAGGTTTTTCGGATGCAGACAGACAGCCTCCGCTTTATCTTAAAACTACCACGGAGATGCTCGAAGACTTTGCTTATCTCGGTGAAGAAATCGCAAAAGAGGTTGTTATCACCAACACAAACCTTATTGCAGATATGATTGAACCCGATATCCTTCCCATACCTGACGGAACCTTTAACCCTGTTATTCCGGGAGCTGAGGAGGATCTCACAAAGCACTGTTGGGAGAGAGCGAAGGAGTGGTACGGTGACCCTGTTCCTCAGGTAGTTGCCGAAAGACTTGAAAAAGAGCTTAAATCAATTATATCTAACGGTTTTGCAGGTCTTTATATGATTGCAAGGCTTCTTGTTAAGCATTCGGAGGAGTGCGGTTATTATGTCGGCTCCCGTGGCTCGGTTGGTTCTTCTTTCGTTGCAATTATGGCGGGTATTTCTGAGGTTAACCCATTACAACCTCATTACCGTTGTCCTAAGTGTAAATACACTGAATTTTTCCTTCATAACGAAGTCGGTTCGGGCTTCGATTTACCGGCAAAAAATTGTCCCGACTGCGGCACAGCTTTGATTCGGGACGGTCACGAAATCCCCTTTGAAACCTTCCTTGGTTTCTACGGCGATAAATCTCCCGATATTGACCTTAACTTTGCGGGTGAGTATCAGAGCCAATCTCATAGATATACCGAAGAGCTTTTCGGCAAAGCGTACGTTTTCAAGGCGGGTACTATTTCGGGTGTTGCTGATAAAACTGCATACGGTTTTGTAAAGAAATACGTGGAAGAACGCGGACTTGATGTTACAAAAGCTGAAATTGACCGTTTAACAATAGGATGTACCGGTGTTAAGCGCACAACGGGTCAGCACCCGGGTGGTATGGTTGTTGTTCCTAACACATACGAGGTTGAAGATTTTACTCCCGTTCAACGCCCTGCAGACGATACTACTAAAAACATTATCACAACTCACTTCGACTTTAACTCAATGCACGATACTCTTTTAAAGCTTGATGAGCTCGGTCACGATGTTCCCACAATTTATAAGCATTTGTCTGATTTAACAGGCATAGATGTTTTAGATATAGACATAAGCGACAGAAAGCTTTATGAGCTTTGCACATCTCCCGAACCTTTAGGAATTACTGCTGAGGAATTGGGTTGGCCTACGGGTACTCTTTCCATTCCTGAAATGGGAACAGATTTTACAAAAGGGATGCTTCTTGAAGCAAAACCGCAGACCTTTGCCGACCTTATTCAGATTGCCGGTCTTTCACACGGTACTGCAGTGTGGCTCGGAAATGCTCAGGATCTCATTAAAGAGGGAACCTGTACAATTTCAGAGGTTATCGGTACCCGAGACAGTATTATGGTCTATCTTCTTCATAAAGGTCTTGAGCCCAAGGATGCTTTCAATATCATGGAAGATGTCCGTAAGAAGAATAAACAGTTAAAGCCTGAACAAGAGGCGTTAATGAGGGAACATGATGTTCCTGAATGGTATATTGATTCCTGCAAAAAGATTCAGTATATGTTCCCGAAAGCCCACGCAGCGGCATATATTATTGCTTCACTTCGACTTGCGTGGTTTAAGGTTTATAAACCGCTTGAATATTACTGTGCTTACCTTACGGTTCGCGGCGGTGACGTTGATGCCGAGTCAATGTCTAAAGGCAAAGCTGCTGTTAAGACCCTTTTGGAAATGATTAAAAATAAAGGCAAAGAGGCTTCAGCCGCTGAAAAGGACAAGGAAACAATTATGATGATTGTTTATGAAGCAATGGTTCGCGGGATAGAGTTTTTACCTATTGATATTTATAAATCTACTGACGCTTCTTATGTTCCGGAGGACGGTAAAATCAGAATGCCCTTCTCATCACTTCCCGGAGTAGGTGAAAATGCTGCACTGCAGTTGGCAAATGCCCGTGAAGACGGGGGAGCGGCTTTCTCGTCAATTGAAGATTTTCAGATACGTTCCGGTGCGGGCAAATCTACCGTAGAAATTCTTAAAGCCTGCGGTGCTTTCGGAGATTTACCCGACAGCGATCAGATGTCGTTGTTTTAAAGTTAAAAATTAACTAAAAAAATCAAGGAGTGATTTATTATGAATAAAAAAGCTTCTGTTGTAGCAAAAAGCTTAGGTTTAGCGGCTGTTGCAGGTGTCGGGGTGAGTATGGTTCGTGCCGCAACTACCTACAAAACAGAAAAACCGAGCGACTCCCCTCAGTTCCCCCCTGAAAAGGTGGATCTTGACAGATACATCAAAAATCTTTCTGCTGCCATACAAATACCGACAATAGCAAACAGAGATGAAAGTCTTGTTGACTGGTCAAAATTTGACGAGTTCCATGCTTTTCTTAGAGAGGCGTATCCTCTTATTCATGAAAAACTTGAGCTTCAAATCATCTCCACCCGTAGCCTTATGTATCATTGGAAGAGCGCACACCCTGAGAAAGAGCCTATTTGCATGCTTGCTCATCAGGATGTTGTGCCCGTTACTCCGGGAACGGAAGATGATTGGATTCACCCTGCTTTCAGCGGTGAGGTTGCCGACGGATATATATGGGGCAGAGGTGCTCTTGATATTAAAAACCATCTTATTGGTGTTATGGAAGCAGTTGAAACTCTCCTTGAAGAGGGGTATGTTCCCGAAAGAGATGTTTATCTTTGCTTCGGTCACAATGAAGAGGTTATGACGGAAGGCGACGCTTGCGGCGCTTACTGTATGATGAATTGGTTTAAAGAACGCGATATTAAGCTTGACAGTGTAATTGACGAGGGTGGAGCCATTCTTCCCGTTAATGTAAAAGGTGTTATTAACAGAAATCTTGCCGGTGTCGGTATTGCTGAAAAAGGTCATGTTGACTTTGAAATTTCGGTTGCGGCAAAGGGCGGACATTCCTCTCAGCCTCCCAAACACACTGCTCTGGGTGAGCTTTCAAGAATTGTCTGCGAGCTTGAAAAGCATCAGTTCAAAGCTGAGCTCACACCTCAGCTTACTTCTCTTTTCAATGAAATCGGAAAGAGTGCAACTTATCCCGTAAGATGCGTTGCAAGCAATCTGCCTATTCTTAAACCGGCTATTGAGAAGGTTTGCTCGAATATTCCTGCTGTTGCCTCAATGATGAGGACAACTACTGCTGTTACAATGGCAAACGGCAGTCCTGCACCCAATGTTCTTCCTCAAAAGGCATCGGTTGTTGCTAATTTCCGCATAATGCCCGGTCAAACTGTTGAAGATGTTGAAGCTCATATCAGAAAATATGCAGGACCTAAAGCCGAGGTTACTCTTGTCGGCGGTAAAAATCCCTCTAAAATATCACCCACCGATTCGAGAGCATTCAAAGTAATTTCCGATATTTGCAAGGGTATGAATCCCAAGAATATTGTTGCTCCTTATCTTGTTATGGGTGGCACTGATGCCCGTCAGTATGAAGATGTGTGCGATAATATCTACCGTTATTCACCGTTCCTTGTTAATACACAGCTTCTTCTGACTACTCACGGCACTAATGAGCGTATCCCAATCGATGCTCTTGAAGACGGTGTTGCTTTCTTTAAACGGTACATAAGAACGCTTACCAAGGATTGATTTTAAATTAGCGGGATGTTAAATCAAAATTTATTACCCCTCATTATTGTTTAATTACAATAATGGGGGGCATTTTTAGAATGATTCTAAATTGTTTTTAAATTCAGTGAAGAAATTTTCCAAAAGAGCTTTATCCTCTTCGTTCCCTCGAAGACAAATCGAGGCACAAAGCTTACCGTTAATGCTGAGGGCTGTCATAACAGCGCAGGGCTTATTTTTTGCCGCTCCTGCAACAAAAGCAGAAAACGGGGGATTTTCAGCAAGAGAAAATGCCTTTGTATCGATAGCACCAACATTACTTACAGAGAGGGTGGGGTTTCTGTAAAAAAGCTTTACAACAGGTTCAGCCTGCAAATAAATCATTGTTTTGTAACCGATGTTTAACAGCGGAAGGCCGTGCAGACCCATAAAAGGATCACTTTTCAATTCTTTCGTTTTTGCAGATACAAGCGACAGTGTTTCTTTTAAATCCTTACCTATTTGAGGAATAGCACAATGTATGAAAGAAACGTGGTTTGTATAACCAATAGTTGATAAATCTTTTATATGCCGTCTTAAATCGGTAGCGCAGGATACGCTGATTCCTTCGCTGTGGGTAAATCCTGCAATTTTACAAAGCGCGTTGATATACGACGCAACAATTAAATCGTTTGCAGTTGCTCCGACACTTTTTGCATAGCCGAGTGCTTTTGTGAAATGCTCTTCATCAACTGTTCTTGAAACAATAACAACATTATCCTCTATGACATTATCTTTAAAAGGGAAGCGGTGCTTATCGCGTGGAGAGATGTTTGCAAATTGCTTTTTTGCTTTTGAGGCGGTTTTCTTATCAAAGTCTTTATAAACTTCTGTGTACTTTCTTGAGCCTGTAGCGAAGCTCAGAGGCGAGATACCGTAAAGGACGTAATCGGTATAACTTTTGCAAAAGTCGCTCCAGAATGCCTTAAATCCGCCACCATCCATACACATATGATTCCATATGAAACAGATATGAGTTTTACCTGAACTGTAAAAAAGACCTATACTGATTTGAACGTTGCTTGAAAGCGGAATTTCACGGCGGAAAAAATCAGATTTTGCTTTTCCGATATCGTCAACTTGCTTTAGTGTAACCACTTCGTTAATGTTATAATCCGAAACTCTCCAATAAGGTGAAATGGGATTTTTTATAACAGCCGAGTGCAGGCACGGAGCAATTTCAAGGCAACAAACAGCAACATTTTTAAAAGCTTCTTCATCAACTATGAAGTCATAATCAACTTCAAAACGAGCCATTCTGTCCATATATTTGCGGCACATAAGATTTACTTTATCATACATTTCGCAAGGAAGCTTCTTTTTTAACAGCTGCGGATGACTCTCTTTAAATTTTATAAGGTCACTTATAACCTTTTCGTCTGTGAGACCTTTCCTTCGTAAAGCTGATACTTCAGCATTGAAATCAAGTGTAGCATTAGAATTCATTTTAAATTACCTTTATTCTTCAATAATATGTGAAAAGAAAAATTCTTTTTTAATATCGGTATCAATAACTTTAATGGGCTTTACTTGATTGAGATTTGCACCTCTTGCTCTTAAGAGCTTACGGTAATCATCGTAAGTTCCGTGACGGAGGAATTTAACTTCGCAGTGACCGAGAGCACCGCTCTTTATAAGAGGTTCAACAGAAACATTGCCCCTGCAGAGCATCTTTTCAAAAGCTTCGTTATATCTCATTTTTTTCTCTTCACTTACGGGAGCGGCAGTTTCAAGGAGCAAAACATAATGACCGGGAGAGGTGGTACGGTCAGGGTAAATACTGTAGCCGATATATGTATCATCCATATATTCCGAAAGATTATTTACTATTTCATCAAATGCCATTTGACTGATCTTCTCTCCGCTGATGTTGGCGATTTGATTAAGACGGTAGCAGAATGTCACTTTGGGCGATTGATGATAATATCCCGTAACCTTTATAACATCTTCAATTCGGTAACGATAGAAACCGCTCATATTTGTAAGAATGATTTCATATTCTTTTCCGACTTCAAGGTCTTTTATTGTTAGCAAGTTATCGTAGCTATCGCAATCAACGGGACGAAATTCATAAAAACCGTTTTGGGGAAGCATAACGTACTCAAAAGAATTAAATTCAATAGGTACTGCCATAAATGCCTCGGTTGCAGTGTAGCCCAGGTAATGTATGGGTATATCCTCGCCTATGTATCGTTTCAGCTTTTTAGCATAAAGTGAAAGAGCACCTGTTCCCATACCGTACATCCACCCAACGTTAGGCCAGATTCTGGGAACAATAGGAGAGCAGTCAAAGCCTTTACGGAATTCACGGCGGAGCTCTTCCGCCCTTTTGGGATTCGGCTTAAGCTTTTTATTGTATTTATTGCGAAGCTCGTCGGGCATCTTAATCTTGTCATTGATTATGCCTTTTTCTATATCGTCACAGAGCATTTCCCAATTTTCTTCTAAATAGAAAAACATTGATTCGAGAGTTGTAATGAAAATTGTTCCGAGATAGCTTACTTTTTTGCTTGGAAGGGCAAAACGAAGCTTTAAATAATGCATATCCATATCACAACCTGCGGCAGGAAACAGTACTTCCTTAGGTGAAGTTGTGAAAAAAGGCACAAGAGGACGTAGATTTAAAAGGGGGATAGAGGAAAGACAGCTTACCGTGCCGCCTTTTACCTTTCTGCTGGATGTTTCAGCGGTTAAAAGCCCTTTTTGCGGCGGTAATATTTTTCCCTGCTTCAAGAACCATTTAACGGCACAACCCACAGGGGCACTGAACCCGAAGCATTGCGCGACCCACTCTGCCCAACCCGAAAGGGGAACAAGCTTTGATTTTCCGGTACTGCCAGAGGACTCGGTGAAACGCCTTACGAAAAAATTTGTAATTAAACCTTTTTCACCATCAGCCATACGCCAAACATATTCATCATAGTCAGCGTAAAAAGAGAGAGGAACTATTTTTTGATAATCTTCAACACTGTGAACATCTTTAAAATTATTCTTTTTACCGTAAACAGTGGATTTGTTTTTGCGTATAAGACGCTTGATGTTATTTTCCTGCATCTTCCACGCGCGTTTTGAATATATATTTAATTTAATGTGCTCGCAAACTCCGAGAAAACCGCCGAAAGCGGCAAGAAGATATCCTTTAATATCTAACATCCTTATCACCTTTAATGTAAATTTAACATTTTTGTTTTTTGATTTTTTATTATTAAAAAATTATAACATACTGTAATATAGTTGTAAAGTTTTGATTTATATTGTGTTTTCACAAAACGGTATGTAAAAATTTGTCGTATTCGCATATTGAAAAGCCGTGGAATTTATGGTATAAAATTCTTAGGGAAATCTACGAGG
>CAZCQI010000069.1:0-9283 GCA_964500795.1 uncultured Eubacteriales bacterium
AGAAAGCACCCTCAGCAGGAATTTATTCAGATTGATACTTCAAAAATTCTTTTCATCTGCGGCGGTGCGTTTTCAGGTCTCGAAAAGATAATTGAGGACAGATTAGGAAAATCCGTTCTCGGCTTCGGTGCAGAGATTCATTCTAAATCTGAGCTTAAAAATATGGATTTCTTTTCAAAGGCTATCCCGCAGGACCTTGTAAAGTTCGGTCTTATTCCTGAGCTTGTGGGCAGAATTCCTGTTATTACCTCCCTTGAAAACCTTGATGCTGATGCGCTTGTTAATATTATTACAAAGCCTAAAAACTCGCTTCTTAAGCAGTATCAAAGTCTTTTCAAAATGGATAATGTTCAGCTTGAATTTTCCGATGAAGCTATACGTCGAATTGCCGAACTCACTATCGAGAAAGAAACAGGCGCACGCGGACTCAGAGCTATAATGGAAAAGCTCCTTATGCCTGTAATGTATACGGTTCCCTCTGATCCTACAGTTGAAGTTGTTAAAATAACAGCCGATGTTGTTGACGGCAACAGTAAACCCGTTTTAGTAAAAAAATCAAAAGGCAGTGAAGCAACTGCCTGATAAATATTAAAATAGGGAGTCGTATAATCGACTCCCAAAACTTATATAGGTAGTATTATGTCAAAAGTATTATTTCAAACAAGAGCCTTGCCGGTTATGGCACTTCGAAATCTTGTTATTTTCCCCGAACAGACAGTTTGCTTTGAAGTTGGGAGATTCAAGTCAATAAGAGCAATTAAAGCCGCAGTAGATACGGCGGATAGATTTATTTTTCTTGCCGCGCAAAAGGATGCAACGGTGGAAGACCCTAAATTTTCCGATTTGTATGATGTTGGCGTTGTTGCTGAAATTAAGCAGATAAGCGGTGAGAACGGCAATTTTGAAATTGTTGTTGAAGGTGTTTGCAGGGCAAAAGTTGCCGAGGTAATCCGTGAAAAAGCATCAATGCGTGCGCTGATTGAGCAAGTTCCCGAGGAATATCCCGATAAAAATGATTTCAAAACAATAGCAACATTGCGCCTTCTTAAGGAGCGTGTGGACGAATACGTTTCCATAAATCCGCGTATTGCACCGGATGTTTTTCTCACTGTTTTGGAGGAAGCGGATATTACTGCCGCAACGGACAATGTGGCAGGTCATTTCCATTTACCCATAGAAGATAAACAGCTTCTTCTTTCAGAACCTAATGTACTTCGCCGTGCAGAGAGCCTTTGTGCTATCCTTGCCAGGGAAAGCGAAATTTTAAAAATTGAGCTTGAAATTCACGATAAGGTTCAGGAGCGTATGGATAAAAATCAGCGTGATTATTACCTTCGTGAACAGATAAAAGCGGCTTCAATTGAACTCGGTGAGGATGATTCTCACATAGCGGAATCTGAAAAATACAAGGAGAAAATTCACGCTCTTCCTATTGATGACAGGTCCAAAAAGAAGCTTTTAGATGAGTGCGACAGACTTGTTAAAACTACCCCGGGCAGTCCCGAGGCAAATGTTTCAAGAACATATCTTGAAAGAGTTGTATCTCTTCCGTGGGGAGTATATACAGAGGATTCTCTTGATATTGTTGCCGCTCGTAAAATACTCGATAAAGACCATTACGGTCTTGAAGAGGTTAAAGAACGTATATTGGAGCTTATAGCTGTTAAAAAGCTTGCTCCCGATTCCAATGCTCAGATTCTCTGCCTTGTAGGTCCTCCCGGTGTGGGTAAAACCTCAGTTGTGAAATCTCTTGCTAAGGCAATGGGCAGAAAATACGTGCGCATAGCTTTGGGCGGTATTCACGATGAAGCCGAAATAAGAGGGCACAGAAGAACCTACATTGGCTCAATGCCCGGCAGGATAATTACCGCTATTGAGCAGGCGGGTACTGCAAATCCCCTTATTCTTCTTGATGAAATTGATAAATTGGGCAGTGATTATAAGGGCGATCCGTCATCGGCTCTTTTGGAGGTTCTCGACGGTGAGCAGAACAGCACCTTTACAGATCATTATATTGATGTTCCTTTTGATTTGAGTAAAGTTTTATTTATAACAACAGCCAACGATGCTTCAAATATTCCCGCACCTTTATATGACCGAATGGAAGTCATAAATCTTTACAGTTACACTGCCGAAGATAAATTCCTTATTGCTAAAAAGCACCTTTTACCAAAGCAAGTAAAGAATTTCGGTATGAATTCAAAAATGATAAGATTTAACGATGCCGCTTTGCGCGAAATAATTTCGGGTTATACTAAAGAAGCCGGCGTAAGAACACTTGACAGAACAATTTCTAAAATTATAAGAAAAGTGGCTGTTAAGTTTGCAGAAGGCTACGAGGGCAAAATTACTGTTTCACCTGCGGACCTTAAAGAGTATTTGGGCGCGGTTAAGCATAAACCCTCAAAATTAGAGTTTAACGATATGATAGGTGCCGCAAACGGTCTTGCGTGGACTTCCGTCGGCGGTGAAATGATGCAGATTGAAGTTGCTGTTCTCGACGGTAGCGGTAAATTGGAGCTTACAGGTTCTTTAGGCGACGTTATGAAGGAATCTGCAAAGGCTGCCGTAAGCTTCATAAGAAGCAGAGCCGAAAAACTCGGTATTGAGCCTGATTTTTACAAGACCAAGGATATACATATCCACGTTCCCGAAGGTGCAGTTCCTAAGGACGGTCCTTCGGCAGGCGTTACAATGACAACCGCTCTCGTTTCTGCTCTTACCGAAACGCCTGTTGTTAAAACACTTGCTATGACCGGTGAAATAACTCTCAGGGGTAAGGTTCTTCCCATAGGCGGACTTCGTGAAAAAGCAACAGCCGCCTTTAAGAACGGAATGAAAACTGTGCTTATACCTGAAGATAATGCTCCCGACCTTGAAAAGGTTAACGAAAGCGTAAAAAAGGTAATCGAGTTTATTCCTGTTTCTACTCTTGATGAGGTGCTTTCAGTGGCCCTTGAATCAAAAAGTATGACAAAAACGAAAAAAACTCCCGAAACAAAAAAGAAAACCGCAATAAAAAATAACGGTGCGGAATCTAAATCCACCGGCGTTTATTGCAGAGAGGTTTAATTTATGAATTATAATAAAGTGGTTTTTGAAGCCGCATTCGGAACTTTAAAGCAGATTCCCGAATCGGATTTGCCTGAGATAGTTTTTGCAGGTCGCTCAAACGTCGGAAAATCCTCAATGCTTAACAGGCTCTTTAACCGCAAAAACCTTGCAAGAGTTTCATCCGTTCCCGGTAAAACAATCACTATAAATTTCTTCAAAGTTGAAGCTGTGAGAATAGTTGACCTTCCGGGTTACGGATATGCAAAGGTTGCAAAAGGTGAAAAACGCCGTTGGGCAGAAATGATGGAAGGGTATTTTCAGTCACCCAGAAATATAAAGCTCGTTGTTCAGCTTGTTGATATGCGCCATAAACCTTCTGAGGATGATTACATTATGATGCGATTTTTAAAAGATGCTGAAATCCCTTTCATTGTTGCCGCAACAAAATCCGATAAGCTTAATAAAACTCAGTATAACGAGCGTAAAGCCGCTTTAAAAGAAGAACTTGCCGAATTCGGTGAAGATTTAGTTATTCTTCCATTTTCATCTGAAAAAGGTGAGGGAACTGAAGAACTTAAAGCAATAATTGAAAAGGTATTATAATTTTACACCCCGTGAAATTTTCGCAGGAAAACTTCACAGGGTGCGTTTTAATCCTCATCCAACTTAAGAATCGCCATAAATGCCTCTTGAGGTACTTCAACAGTACCGAAGGAGCGCATTCTCTTTTTGCCTTCTTTTTGCTTTTCAAGAAGCTTTTTCTTTCTTGTGATATCACCGCCGTAGCATTTTGCGAGAACGTCTTTTCTCATTGCCTTAACGGTTTCACGGGCAATAACCTTGCCGCCGATAGCAATTTGAATGGGTATTTCAAACATCTGTCTCGGAATGTTGTCCTTGAGCTTTTCGGCAATTTTTCTTGCTCTGCCGTATGCCTTGTCGGAATGAACAATGAACGAGAGGGCGTCAACTATATCACCGTTGAGAAGAACATCAAGCTTGACAAGGTTAGAACGCTTGTAGTCGGATATTTCATAGTCGAGGGAAGCGTAGCCGCGTGTTCTTGATTTTAAAGCATCAAAGAAATCATAAATAATTTCGTTAAGGGGTAAATCGTATTTGATTTCAACGCGGTCACCTGAGATATAGTCCATATTTTTGAATGTTCCTCGGCGTTCCTGACAAAGCTCCATAACTGCACCTACATATTCCGAAGGAGCGTAAATATGAGCATCTGCAACAGGTTCCTCGCAGTAGTCAATAACCGCAGGGTCGGGGTAGTGAGTGGGGTTATCGATTTCAACAACCTCACCGTTTGTAAGATGAATCTTATAAACAACGCTGGGAACGGTGGTAACAAGGTCTAAATCATATTCTCTTTCAAGGCGCTCCTGAATAATTTCAAGGTGAAGAAGACCTAAAAATCCGCAACGGAAGCCGAAACCGAGTGCCCCTGATGTTTCGGGCTCATAAGAAAGCGCCGCATCGTTTAACTGTAATTTTTCAAGTGCTTCGTGGAGATTCTCATAATCTGCACCGTCAGCAGGGTAAATACCGCAGAAAACCATGGGAGTAGCTTTACGGTAGCCGGGGAGAGGTTCTTTTGCAGGCTTGGCAGCAAGTGTAACAGTATCGCCTACAACTGCATCACGAACAGTTTTAATTGAAGCGGTGATATAACCGACTTCGCCCGATGAAAGCTTGGTATCAGGTTGTAAGCCCGTTGCTTTGAGCGTGCCTGTTTCAACAACGGTAAACTCGGCACCTGTTGCCATCATTTTCATTGTATCACCGGGTTTAATTGTACCGTCAACAATTCTTACATAAACTATAACGCCTTTATAATTGTCGTAAACAGAGTCAAAAATAAGTGCTTTGAGGGGAGCATCGTCATCACCTTCGGGTGGCGGGATAAGCTCAACTATTTGCTCAAGAACCTGTTCAACATTTTGTCCCGTCTTTGCAGAAACACGCGGAGCGGTGTCGCAGGGAAGTCCTATAACTTCCTCGACCTCAGCCGCAACTCTTTCGGGGTCGGCAGAGGGGAGATCGATTTTATTTATAACGGGAACAAGCTCGAGGTTGTGGTCGAGTGCAAGATAAGTGTTTGCAAGAGTCTGTGCTTCGATACCCTGAGAAGCGTCAATTATAAGTATTGCACCTTCGCAGGCGGCGAGAGAGCGCGAAACCTCGTAATTAAAGTCAACGTGACCGGGAGTGTCAATAAGATTGAGCTGATAGGTTTCACCGTCGTTTGCTTTGTAATTTAGCTTTACCGCGTGGGCTTTTATAGTAATACCTCTTTCGCGCTCAAGATCCATGTCGTCAAGTATCTGTGATTCCATATCTCGCTTTGCTACAGAATCGGTGATTTCCAAAAGACGGTCCGCAAGGGTGGATTTACCGTGGTCAATATGTGCAATTATTGAGAAATTGCGTATGTGTTCTTTTTTTACAAGGGACATTTGTGTATTCCTTTCGTAAAATCAGTTGTTTTCCTGATTCTCAGTATGGTATTTTAAAGTGCTTATTTCAAAAATTTCTTTAATACGTTGGGCTTTTCCGCATAAATAAAGATATCCGTAAAGTGCTTCAAGCCCTGTTGCATAGCGGTAATCACCCGACTCTTGATTTTTCGGTGAATGACCGCTGTGAGCATTTCTGCCGCGTTTGAAAACAGCAGTTTCATCTTCCGTAAGATGCGGGAGGAGCTCTTTTATCATCTGTGCCTGAAAAGCCGCATTAACATATTTGATGGATTCTTTATGTAGCTTTCCCGCAGGCTTGTTTTCCTGTAGCGAAAGCATATTTCTCACAAGCAGACTGTAAACCGCATCACCCAAGAAAGCAAGGGTGAGGGGACTGTACATTCTGGCTTTTTGTTCCTCCAAGGGCGAACATATACCGTTTAAAAGATTGTTTTCATCAGGGCACATAGTCAAACTCCAAATCGTAAATGCTTACTGTGTCTCCCTCGGTTATTCCACGGTCAATAAGTGCCCGGATAATTCCACTTGTCTGAAGAGCATTTTGGAAATATTGAAGAGATTCGTAGTCATTAAGGTCAGTTTTCATAAGTATTTTTGCAAGCCACTCAGCCTCTACTATGAAAACATCACCCTCAATGCGTATTTTAAAGTCGCGTTTTGCGGTTTTGAGTATATCCTTAGGCGTAATTTCCTGTTTTTCATAAATTTTAACAGGGGGGAGCTTTTGAAGCTCTGCCGCAACGGCATTTATAAGCTCCTGAGTACCTTCTGCAATAGGTGCAATAATTTCGTAATATTTGAGACCTTTTCCACGTATATATTCTTTGAAGGCTTCCCGTTGTTCGTCGGTTGCAAGGTCTGTTTTGTTACCTGCCACTATTTGAGGATAGCTGAGCAATTCTTCATTGTATTTTGCCAGCTCATCGTTAATAGCTTCAAAATCTGCAATTGGATCTCTGCCTTCACTTCCGGCAACATCAACTACGTGAACAAGAAGTCTGCAACGCTCAATGTGTCGAAGAAATTCGTGACCTAAGCCGACACCGTCGCTTGCACCCTCAATAATACCGGGGATATCAGCCATAACAAAACTGCTCTCAGGACCCATTCTGACAACTCCGGGCACGGGGATAAGTGTTGTGAAATGATAATCTGCAATTATAGGCTTTGCCTCGCTTACAACGGAAATAAGAGTTGATTTACCTACGTTGGGGAAACCGATAAGTCCGACATCTGCAAGAAGCTTAAGCTCTAAGGTTACCTCCCAATCCTCACCGGGAGCACCGTCTTTGGCAAATCTCGGCACCTGTCTTGTAGCTGTAGCAAAGTGGGAGTTGCCCCAACCGCCTTTACCGCCCTTTGCGGCAACGAAGGTTTCTTCTTCGCTCATATCAGCCATTACAAAGCCTGTTTCGTTTTCTTTTATAACCGTACCGCGAGGAACTCTGATGATAAGATCTTCACCACGCTTGCCGTTGCAATGTGAGCCTCTGCCGTTTTCACCGTTTGGTGCTTTGTATTTTCTTTTATAACGGAAATCGGAAAGAGTGGATAGATTGTCATCCACCTGAAAAACAATATTACCGCCTCTGCCACCGTCACCGCCGTCGGGCCCCCCTGCGGCGATATATTTTTCACGGTGAAAGGCAACTGCACCGTTACCTCCGTTACCGGCGATTATACGTATTTTTGCTTTATCAACAAACATATTTTTCGTCCTTTGTCTGTAATTATAGTACTGTTAACATATTATACTATATTTATTGCAAAAGATAAATACTTATTTTTGAAATCGTTGAAAAATTTAATTTAACGCAGAAACAGTCTGAAGATATGTTCGTTTTTGTTCTTATTATGATGATTTTCAACTGAGTTTTGATGAATTTAAAAAAAGAAAGAATTACATAATTTTTTAAAAATTGAGTTAAAATGCACCGAAAGGTCTAAAAAAGGGACTTTGAAACAAAGAAAATTAGAACATTTGTGTTGACAAAGTCGAAAAAGGTGATATAATGAAATCACAAAAACAAATGTTCGTTAAATGTTCGGAGGTATAACTATGACAATGTTCGATATAATTAAATTTTTGCTTGAGATTTCCGCAATTTTACTCGGTTGCTACCTCATCTACCGTGAGAAGGATTTAATTAAGTTTGAGAAAAAGGTTTGGAAATATGCTAAAGCGTTTGTTAAGGCTTGCGCTTATACTCTTCGCGATAAAATTTGCGGGGTGGAGGAAGTAAAGGAGCCTGTAACGCTTATTACAAACGATGAATACGAAGAGATGCTCAAAACTCTCAACAGATCATCCAATGTTACCGATATCCGTATAGCTTCTTGACGGCGGTTTTCCGTTGGTTTATAATATAAGGGATGTTTAATAAAATTTCTTTCGGGAGTGAAAGTAATGTTAGAAAAATTATCCCTTGATATTGCAAGCGCATCAGAGCTTTTGCCTGTACGAAATCCCTTTTCGCATAAAGGCACTTTTGGTAAAATTCTGCTTATTTGCGGTAGTCGTAATATGGTCGGTTGCTGTTCCCTTGCAACAGAAGGTGCTCTCAGAAGCGGTGCGGGATTAGTTACACTTGCTTTTCCCGATTGTCTTTATACATCTTTGACCTCGCGCCTTACAGAAAATCTGTTTTTGCCGCTGAAAACAGATGCTGCCGGATTTATAAGCGCAGAAAATATTCCGCTTCTTATAGCAGAAGCAAATAAAAACGATGCTGTGGTAATCGGTTGCGGTATAGGCGTTACGGAAGATGTTAAGCTTCTTGTAAAAGCGCTTCTTGCAGGAAGTGAAACGCCGGTTATTATAGATGCAGACGGACTTAACTGCCTCAGTAGCTTTAAAGATGCTTTGCTGACTGCTAAATCACCGGTTCTTCTTACTCCTCACCCGGGTGAGATGGCCCGCCTTTGCGGTGTAAGTGCTTCTTCTGTTGAGGCTGACCGTGTGGGTTATATAACAAGGTTTTGCAAGGAGTTTAAAGTCAATGTCCTCCTTAAAGGACACGAAACTCTTATTTGCAACAGTTCTGCCGATACCGTATATACGAACAGAACAGGCAACACCGGGTTATCCAAAGGGGGAGCGGGAGATTTACTCGCCGGAATTATTGCGGGTCTTGTGCCTTCTATGAAGAGTGGCTTGTTCGGTGCGGCAGTTTTGGGTGCGTTTATTCACGGCTTAACTGCGGATGTTTTGAAAGATGAATTGTCCGAATACTCAATGCTTCCCGGTGATTGCGCCAAAGCTCTGCCGCAGGTATTCAAAATGATTTCCGAATTTGAACAATAAGCTTCGTATGTTTTTTGCGATGAGCTTATCTGTTTTACTGTGCGTATGCTTTTGTTCTTGTACGGTCTCGGAGTTAATTTCGCAAAATGTTTCGGAGGTTGATTTTTCGGAAGCTAAAAATATTCAAATTACCTATAACGGGCATATTTATGACACTTCCTTGGTTTTTAACGGAAACAAATTGGAGTTTAATTTCAGTAATGAAAAGGATGCAATCGGCGGGGCATATATTGGTATAGATTCTGAAAATTACCGCATAACGTATTCCGATATGTCTTTTGAGGGCGTGACAAATACTCTTCCTTCTAATTTTTTACCTCTTATAGTATACAGCTTTTTTGTTGAAAACGGTTCGCTTATTATTTTAGATTCTTATAACGAAGAAAAAGACTGTGTGTATTCTTCTTTTTCCGTTTCATCATATTTTCTTACTGTA
>CAZCQI010000070.1:0-9213 GCA_964500795.1 uncultured Eubacteriales bacterium
TCGCGGAGCATTTCTTTTCTTCTGTCACCGAAGCCGGGGGCCTTAACGCCTACGCAAGTAAAGGTGCCGCGGAGCTTGTTGACGAGGAGAGTTGCAAGAGCTTCGCCTTCGATATCTTCAGCGATAATAACAAGCTTTTTGCCTGCCTGAACGATTTTCTCAAGAAGGGGAAGGATTTCCTGAATGTTGGAAATTTTCTTATCTGTAATAAGGATGAAGGGATCGTCGATAACTGCTTCCATTTTATCGGTATCTGTTACCATATAGGGGGAAATGTAACCGCGGTCAAACTGCATACCTTCAACAACATCACAGCTTGTTTCGGCTGTTTTGCTCTCTTCAACAGTGATAACGCCGTCGGCAGTAACCTTTTCCATAGCTTCTGCGATAAGGTTGCCGATGTTTTCGTCAGCGGCGGAGATTGTTGCGATTCTTGCAATATCGCTTGAGTTTTCAACGGGCTTTGAGTTAGCCTTGATGGAGTCAACAACATTTGCAACTGCATCCTTGATACCCTTTTTAAGAATAACGGGGTTCGCACCTGCAACAACGTTTTTCATACCCTCGCGAACAAGAGCCTGAGCAAGAAGCGTTGCAGTAGTTGTACCGTCACCTGCAACATCGTTTGTTTTTGTTGCAACCTCTTTAACAAGCTGAGCGCCCATATTTTCGAAAGCGTCCTCAAGCTCAATTTCCTTAGCAATGGTAACGCCGTCGTTTGTGATGAGAGGTGCGCCGTATTTTTTGTCAAGAACAACGTTTCTGCCCTTGGGTCCGAGGGTGATTTTAACTGTGTCGCTTAATTTGTCGATACCTGCCTGAAGAGCCTTGCGGGCTTCTTCACCGTATATTATCTGCTTTGCCATGTGTAATTTCCTCCTTTGTGTTATTCAACAATAGCGAGAATATCGTTTTGACGTACGATTACATAATTTTCGCCGTCGATTTTAACCTCGGTACCGGAATATTTGCTGAGAATAACTTTGTTGCCGACCTGCACTTCCATTTTGATTTCCTTGCCGTCAACCACTCCACCGGGACCTACTGCAATGATTTCAGCAGTCTGAGGCTTTTCCTGTGCGGCTGCGGCAAGAATGATGCCGCCTTTTGTTGTTTCTTCTGCTTCACAGAATTTGAGAACGACTCTGTCGCCTAAGGGTTTAAGTGTCATAAAATAACCTCCTATAATATAAAATAGTATATAACAGTCCTTTATAGGCTTTCGTTTCCTAATCAGGGTTGTTTGTCGATTTAGCACTCTCGATTGTCGAGTGCTAAATATATAATACCCCTTTTTCGGAAAAAATCAAGAGTTTTTATGAAAATAAATTCCGATAAAGCCAAAGTTTACAAATGTGTAACATTATTGTTACTTGTAAAATCGGTATGTATATAGTAAAATATGCAGTTGCAGGGGGTTAAATACCCTCGGTGGTCAGGAATATTTTTTACGATATATATATAAATAAATTACAGAACGAGTTTTAAGGAGGGGTCCTTATGAGCCCTGCGCCGAAAACGCTCAAAAACGATGCTTTCCCGATGAAATTCATATACATAACGGTAGCCGCTGCTGCCGTATTCCCCGAATATATAGCGCCAATTTTTACATTGGCGTGTTTCCTTGTGTTCAAAAAGCACTTTTCCTTAACTTCCCAAAAGGTAAAAATGGGCGAAGTGGGAAAGGTCTTTTTGCTTTTTATGTGTTATAGCTTCATAAGCAGCTTTTGGTCCTCTACCCCTATTTTTTCGGGTGCCGTATCACTGCTGTGGATGGGCATGCTTTTAGGCTCGTTCTTTATTTCAAATATGGCTACAACAAGGGATAGGTTTGAAAGCCTTGTGGTTTGCTTTTCAGTCGGAGGCGGCATTGTCGGAGGCATAGGACTTTTACAGTATATTCTTTTGCTTGCAGGCATAGATGTGCCCAATCCGCTTTGGTCTGTGTTGGATGGAGTTATTTATAAAATAATGCCCTTTGAAATTACGGAGACTGCAAATGTATGGGAATCCTCACGTGCCGCCTCCACCTTTGATAATCCGCTTGTTTGTGCAACATATCTTATTATGGCTTTTCCTTTGGCAGTGTACGGCTTTACAAGCGGCAAGAAAGAAAACAGAACCGTATGCGGAATCAGCGCGTTGCTTATTCTCGGCGGAATTATAGGAACCACATCCCGCGGAGCCGCCGTAGCTGTAATTGCCTCCTTAGTTGTTCTTGTATTTATAAATTCAAGAAAAATGCTCAGCGTTCTTGCAACCTTGGCAGCGGCGGTTGTTGCCTTTGCAGCGGTAATTATTAAAAGAGATTCCTTGTTTGAAATGGATCTGGAATACTCTAATGATTCGCGTATAAGAATATGGAAGGCGTGCATAGAGCTTATTAAAAATAAACCGATTTTCGGATACGGTGCGGGTAATCAAACTACCGCGTCAGGACTTGAGGGTTACGGTATAATCAAACCGCACGCCCACAGCCTTTATTTTGAAATAACTGCTGAGCTTGGTATAGTTGGCTTGATTTTCCTTGCGGTGGTATTCATTTTTATTATGAGAGATATTATAAAACTTATAAAAACAGGCGGAATTTACCGCAGAATGGGTATAGCATTTTTGTCTGTTGAAGTTGGTTTTTTAGTGGCATCGGTTACGGAATTTACCATGCAAACACCTAAGGAACTGCAGTATTTTATGTTGGTTCTGGGTATGCTTGAGGCTGCCAAAAGGCTTGCGTTAAAGGAAACTAAAGACTGTAACGTGTCGGAGAGCAGCAAGATTTCCGCTTAAATTTATAAAATTACAATAGTATTTGCTCTGCAATTTTGTGAGGTTTGACACTTTGCAGAGAGTTTTCGATGTGATACAATGTTTACAGTGCATAAGTGTATACACAAAGATGTGTGCTTATGCATGCAATATATTTTTTGTATGTAATTTATAGAAAGAAGGAGTTTTACTATGAAAATCTCAAAAATCATGGCAGTACTTATGGCTCTTGTCCTTTGCGTAACGTGCCTTGCAAGCTGCGGCGGTTCCAAAGGAACTGACTACACTGCAAATAACACTGAATATGTTATCGGCCTTTCCGGTCCTCTTACCGGTGGTGCTGCTGTTTACGGCGTTGCTGTTAAGAATTCAGCTGAAATGGCTATAGCAGAAATCAATGCCGCAGGGGGTCTTAACGGTGTAAGCTTCAAGTTCATTGCAACAGACGATGCTAACGACGCTAAGAAGATTTCCACAAACTATTCTTCAATGCTCGAGCAGGGTATGCAGATTTCTCTCGGCACGGTTACAACAAATCCCGGTCTTGAATTTACAAACCTTTCCGCAGAAGATAACATATTCTTCCTTACCCCCTCCGCTTCAGGTGATGCTATCCCCGCAAATGCAAACGGCTTCCAGATGTGCTTTGCCGACAGTAACCAGGGTGTAGCTGCTTCAGGTTATGTTAATGCCAACTATAAGGGTCAGACAATCGGTGTTTTCTACAAATCCGATGATGCTTATTCAAACGGTATCTACCAGCAGTTTAAAGAGAATCTTGATTCTTCTATAACGGTTGTTGAAACTGTTTTCACAGACGCTAACTCTACTGACTTCTCAACTCAGATAAGCACTCTTAAAGATTGCAAATTTATCTTTATGCCTATCTACTATACACCTGCTTCTGTTTTCATGACTCAGGCAAAGGATCAGATTGCTGCTGATGCTATCTATTACGGTTGCGACGGTTTTGACGGTATTGACTCTGCAGACGGCTTTGATATCGCAACAATTCCTCAGGAAGTTACAATGCTTTCTCACTTCAACTCAAAGGCTGAAGACGGTGCAGCTGCTGAATTTGTTAAGAAGTACACAGAAAAATACGGTGCAGAAACTCTCAACCAGTTCGGTGCATCTGCTTATGACTGTGTATATGCAATTTACAATGCAATGAAGAAGGCTGTAGACGAAGGCACGGAAATTCCCGTAACTATCTCTGCTTCCGAGCTTTGCGAGATTCTTAAAGCTCAGTTCAACGGCGATTTCACATACTCAGGCGTTACAGGTGAAAACATTGCTTGGGATGAAGGCGGTTATGTTGCAAAAGCTGCCGATAAGTATGTTATCAAAGAAGCAAACTAAGCTTTGATTTTTACAAAAATTTATGAAATGAACGATTTGTCGGTGTGGTTTTTCCGGACCGACAAATTGTCATAAATAGTGATAGGATAATTTATGGAATTATTTATTGAAATTATTGAAACCTTGCTTAACGGTTTGAGCGTCGGCGGTACTTATGCTATGATAGCATTAGGCTATACGATGGTTTACGGTATTGCCAAGATGCTTAACTTTGCCCACGGTGATGTTATAATGGTGGGCGGCTATATGATTTTTTTAACAATGACTGCAGTGGGAAATCCCATTCTCGGTCTTCTTGCGGCAATCGTGTTCTGCGTAATTTTGGGCGTAACTATTGAAAAAGTTGCGTACAAGCCCTTGCGCGGTGCATCACCCCTTGCGGTTCTTATTACCGCTATCGGTGTGAGCTATCTTTTACAGAGTACTGCTCAGATGATTTTCGGTTCAGCTCCCAAGATGGTTATCATTGCCGATCTCGGCAACCTTACCATCGGTTCCCTGAAAATTCCTTTCTATACTGTTATAACGCTTGTTTGCTCCGTCGTTATAATGATCATTCTTACCCTGTTTGTCAAATACACAAAAACGGGCAGAGCTATGATTGCCGTTTCTGAGGACAGAGGCGCGGCTCAGCTTATGGGTATCAATGTTAACGGCATAATTATGATAACCTTTGCAATCGGTTCTGCTTTGGCGGCGTTTGCAGGCTTCTTTATGCTTATGAAATCTCCCAGCCTTTCAAACACGATGGGTGCTATGCCCGGTATCAAAGCGTTTACCGCGGCGGTTATCGGCGGTATCGGCTCAATTCCCGGTGCTATGGTAGGCGGTCTTCTTATGGGTGTTGTAGAAGCGGCATCATTTAAAATTCCCGTTATAGCACCTTATACCGATGCTATTGAGTTCCTCATTCTTATTATAATACTCCTTGTTAAGCCTTCGGGTATCCTCGGCAAGGTAAGAAGGGAGAAGGTATAATGGCTAAACTCGGTAAAATAAAGTGGTCTCGCTATATAAGCTACATTGCGGTTGCTCTCGTAGCGTTGATCTTCGGCTTGATGTCAATGGGCGGTGCTCTCTCTTCTTCAACGGTTTATCTGCTTGAAAAAATCGCAATATCTGTTTTGCTTGCAGTTTCCTTAAGTGTAGTTGTCGGCTTTTTGGGAGAGCTTTCATTAGGTCACGCAGGCTTTATGTGCGTAGGTGCATATATAGGCGGTAAATGCGCAAGTCTTTTAGTTCCTTCTTTGGGTAACGGCTTCCTCGCACTTCTTATTTCCCTTGTTGTGGGCGGTGTTGTTGCGGCGATTTTCGGCGTTATAATCGGTCTGCCTGCTTTGAGACTTAAGGGCGACTACCTTGCCATAGTTACCCTTGCCTTCGGTGAAATAGTTCGTTCGGTGTTTATGAACTCAAGCTCCGAAACCTTCGGCGGTTCATTGGGTCTTAGCACTCCTCGATACAGCAAGGACTCTCTTTTCATTATAGCTTTTGTTATGGTGCTTATCTGCCTTGCAATTATCCAGAATCTTATTCATTCAAAACACGGCAGAGCTATTACATCTATTCGCGACAATGAAATTGCCGCAAGAGCAACCGGTATAAATATAACAAAATATAAGCTTTCCGTGTTTACTATTGCCGCATTTTTTGCAGGCATTGCGGGTGTGCTTTACAGCTACAGTAACTACAGTGTTCAAAGCACAAACTTCAGCTACAACTACTCCATTGAGATACTTGTTATGGTAGTTCTCGGCGGTATGGGCAGTATAAACGGCTCCATAATTGCCGCAACTCTTATAACCTACCTCGATACAAAGCTTCAGACTGTTCTTACAGGAAATCTCGCGGTTTTACAGGATCTTTTGTACGCGCTTATTCTTATTATCCTTGTTATTTATAATAACGCTCCCGCCTTTAAGGGCTTCCGTGAGACTCATAACCTGAAAGCAGTTATGGGTAAGTTCAAGAAAAAAGACCCCGCAAATCGAAGAAACGATGAGGCTAAGTGGGACAGGGTTCCAACGAAAATCGAAATGAATGAAGTTCTTTCGGTGGAGCTTCAGCCCACATCTTCAACAGATGACCCCGACGGGAAGGAGGATGAATAATGTCTGATATTGTCCTCAAAACGGAAAATCTCGGTATATCCTTCGGCGGACTTAAAGCCGCTCAGGACGTTAATATTGAGATAAAAAAGAAACAGCTTTACGGTCTTGTGGGTCCCAACGGTGCGGGTAAGACTACTATTTTTAATATGCTTACAGGCGTTTATAAACCCACTACAGGCAAATTTTATCTTTGCGGTGAGGATCTTACCGGTAAAAGCCAGGAGACTATAAATCACAAGGGTATTGCAAGAACCTTTCAGAATATCCGCCTTTTCAATAATATGACGGTTATAAGAAATGTGCTTGTAGGTCTTCATAATCAGCCTGAGTTCAAATGCAGTATGCTTGAAAGTATGTTCAGGCTTCCTCGCCATTTCGCCGTTGAAAAGAAAATGCGCGAAAAGGCAAAGGAGATACTCAGAGTTGTAAATCTTGAAGAGGAGAGAAACCTTCTTTCCTGCAATTTGCCGTACGGCAAGCAGCGAAAGCTGGAAATTGCCCGTGCACTTGCAACAAACCCGAAGCTTCTTTTGCTTGATGAGCCTGCGGCGGGTATGAATCCCCACGAAACTGAAGAGCTTATGAGCATAATTACACGCATCCGTGACGAATACGATATGACTATTCTTCTTATCGAGCATGATATGAAGTTCGTTTCGGGCCTTTGCGATGAGGTTACCGTTCTCAATTTCGGTACGGTTCTCGCGCAGGGTGATACTAAAACAGCACTTAATGACCCCGAGGTTATTAAGGCATATATTGGAGGATAACGCAATGGCATTATTGGAAGTTAAAGATCTTCAGGTATATTATGGCGTTATTCAGGCTCTCAAAGGTATAAGCTTTGAGGTTAACGAGGGCGAAATAGTTACCCTTATCGGCGCAAACGGCGCAGGTAAAACCACAACCATGCAAAGCATAATCGGTCTTATTCCCTCACGGGGCGGTCAGGTTATATTTGACGGTCATGATATAACAAAAACTCCCTGCCACAAGATAGTTCATCTCGGAATGGCACAGGTTCCCGAGGGAAGAAGAATTTTTCAGGAGCTTACGGTTTACGAAAACCTTCTTATGGGCGGCTTTTCTCAGAAAGATAAGGCGCAGATAAAGAAGGATATTGATTCTATCTACGAGCGTTTTCCGAGACTCGGCGAAAGAAAAAATCAGATAGCCGGAACTCTTTCGGGCGGCGAACAGCAGATGCTCGCAATGGGCAGAGCTATAATGAGCCATCCGAAGCTCTTGCTTCTCGACGAACCCTCAATGGGTCTTTCACCTCTTTTGGTTGATCAGGTTTTTGAAATTATTAAGGATTTCCGCAACGACGGTACAACGGTTCTTCTCGTTGAGCAGAATGCAGGTAAATCCCTTGCAATTTCCGACCGCGCTTATGTTCTCGAGCTCGGGCAGATAGTTCTCTCAGGTACGGGAGCAGAGCTTGCCGCAAGCGAAGAGGTTAAAAAAGCATATTTAGGCGGATAAAAACAGGTATAAAATATACGTGTCTGTATGAAGTTCTGAAAACTTTATACAGACACATTTTTTATTTGGATATATTGTTGTTGCGATTTAAGAAAAGAAACACTGTGATAAAGCTTTTTTAATGCCTTACATTCCCGTTCTCTGTCGCCGCTTTTTTTACCGCTTCTGCAATTTCAGAAGCAACGCTTCTGTCAAGAGCGGAGGGGATAATATTTTCCTCATTAAGCTCGTTTTCGGGGATATGGTTTGCAAGAGCATAGGCGGCGGCGAGCTTCATTTCCTCGGTTATAGAGGTAGCTCCGCAGTCAAGCGCTCCACGGAAAATTCCGGGAAAAACAAGAACATTGTTTATCTGATTGGGGAAATCCGAGCGCCCCGTGCCCACAACTCTTGCACCTGCGGCTTTAGCCTTATCGGGCATAATTTCGGGGGTGGGGTTTGCCATTGCAAAAACAACGGGGTCGGTGTTCATTGAAGAAATCATTTCTTCGCTTACGATGTTCGGAGCGGATACGCCTACAAAAACATCGGCATTTTTAACAGCAACACTGAGACCGCCTTTGAGTTTTTCGGGATTTGTGATTTTCGCAAGTGCCCATCGCTCTTCGCCTAAGGTTTCGTCGTTTTCGTCAATAATGCCGTTTTTATCAACAAGCACCATATTTTTTACACCTGCGGCAATAAGCATTTTTGAAATTGCCGTGCCTGCCGCGCCGAGACCGTTAACTACAACCTTAACATCTTCCAACTTTTTGCCCACTACCTTTAAGGCATTGATTATACTTGCAAGCACAACTACCGCCGTGCCGTGCTGGTCATCGTGGAAAATGGGGATATCGCATATTTCCTTAAGCTTTTTCTCAATTTCAAAGCAACGGGGAGCGGCAATATCTTCAAGGTTTATACCGCCGAAGCTGCCGGAAAGAAGATAAACGGTTCTTACGATTTCATCAACGTCTTTGGATTTTATGCAAAGAGGGAAAGCATCAACATCCGCAAAGGCTTTGAAAAGAGCGCATTTACCCTCCATAACAGGCATACCTGCTTCAGGACCTATATCACCCAAACCAAGAACCGCGGTGCCGTCCGTTACAACAGCAACAAGGTTGTTTCGTCTTGTCAGTTCAAATGATTTATTGACATCGTCTTTAATAACAAGGCAAGCTTCGGCAACACCGGGGGTGTAAGCGAGAGACATATCCTCTCTTGTTTCAACGGGACAACGCGAAACCACCTCGATTTTACCGTTCCATTCGTAATGCTTTTTTAATGATTCTTCTCTGATATCCATAATTATTCCTGATTTGCCTGCAATTTAAGGTATGCGTTAATGAAACCGTCAAGATCTCCGTCCATAACAGCGTTGATATTGCCGTTTTCAAAGCTTGTTCTGTGATCCTTAGCAAGGGTATAGGGCATAAAAACGTAAGAGCGGATCTGACTGCCCCAGGCAATTTCTTTCTGCACGCCCTTGATATCACTGATTTTA
>CAZCQI010000071.1:0-9139 GCA_964500795.1 uncultured Eubacteriales bacterium
GTGTGTTTTTATGTGGTACGGTCTGAGACCGTACCTTACGGTGACATCATACACCATACCATACGGTTGTGGCATATACCATCACACCGTTTTCATAAACTACACAAGCCGGGTTGCCCCGGCTTGCTGAATGTTTCATAAGTTTTGAGGTTTCTCACGATCCTTTCCGCCGTAAGGCGGAGAGGATCTTTTTAGTTCGGTCAGATACCGACGGTGGGATTAATACCAGCCGTCAGTAGCACTGCCTGCGCCTTTGGAAATTGTGAGAACATCCTCGAGCTCGAATTCCATGATTTCGAGCTCAGGTGCTGTGTATTTTTTCATTCAAAAATACTCCTTTCAAGTATACAAAAGTAATTGAATGTCACTGGAAAAAGTCGCTGAAGGGGACATCAACGCTACCGCTCGAAGCTGTTGTGCCGGGAAGGGTAACATTTGAATTATCCCCTTGGGTTGTGTGCACAACCGTTGATGAGGTAAGAGTATCCTCAAGGGAAAACTCCAAAACCTCAAAATCGGCTTTTTCATAAGCTTTCGAAATCATTTCAAATTAAGCAATAGCGTTCATGCCTGCATCGACTGCATCGTCATAACGAAGGTTAGCGTTGCAAGCAATCCAGTTTGAATAGTAAGTTGTGCCTTCAGAATCGATCATATATGCACGAGCCTCGATCTTAGTATCGAGATTGTCAGCATCAATGCCTGTAACAGCACCAACGAACTGATAACCACCGTCGATAGGATAGATCACGTTAAGGTCTGCATTTTCAACACCGCTCTGAACAGTGCCGTTGATACGAACGTCGATACCGATGTTAGCAAGGTTAGTACATGTTGTGCCGTTACCAGCAAACTCAGCCGCGAATGAAGCATCCATAAATGTTGCAATGAAACCAACATCAACTGTGTTAGCATCAGCAGCATTGTTTCTGAGAAGGATAGCCTGTGCATCGCTTACGTTAAGAGTAGCAGCGCCTTCAACGAATTCATCAACGCTAACCTCTTCTGCTTTGTAAGTAGTTGTTTTGCTGGAAGCGTTGATGTACTGAGGCTTGGTCTGTGAGCCGATTGTTGATGAGGGAATACCCATAGAGTCAGTTGCTTCAAGTTCTCTTGTAGTTGTGAACTCTACTGTGAACATTTCATCATAAGGATTAACCTCATAACCGGTTGTGGGGCTTCCGCCACCGCCCACTTGATAAGCCTGAGCGAAGATACGAGCATCAGTCCAGCCTCTTGCAGCATCTTCATCAGTGAACTTATTCATAGCGTTTTTTAAAACAGTAGCAGTAGGAGTTGTAACCTGAGCTTCATCTTTGATGATACCGGTTGTATAGGGGCCCCATGTACGGCTACCATCTACATACTCGAAAGCATCGGTGTAGAAAATCATTACGTTTGAAAGAGCCTGTCTGTAAGTGCTGAAATCAGTATCATCAGGGAATACTAAATAGCACTTAACTGTAACTGTTTCGCCTGCAGGCATACCAACATAAGCATCGGTAACAAGACGAAGTCCGATCTGGCCTGATGTGGGGTAAGCTGCAGATGCGGTGAATGCAAATACTGAAACAAGCATTACAACCGCAAGAGCAAGACTTAAAATTTTCTTGGACATTTTAGTGCCTCCTAAATTGAATTATAATGCTGATTACAGAAGTTCAATAACACTTGACTGGTACATACGACCGTCATCGCTATCATAACCGTAGGCATCGTGAAGCTCAACATAGTAAGCATCGTCAGCATCAACGCCACCGCTTACATCGATATCACCTGCTAAAAGTAAAGCAGGATCTTCAATCTGACCGCTTTCGCCGTAGCCCCAAGCGTCATGTAACTCGATGTAGTAAGCGTCGTCAGCGTCGATAGCACCTGAACCGTCAACATCACCAAAGATAATGAGAACATAGGTTTCAACAAGATTATCGTCATTGTCGTATACTTCAACGATTGTGCCTGTACCGCAATCTGAACCGTACTCGTTTTCAACAACTAACATATAGCCGTCGCCTACAACTTCGAATACATCTTCAATAGCCTGATATTCTTCGGGTTCAACGCCGTAGATGAAGCCTGTGCACTCGTTAAAGTCTGTACCGTACTCAGTGTAATCAGTGTTGATAACACCATTCATGCCGTCGATAACTGCGAGAGTGGGAGCGGCAATGGCGGCTGAAGCGGTGATTGTTCTTGTTTCGCCGGTAGAAGTTACAGTCTGACCTGTAATCATTTCGCCTGTAACAAGGTCGCCGTTATCCATGCGAGCAGCAATAAGAGAGCCGGCTACGTTTGTTTCAGACTTGGGATCGTTTTTGATAGCGATATCGGCAGAGCCTTCACCTGAATAGGTGTAGGTAAGAGTTGCGATAACGCCGTCGATAGCAGAAGCTACGATTGTGTTGTCTGAAGAAGAATCAGGAATAATCATAACTTTGCCTGTTTTGTTGCTGTAGCTTGCGGTTGCGCCGTAGGTCTCAGGGATAGCTGAACCAACTGTAACGCCTGTAAGAACAGCAACTGTGTTATCAGTGTTTGTAACTACGAACTGGATTGCGCCTGTTGCATAGTTAGTTGTAAGGGACACGTCAACGGAAAATGTGCCGTCGCCGTTGTCAACGGGCTCACTGAGCGCCCAAGCTTGTGTGTACTCAGCATCTTCAGCTTCGTAGCCGTATGCGCTTGCGGTAACTGCGAAAACAGAAAGTACCATTGCAAGAGCAACAATAACGCTGAGAAGTTTTCTTGTCTTAGACATCTGTTTGCCTCCTTAGGTTGATTTTTTTCAAATTCTCTCCAAAAGCAGCTACATATACATATATAATGTAATAGCTGCACCTCTTGAAACGGTTCCGTTACCTCACCCTTCGGGTCACCCCGAGGGGTGAGGCAGGTTTATTTACGCTTCAAGGGATTTTGTTATAAATCACTTTTGTGAAATAAAACCGTTAGAAATTTGATTAAGCAGCAACGATTGCGTTGACAACTGCTGTATAGTCAGCTGCACCAATATCTGCTGTTGCTGTATCAAGGTTAGCTGCAATCTTGTAGCAGCCTTCAAGTTCTGCATGCTCGTTGGAAGCAAGCTCTGTAAGAGCACCGTCGAGAACGTCGAGAACACCGTCGCCGTTTACATCGGCATCAACAACAATTTTTACTGTTGCTACGGGAACCTTAATACCATCAACCTCTGTGTAGAAAGTTACGGTAGAGTTAGTACCTGTGTATTTTTCAATTGCTGTATCAATTGTGTAGACTCCATCAGCAGAAACTGTTAAGTCAACGACATTTGCGCCTGTTGCAGAAGCTCCTAAGAGAGCCTTAACAGCATCTGCATCCTGAAGAGCAGCAATTCTTGCAACTGAAGCTGTAACTGCATCAATACCTTCTTCTTCGTTGCCTTCTACGAGTGTTTCAGTTGTAACCTGAGCACCTGTGAATGCAAGGCCTTTGAATTTAAGGTTTGCAAGAGCTTCTTTAAGAGCAGTAGCAGCTCTGTCGATATTCTTCTGATCATCAGCTGCATAAGGCTCAGCATTGATGTAAAGGGCAGAGCCGGGGAAGAGATCTGTACCATCTACAGTGTAGCCGAGTTCAGCAAGAACCTTACCAAGCTCTTCGTTAGTGTTGTCATAAAGAGAACCGTTTGCAAGAGCCTGAGTTGCCTGAGCAATAAGAGCCTCAAGCTCTGAATAGTCAGCCTCTTCGTCAACGAGAACAAGCTCGTTTCTTGCAGTTAAGAGCTCCCACTTAGCATCGAATGCTTTCATCTGAGTGGGGTTAGCCTGAACTTCAAGAGCATAGTTATAAGCATCAATGTACTTAGTCCAGCTACGCTCTGTGTATTTGCCGTTGTTTTCAGTACCGATAACATTCTTAGCAGATGTGATTTCGGATGAAAGATAGGATATATCCTTTGTACCGCCGTTTCTTTCAAGAAGTCTTGCGGGGATACGGTCAAGAAGACCGGAAACCTGAGCAACGTCAATAGCCTCAACGAGAGAAAGCTCTGTCTTAGCTTCTTCGAGTGCTTCTCTGTTAGCTGCTATTTCTTCTTCGGTGTAATCCTCAAGAAGAGCAAGGATATATGCTTCATACTTATCGCCGTCAACGAGTTTTTCAAGCTCTGAAGTACCGATGCTTGTGTAAGTGAAGTACTTTGTAAGATCGGACTCGGTCTTGTTAGCATTGTAATACTTATTAATAATGCTCTTAGCATCGTCACGAACATCGTTGTAACGGCTCCAACGATACATCATATAGTCGGTATAATCCTTATCTGTGCTCCAAGTTGCTTCAACATCAAGAAGCTTCTTTTCAAGAGCAAGGATTTCGTCGTTAAGACCGCCGCCTTCAGCAGCATAGTCTTCAGCAGTCTTACCGCAGTAACTAAGGTCATTGATAGCAACCTGAAGCTTTGCATAAAGCTCACGGAAGTTGAACTGCTGGTTGCCGTCGAATTGAACAGCGTATGCAGCCTTTGCAGCATTTTCAAAAGCTGTGAAATAGTTGCTTACTGCTGTTTCAACGTCGATTGCAGTTACTTTTTCATCTGCGTTGCCTTCGGGATCGATAGCTGTTGCGGAGAAGTTTGAAATTCCGTCAAACTCTTCAGTAAGGTAGTTGTAAGAAGTGCTGAGAACTTCACCGGCATAAACCGTACCTGAGGATTTGTAAGCATCGGGAGTTCTTGCCTTGATGAATTCCTGGCTAACAAGGTTCTTAAGCATTGAGAGACCCTGACCGTCATAAAGGTAAATATATGCGGTATGGTCACCTTCAGCATTTGTTGTAGTATTCTTAAGCTCTTGATAATGCCAGGAGGGAGCAACAGTTACGAGACCTGCTTTTGCACTTTCTGCTGCAGCTGCAAGAGCATCCGCATCAGTAATGACGAATTTAAAGCTTGTTTCACTATAACCTGTGATACCGGTACTAACTGAAATGGCCTGAGATGCAACAGAAACACCGTTGTTAGCTGTGGGAGTAATGTTGTAATACGCTTTACTACTTCTGATAGTGGTCGAGAGTTTGAGTGTGTAAGCGTTAGTGGCTGCGATATCGTCAGCAAGGCTTTCGCTTGTAGCATCGAATATAAAGTTGGTGTAGTGGTTAGACGTCCAGCTGCTACCTACGCTGTTTGTAGAACTTGCCATAGGTGAACCCTGGTCGAGTGCGCAGTAAGCGCTTACGGTGAATACTTCATCGTCACCACCGAGAATTTTACCATCCTCGTCGGTAACCTGGTAGGATACCTCAATACGCTGTACCATACCGGCGGTGGGGATATTGTTAAAAGTCATTGTGAGGGTTTGTGTTCCGCCGAAGTCAACCTTTTCACCGGTTATATCACTGAAGGTTACGTTTTCGGAAACAGTACCGTCAACGTTGTAAGCCTTTAAGCCTGTAATAACATATTTGTACTGTTCGTCCTTAGAATGTGATTCTGCGTCAGCAGATGCTTTGTAACCTCTCCAGATACCCTTTGAACCGTTTCTGAATACGAGGTTAGCTTCGTAAGAAGTTGTACCGGAAGCAACTGTGGCTGAATTCTCGAGAGAAATTGTGGGATTACCGAATTGCTGCTCTGTGCCCCAACCGCTTACGAATTTAGCAAGAACGGGAAGAAGGCCGTTTGCAACAGCAGCGATTCTGTTGTTGAGACCGTTAAGAAGGTTATAAATAACCTTCTGAAGACCATCCGTATAATCACCGCTTGATTTAATGTTTGTAAGGTTAGCGGAAATGCTGTTTTCATAAGGAAGAAGGTCATTACCGATAACAAGACTAAGAATATCGTTTACAAGGGTAAGGACCATTGTGGGAACGTTTACATCCTGAAGAGGATTGTAAGCTGAATCTGAGTTTCTTCCGAAGAGACCGAAGAGGATCTCAAAGTCAACAGTTGTGAAGAAGGATTTAACCTTACCGAAAAATGTAGCTACATCAAAGTCATAGCCGTTTGCTGTACAGCCGTTAACAAAACCAAGGGGAAGAAGGGTATTAAGAATATAAGAGAGCTTACCGAATGCATCGCCCTTAGCAGCAACTGTGTTGGGCTCAAGACCGTTGATAATACTTTCATCGCCGGAACCAATATAATTTACAGCCCAGGTGACGATAGCATCGAGCATACCCATCCAACGATCTTCAGTGATGCCAACTGCGGGAGTAGCTGTATTGAAGTTTGTAATGTTATTAAGATAGGTATAAGCAATATCAAGACCCATATTGAGGATGATATTGTACCAATCATCTGTTTTGTTGCTTTCTTTGAAGAATCTGCCGTCAGCGGAAGTTACTGTGCCGTCTTCGAAGATGTATGCATCATAGTTTGTTGTGGGAGAAACCTCCGAAGCAAACTCACGAACTACGATAGATGCGAATTTAAGAAGCTGATCGTCGTCGCCGAATGCATAAGTACCGTCTGCATTCTGGGGGATGATAAGCTGAGGCATAACATCCTCGAAGAATGAAGGTCCGATAATAGCAACAAGGTCGATAAGGTCAAGATCCTTAACATCATCATAAGTCCAATCAATGTAAGCTGAATTCTTACCGAAGATTGAATCTGCATGCTCTGCAAGGAGATACTTGATAAATCTTACAAGGTTTTCGTTGAGGTTTGTGTTATCGCCGTCAACCCAACCGTCTGTTGTCATAGCCTTGAAAGTTTCCTGAGCCTCTGTTGTAAGAGCATTGTTGAATAAAACGTAAAGAAGGTGGTTAAGAGAACCGAAGATTGAGCCGTATGTTTTAACCATTGTGGTGTAATCGATTTCACGAGCACCGTCAACAACATCCTCTTTACCGTCGCCGTCGCCTAAGCCCCTATAAGGCTCATATGCGAAGAATTCCCAATCCCAGTTGATCATTGAATAGAAGACGTTTGCTCCGCCTACGTTAGCTTTGTAGTAAACATGCTGCTTTTCTGTAATTTCTTCACCGGTTTCTTCATCAACTTCGCCGGTAGGAACACTCTTGAATGTTGTGTAGTACCAGTTACCGTCAGAAGATTTCTCGAGACAGTCATAAGCGATGTAGGTTACATATTCTTCTGCATCGAAGATAGCCTTAACATCAGCGGGAACTGCATCAGCCTTGATTTCGTTGAATTCAACGCCAACTACTTGCATAAGAGTTTTCTTAAGGTTGTAGTTGAGTGAAGGAATACCAAGGTCATAAATTGCGAAGGGAGCAAGCTTATCGAGAAGCTCGAAGAGGCTGTTGGTAGTTGAACCATCGCCGATATAATCAGTGCTTGAACCGAAAAGATTGAAGAAGTCAGCTACCGTGGCTTTTTCCCAACCTGCGATTGAGGGAAGAAGATATGAATTGAGATCCCACTTTTTAACGCTGTTATCAGTAGTCTCATCGTTATCGGGGTCAACCCACTCATAATTCTGAGGGTTGGAAAGAATACCAACGACTGCCTGATTAAGTATCTCATCAACGCTGTCTACATCAGTGGGAAGAGTTGCATTGTCAGCACCTTCAGCTGTAAGATCTTCAACGCTGGGATAGCTCGCATTCTCGTAAGAAGCATTGTATGAGCCGTAGATAAGCATATCATATACCATCTCGTTTACAACGCTGGGGATGCCGTAAATCATATCGTTGATGTCGTCAAGCTCAAGGCCTATCCAACCAAGGATAGTTGTAATAATGGTACCTGCCTCAAGACCGCCGTCTTCAAGAAGACCGTTAGCAGCCTTTGAAAGGATACCTGCGTTGTTGCTGTTACCAAGGAAGTATACAGCGTTAAGCAAGCAATTAAGGTCGCCGGAGTTAGCTCTTGTACGGGGTGTGGTGCCGCTGTAGTAGACACCTGTGTTGTTAAGGTCAGCAATGTCACCGCCGGCAAGACTCTGAAGGTTCATGATGGTGTTGAAAGTTTTAAAAATATTATCTACAGAACTCAAGTCGATAATAATATTAATGCCGAGGAAGGATTCATTGACCAGATCCAAACCTGCACTGGGGAGAAGTTCGTTATCGAGCATATCGCAGATAATACCTGCAACCTGGTCAGGTGTAAGAATAGCATCGTCAACACTGTCGTAAGTCATGTTATCCCTTGTTACGGGTGAAGAAGCTGCGCTGCCTATAACGGACATACAACTGAGAGCCATAACAAAAGCCAGAACCAAGCTCAACAATTTTGTTGATTGTTTCATAAAGTTTTACCTCCATATTTTTAGTACGCCAATACAAAAATACGCGTGCGTTAACAAAAAAACTTAACCCGCAAGCACGCACCTATTGCGGATAAAAGCATTCCTGTCGCACAATCCCCCTTTCATAAAATCCCATTAACTCGCCAAAAGGCGAAATGGCTTACAAATTGACCGTGGGCCCGATACAAAGTGCACAGCGCCGAATTGCTCAGAGCGCATAGCGGTGAGCGTAGCACAGTGAGGAGTGAGGGGTGAGGAGTGAGGAGTGAAAAAAACTCACAGCCGACATCTCATCCAAGCACTTTGCACACAGACCGCTGCTGCACCCTGCAGCACCGCTTTGTGCACTTAGCGCCCACACACTTTATAAAGCAGGAGAGGTACTGACCGAACCGCCGAAAATTCACTTCTCAACGGTTGAACCTCTACGCTGAAAAGACTTTTTTTAAAAAACGACTTTTCATACGTGAGGGCAAAATACCCCCACTGCCCCAACCTTATGGTCGAGACAATAATACAACATATCAGGCGGCTTGTCAATAGGTTTTGGAAAAAAAACGCAATTTTTTATTATATAGTTACGCGCACGCGCGAAACATAGTATATAAGTGAGGAATTATAATTGAGAATGGAGAGTTGAGAATGGAGAGTTGAGAATGGAGAATGGAGAATTATCGGGACCTGCGGTCGGCAAATTTATATTGCAGTTTGATTTAGTGACGGCGAACCACACCTGTTTGATTTGCTGGCGGCGAACCACACCTGTAGGGTACGGTCTTGACCGTACCGTTGTTTCGTCCTTGATTTACTTACTGAGGGCAACAACTTGCGGGAGGGTCAAGACCCTCCCCTACAGTGTTTTTTCTAAAAAACAAAGCTAAAAAAAGGAAATCATCCCGTAAGGCGTGGTCTCAGACCGTACCACAGAAGAAAGTATATTGGTATAGGAACAGCCTTAGGCA
>CAZCQI010000072.1:0-8753 GCA_964500795.1 uncultured Eubacteriales bacterium
GGCAAATATATGTGCGGTTAAACAACCGTTGTAGGTATGGTTAACGGTATGATTAATGAACTGGGCATCACCGTTCCCGTTGCTCTTCACCTTGACCACGGCTCATACGAGGGTGCAAAGGCTTGTATTGAAGCCGGCTTCTCCTCAATTATGTTTGACGGTTCTCACTACCCCATTGATGAAAATATTGCAAAAACAAAAGAACTCGTTGCAATCTGCGAAGAGAAAGGTCTTTCCATCGAAGCAGAGGTCGGTTCTATCGGCGGCGAAGAGGACGGCGTTATCGGCGCAGGCGAATGTGCTGATCCCGATGAGTGCAAAATGATTGCAGACCTCGGCGTTACAATGCTCGCGGCAGGTATCGGCAACATCCACGGCAAATACCCCGAAAATTGGGCAGGTCTTTCATTTGATACTCTTGCAGCAGTTCAGGAGAAAACAGGTGCAATGCCCCTCGTTCTTCACGGCGGCACAGGCATCCCTGCCGATATGATTAAAAAGGCTATTTCTCTCGGCGTTTCCAAAATTAATGTTAACACAGAATGTCAGCTTGCATTCCAGGATGCTACAAGAAAGTATATTGAAGCAGGCAAGGATCTTCAGGGCAAGGGCTTCGATCCCAGAAAGCTTCTCGCACCCGGCTGCGAAGCTATCAAAGAAACCGTTCGCGAAAAAATCGAGCTTTTCGGTTCCAAGGACAAGGCTTAATTCCGGTACCCTGTTATGAACGATAAAACAAGGCGTATCCTGCAAACGGTTTTTGCTTGCATTGCGATAATTTCTGCAGTTATTACCCTTGCGCTCACACCCGTGGGTAAAAAACTCCTGAAATCCGGAGAGACCTCGGAAATCACCTCAACCTCTCCCGTTACTACAGACGAAGTGCAGACAACTGCCGTTGAAGCTTCTGCCGAAAACTCCGAAGAACGCTCCACGGCAGTCTCTATACCCACACCCACGGAGCCCACAACGGATCCTTATAAAAACTATAATATATTTATAGATTTTAAAACCTTTGATTATACCGTTGAAAAAGGTGTTACCACACTTGTGGCAAAAGAAAACAGCAAGGTCACTATGACCGTTACGCCCTTGAAAAAGGATTACAGTGAGCACTGCGACGAGCTTCTTGACAGCTACGCAAGCATGGGTGATTCAGCAACTCTGAATATCGAAAATATCAACAGCGGCTACCGTTCGCAAACGGGCGATAAAGACGATGATATAATAACCACCGTTTACTGCGTTGACGACGGCAAGGGCGGATGTATTGAAATAAAATACCAAACCCCCGTTTCCGCTGAAGGCTACGCAAGAAGATTTGAGATACTGCTTACAATGTTCAATGTGCTGTAAAAAAAGCCGCTGCCTCAAAACCACGGCTGAATAAGTATTAGATTTTCATTGTTCCGTCTGCAAGGTCTTTTGCTACAAACGGGATAAAGTAAAACGGTATCGTAAGCAACTTTTGCTCAGGATTATAGCCGTAATTATTTTTAGAAACCTTAATGGCATACTCGAATTTGTTGTGGTTTGAGAACTTTTCAAGAGAGTTAAGTGTGCCTCTGCCTTTTTTGACATCGATTGGGTACAGCTTGTTATCCGACTCAATAATAAACTCAAGCTCGGCAGATGATTTTCCACGCCAATAGAACAGCTTATGTTCTTTAGCAATCAACTCATTTGCTACAAAGTTCTCAAAAAAGATGCCTGACAAGGTGTTCTCTCTTTCACTTGATATAAACGAAGCTGCGTTAATTCCGCTTTGGTGTGAGAACATACCGATATCACCAAGGAACAAACGGAAATTACTTTCGTTGTCCGGCATAAGCGGCATTGTAATATGCTCTTTCAACTGAAAAGACTGATTAACCACGTGTGCCATCGTGAGCCACTGAATCGAGGTGGCAAAATCTCTTGTTTTGCTCTTTTCCTCGATAAGTCCCGGGGAAAAGTTCTTAGACTCTTTATTGAGTTCTCTATAGATGTTTTGGAACAAGACACGGGAACGCAAAACGGCTTCCTGACTCGCCTGATACAATTCCATATCGGAAAGATAGTTGTCGTACAAAACCTTGAGGAGCTCTCTCGATTCAAAAAGATTATCGCCGTCAATATAGGTTTCCACCGCTTCGGGCATACCGCCCACAAGCAGATATTTATACACCTGATCCATTGCCAACTCGTGAATCTTACTGTCAAGAGGCTGCTTGCTGTCATAAGCCTTTTTAACGGCATTATAAAGCATCTTATTGCTGTTCATCAGAAATTCGTCAAAGGTCATCGGATAAACCGTCATCTGACTTATCTTTCCTACGGGGAAAAGGAATTTATCGTTGTCCTTTGAGCCTCTTTTATGCGTTTCTCTTTGGAGCTTTATACGCACCATTGAACCGGTAGCGATCACGGGAATCTCACGGAAGTCCTGACAGAAATATTTCAGCGAAGAAATGATGTTGGGGCATTCCTGCACTTCATCAAAAATCAGCAAGGTTTTTTCGGTGATTTGTTTACCTTTTGACAAGGAAATATATTCTATAATTTTTTCTGCGTTAGCGGTCCCCATGCAAAACTCACGGATCTCATCTTCTTTTTTGCAGTCCACATAGATGTAATTATCTTTATAGTAAGTTTTCGCAAAAATTTCTTGAACAAGATAGGTTTTACCAACCTGTCTTGCACCGCACACGATCAGGGGCTTTTTGCGTTTATTGTTATTCCAATCTATCAGTTTTTGCAAAGCAATTCGTTCCATAGATGAACCTCCGAGCATTTGATGAATTTATCATATCATAAATTGCACCAATTTTCAAGTTGTTTCGAAAGTTATTTGCACCTACACGGGTGTTTTTATGTTTATTATTTGCACCTGCCCTTGAGAATTAACACTGTAAGTGCAAGAATTAACAATTCCGCTAATCCCGATCGTTAGATTTAAGATATTGCTTACAATGTTAAATGTGTATAAAAAATTGCTGTAAAAAACGAACGTTTTTTTACAGCAATTTTTATGTATTTATTTTACGATCTTCTCACCGTCAAAAACGATAACGCCGAAGCCGTCGCCTGTTTTCTTTCCGCTGAGAACTCTTTCTTTATATGCTCTTCTGAGAGATGTATCCTCAGGCCATTTCTTAGGTGATTCATAGCCGTACTTTCCGAACACACGCCAAGCATCGTTGAATTTATCCTTTTCCTTGCTTTCGATGATTTCAAAGTCATCCATAAATTTGAGGATGTTTGATTTTTCGGGAAGGAATTCCCTGTGACCTTCATAAAGGAGCCAGGAGCCGCAAACGAAAATTATATTGCCGTCCTCACGACGATACTCGGGGAAAAATTCATAAGCCTTTTTAAAGGAATCAAGACGGACATCGTCTGTAAGAGACACGCCGGAAGATGGGATGTGGAAACCGAGCACCTTCTCGCCCTTTTTAATCTTCACGCCTGCGGAAGAAACATAATCATCTTTAGGGAAGGTTGACATATCGTACTGATATCTGCCCAATTTAAAACGGGTGAGATTGTAAAACCCTGTATCCCAAGAGCCGACAAATGTACCGTGCGCTTCTTTGCAATCCACACACTCATCGTATTTATAGCGAAGGTCCATAATGGTATCGCGGAAAAGCTCTTCGCTCAAGCCCCTTTCCTTATAAAGCTCGTGCATCCTTTCACTTGCCGCAAGGAGGAATACCATCTGAAGGGTGTATTTATTTACACCGCGGCAGATTGCAAGGCGGTCAAGCTTATCCATACATTTTCCGAAATCATGAGCTTCGGGAAACATATACTCATTATAAATAGAGTCAAATTTCTTTGAAAAGCCCTTGCTCTTTTCAATTCTTGCCATTGTTTGCTCAAAGAGCTCTGTCGCTTCCTTCGGAAAACCGAGAATTTTCTCAACCTCTTTGAAATGCTCATTCAAAAATTTCATTCCAGACACTTCCTTTAGTTTCTCAAGCTATTAAGAGGAGCAGGAATCCTGCCGCCTCTGTTTATAAAACTCACACTGCCTTCGTTATGTACCGGCATAACGGGTGCCGTTCCCAAAAGGCCTCCCATCTCAATGGAGTCTCCCACTTTTTTACCGGGTGCGGGAATAATTCTGACGGCGGTGGTTTTGTTGTTTATCATACCGATAGCTGCTTCATCGGCAATAATCGCAGAAACAGTTTCCGCAGAAGTATCACCGGGCACTGCTATCATATCAAGACCCACCGAGCAAACGCAGGTCATAGCCTCTAATTTATCAAGAGTAAGCACGCCTTTTTCAGCCGCGGCTATCATACCCTCATCCTCGGAAACGGGAATAAATGCACCGGAAAGACCGCCTACGCTTGACGATGCCATAACACCGCCTTTTTTAACGGCATCATTGAGTAGTGCGAGAGCGGCGGTAGTTCCGTGAGTTCCGCAGACCTCAACACCCATTTCTTCAAGAATTCTTGCTACTGAGTCACCTACTGCAGGAGTGGGTGCAAGGCTTAAATCTACTATACCGAATTCGGCACCCAACCGTTTTGATGCTTCGCAGGCAATAAGCTGACCCATTCTTGTTATTTTAAAAGCAGTTTTCTTTATTGTTTCCGCAACCACATCAAAAGGCTCACCCTTTATCTGCTTCAAGGCGTTATACACAACACCGGGACCCGAAACACCTACGTTTATTGCACATTCCGGCTCGCCTACACCGTGGAAAGCACCTGCCATAAACGGATTATCTTCAACCGCGTTGCAAAAAACGACAAGCTTTGCACAACCGAAACCGTCTCTGTCCTTAGTTCTGTCGGCGGTTTTTTTGATAATTTTTCCCATAAGCCCTACGGCATCCATATTGATGCCCGCCTTTGTTGAGCCAACGTTAACGGAAGAACAAACATAATCGGTAACCGCAAGAGCCTCCGGGATAGAGTTTATAAGACGTCTGTCGCCGATAGTGAAGCCTTTTTGCACAAGGGCAGAAAAGCCGCCTATGAAGTTAACACCGCATTCCTTTGCGGCGTTATCCAAAGCCTTTGCAAAAATCGTATAATCCTCCGTTTCACAGCTTTCGGCAGCTATGGCAACAGGAGTAACCGAGATACGCTTATTGATGATGGGAATACCCATTTCCCTCTCAATATCCTCGCCTGTTTTAACAAGGCTTTCTGCATATTTCGTTATTTTATCATACATCTTCTGAGCGCATACCTTGGGATCGGGATGAGCGCAGGAGCGCAAAGATATACCCATAGTTATGGTGCGGATATCAAGATGCTGATTATCTATCATATTAAGGGTTTCAATAATTTCGTGCTGATTGAGCATAATCCACCTCAGATTCTGTGCATTGCGTCAAAAATTTCTTCGCGCTGAATACGGATGCTTACGCCTAAGCGTTCGCCCTCTTTATCAAGATCTTCTACGATTTGAGCATAATCAACATTTGCGTTTTTAATATCAACAAGCATATTCATTGTAAACATGTTCTGAAGAACAGTCTGGCTGATATCAAGAACGTTAACATTTATTTTTTCAAGAGCAACGCAAACGCCTGCAATAATGCCCACCTTATCTTTGCCTACAACAGTTATGATTGCATTCATTTTATAACCACTCCTTCGTACGCCTGGAATTTTCATAATATTTTCAAAGCATCAAGAATTGAAGCTATGAAAACAAGCCCGATGCACACGGGTGCAACAGATTTTATAAATTATTTCTATATTATTGCATATTTCTAAAAAAAATACAAGTAAAAACAGAAGAAAAAAAGCCTATGCAAATTCCGCTTGAAATTTGTATAGGCTTCTTATCAATTTTCAAGAATTTCTTTCATTTTATCAGGATTTCTTGTAGTTATATTGTCCGGCGAAAGATGCAAAATCTCGTACATCTCTTTTTCGTTGTTGACAGTCCAGATTGAAACAAGAAGCCCGTTTTCGTGGAATTTATCAACAAGCTCCTTTGTTGCATTATCCTTATTAAAATTTATTCCTACCGCACCGCAGCCCTTTACACCTTCAACAAGTCCGTCAAGGTATTCTGCTGTTTGCTTACTTTCTTTTTCCACGTTAAAATTAAGATAATAATCAATACCCGGGCAGGCAGATTTCACGGCTTCAACCGCCGAAAGCTCCACTCCCGTAAAGAATATTCTGTCTTTAATTCCGTATTTTTCAGCGGATGCAACAACGGCAGGAAGGTTATCTGAACTTTTCAAATCAACATTCACCATTAAATTTTCATAAGAAGCAACCTTACCGAAGGCTTCATCAAGAGTTACCTCACCGCCTTGGGGAGTATCGTGAGATAAAACAGGAGTACCGTCTTCAGTAAAATTAACATCAAACTCCACAATCTGAGCACCGTGTTTTACTCCCGCCTCAATAGCTTCAAGTGAATTATCCTCAGTATTAACGCAACCTGTATGTGCGGTATATGTAAATCCGTCAGGTAAATCAAGCTGTTTATTTTTTAATTTTTTCAGTTCGTTTACACCGTCAAGGTACACTCCCAATGAAATTGCCGCCGCGCACACAAGCCCTGTAACGGAAATTATAATTATCTTTTTTTTCATAGCTTTCACCTCTTCAAACCATAATACTCCAAAGCTTTCTTTTTTTCAACAACAAAAAAGTTCTGTTACATCAGCGGGTAAATCTCTACCTTTAAATGAAGTTAAATATCTGATCGGTAAAATTTACCCGGGTTTATTCGATTATTTTCTTCATTCAGGAGTAAATAATATTTTAAAACACTGACGCATCTTCAGATCACCAAAATACTTTTGTTGTGTGTAACCAAAATTTTGTTGGTTAAGAAGCCTTTATTTTACTTCACAAATCATTGACCGCACAACCAACTATGTAGTATAATATGTATGACTTTCTATTAAAGGGGATAAACAACTATGACTTTTGAAGCTTGGAAAGGTTTCGAGGAAGGAACCTGGCATAAGGAAATAAACGTAAGAAGCTTTATTAAACATAACTTCACTCCCTACGACGGTGGCGAAAGTTTTCTCGCAGGTCCCACCGCCGATACTTTGGATTTATGGGAACAGGTGCTTGAGCTTTCGAAGCAAGAGCGTGAAGCAGGCGGAGTGCTTGATATGGATACAAAGATAATATCCACCATCACCTCCCACGCACCGGGATACCTTAATAAAGATAAGGAAAAAATCGTAGGCTTGCAAACGGACAAGCCCTTTAAGCGTGCACTTATGCCCTACGGCGGAATCCGTATGGCTGAAAAGGCTTGCAAGGATAACGGCTATGAGATTGACCCCGAGATAAAAAAGTTTTTTACAGTTCACAGAAAAACTCATAATGCAGGTGTTTTTGATGCATACACTCCCGAAATGAGAGCCTGCCGTTCAAGCCACATTATTACAGGTCTCCCCGATGCATACGGCAGAGGCAGAATTATAGGTGACTACAGAAGAATTGCTCTTTACGGCGTTGACAGACTCATTGAGGATAAGTTAGAGCAGAAGGAAACCACCCGTTCAGCTATGTACTATAATATTATTCAGGAGCGCGAGGAGCTCTCGGAGCAAATTCGCGCCCTCGAAGACCTTAAAAAGATGGCGGCAAGCTACGGCTATGATATATCAATGCCCGCACAAGACACAAAGGAAGCTATACAATGGCTTTATTTCGGTTACCTCGCCGCCGTTAAGGAGCAAAACGGTGCAGCAATGTCCCTTGGCAGAACCTCAACCTTCCTTGACATCTACTCCGAAAGAGACCTTAAAAACGGTATTTACACTGAAGAAGAGCTTCAGGAAATGATCGATCATTTCATTATGAAGCTTCGTCTTATAAAATTTGCACGTACACCCGAATACAACTCACTTTTTTCAGGCGACCCTCAATGGGTAACCGAATCTATCGGCGGTGTTGCAATCGACGGCAGACATATGATAACGAAAATGAGCTACCGTTATCTTCATACTCTTGAAAACCTGGGTGCCGCACCCGAACCCAACCTTACGGTTCTTTGGTCAACAAAGCTTCCCGAGAATTTCAAGCGTTTCTGCGCGAAGATTTCCATTGAGACCTCTTCCGTTCAGTACGAGAACGACGACCTTATGAGATTCCACCACGGTGACGACTACGCTATTGCCTGCTGTGTTTCTTCAATGGTAGTCGGTAAAGAGATGCAGTTCTTCGGCGCAAGAGCAAACCTTGCAAAATGCCTTCTTTACGCAATAAACGGCGGTGTTGATGAAATTTCAGGCAAACAGGTAGCCCCCGAATATCGCCCCATTACAAGTGAATACCTTGACTATGATGAGGTTATGAAAAAGTATGATGATATGATGGAGTGGCTTGCAGGTGTCTATGTAAACACACTCAACATCATCCATTATATGCACGATAAATATTGCTATGAAAAGCTTCAGATGGCTCTTCACGATAAGAAAGTCACCCGTTGGTTTGCAACAGGTATTGCAGGTCTTTCCGTTGTTGCGGACTCCCTTTCAGCCATCAAATATGCAAAAGTCAGAACTATCCGTGATGAAAGCGGCCTTGTTGTTGACTACGAGGTTGAAGGCGATTTCCCCAAATACGGCAATGACGATAACCGCGTTGATTCCATCGCTTACGATATCGTACACCGCTTTATGACCCACATAAAGAAAAACCACACCTACCGCGAGGGTATACCTACAACATCAATTCTTACCATAACTTCAAACGTTGTTTACGGTAAAAATACAGGTGCTACCCCCGACGGCAGAAAGAAAGGCGAGCCTTTCGCCC
>CAZCQI010000073.1:0-8750 GCA_964500795.1 uncultured Eubacteriales bacterium
CAGCATATTCAGAACGTTAGTATAAGAAAGCTAATATTGAAGAGTAAAACCCACAACAACGAATTCAAAAAGCGGATAACCGCTCTAAAGACCGTAAAGAGGAATATCTCTTTCCCTCATTATTTTTTCCATATCGGTGTCAGGTGCAAAAACTCTCTCACACCAATAATTATCACGCGAATTTATAAGGCTGTAAAGTATTTTTATTCCCAAATGGGACATACCGATTTCATAAGTATCCGGAAAGCAAAAGGCAAACCGAATATCCGTTTCATCTGCATTTTTTACAACCGAATTAAGCTCACCGCCCGTATACCTTGCAGGCTTTTGAACAAGCGGTAGAATACTTTCGATTTTTTCCTTTAACATAAGTTCAGCTCCACATAAGATTATACAAGCATTTTACAATAAATCAGCCGAATAATCAAGTGTAGGAGCTATTTTTTAAATATTATCATTGCTGTAAAATAACCGCTTAAAATCAGTAACATATAGTTTTGCTGTTCATAAAAAAACACATAAACGGAAAGAATCGAAAATAATACCGTAACTATTACAGAACTAACGGTAAGTATTTTTTCGGAAGTATCCTCCCCTATTTTCATCAAAAGTATGTTTTTTAAAGCATTGCCGCCGTCTAAATTGTAAAAAGGCAGTAAATTAAATATTCCTAAAACAAAATTCATCTGCGAAAATTCAGAAAGCTCTAATTTGGTTTGTTTTGAAATTATCGCAAACAATATGCCTAAAATTATGTTTGCAAGAGGAGCACTTATATTGATAATAAATTCCTGAGCTAAAGAAGCTGATGAATTTTCCCTGCGTTGCATATCTGCACCGAAAAGTGATAAGGTGATTTTTTTCGGTGGACTGCAAAACACGCAAAGGAACAGCAAATGAACACTTTCATGAAATAAAGAAAATAAAATTACGGGTAAAAAAATATATATTTTATCACACGCCGTAAATATTAAAATCAGCGCGACAAACGTAAAGCTGATTTTGAAGTCGGTATTTTTAATTTTAAAATGCATTTATTGCCTCACCGAGTGCAATTTGAGGATCGTATGAAATATCGTTGATACGCAATTCAAAGTGCAAATGCGGACCCGTAGAGCTACCCGTTGAGCCCACATATCCGATAATCTCCCCCGCTCTTATAATTTGCCCTTCTTCAACATTTAGTTTTTCACAATGACAGTAAACGGTCAGAATACCGTTTTCGTGTTGCAGTTTCAAGTAGTTGCCGTTCCATTGATCGTATGCGGCGGTTATTACCTTACCGTCAAATGCGGCATATATCGGGGTTCCCGAATCGGCGGCTATATCGACACCCGAGTGATAACTAAGTTCTTTACTTATGGGGTGTATTCTTGCTCCGAATTCAGAGGTTACCTTTCCGTTTACCGGAATAATCGCTTTTTTGTTGATAACATATGAGGAGGTTGAAATGTTTTCAGGTACTTCATCTTTTGATGAAATACTTATATCAACTCCCCCCTCTGCAACAATTTCAGCATTAAGAGAGGGTTCTTCAAAAGGTATATACTCGCTCGTATCTTCTTGGGATTTTTCTGTTTGTTTTTCTTTATTATTAGCTTCGGTTGACTCTTCTTCGGAGTATACGAAAACATCCTGAATTTCTTCAACAGTAAACTGTTCTTCAAGCTTTTGAGAAAACATATTTTTTACTTCATCAAAAAGAGGGTTGTTACTTGCCTTCAATCCAAATAAAATTCCAAACAATATCAGGCAAATAAGCGTTTGCATACCGAGAGTTTTAATAAGATAGTCCTTTTTCTTTTTTTCCATAAAAAATCACCTGCAAATATATATGCAGGTGACAAATAAATTATTCTTCAGTTTGCAGTTCTTCCCATTCTATGTAAAGCTCTTCAAGTAAATTGCGTACTTTTTCAAGTTCATTGGAATATTCAACAAGCTTCTCGTAATCAGCAGAAGCTTCGGGCGAAGCAAGCTTTTCCTCAAGTTCGGCGATTTTCTTTTCCTCTTCTGTGATTTGATTTTCCGCTTTCAAAAGACGTGTTTTACGCTTTCGCTCGTTACTTGCTTTTTCTTTCTTCAGCTTGTATTCGTTTATAACAGGTTTTTCGGTAGATTTCTTAGGCGTTTCGGAGGCTTTTTCGGCTCTGTAATTCAGGTAAGTGTCATAGTTACCGTCAATATTAACTGCACCGTCGTGAGTAAGATAAGCTGTCTTGGTAGCAAGCTTATTTATAAAATATCGGTCATGAGAAACAGCAAGCAAGGTGCCGTCAAAGTCACTGAGAGCATTTTCCAGAACTTCTCTTGAAATAATGTCAAGATGGTTTGTAGGCTCGTCAAGAATAAGGAAATTAGGCTTAGAAAGCATTATTTTAAGTAAAGAAATTTTGGCTTTTTCACCGCCGCTGAGATTTGCAACCTTTTTAAATACATCTTCACCGCGGAACAAAAACATTGCAAGCGCGCTTCTGATTTCAGTTTCAGTCATAAAGCGGTACATATCCCAAACTTCATCAAGCACTGTTTTATCAGAATGAAGTTTATCTATGTTTTGGTCGAAATATCCTATTTTAACATTACTTCCGAAACGAATTATTCCGCTGTCCGCAGAAGCTTCTTTATTAAGTATTTTAAGAAAAGTTGATTTACCGCAACCGTTAGGTCCCAGCAAAAACACACGGTCTCCTCTATGGATATCCAAGGATAAAGCTTTAAAGAGCGGTTTTCCCGGAAAAGATTTAGACACACTCAAAGCAGTCAACACATCATCACCGCTTCGGATATCGGTCTTAAAACTGAAATTGACACTTTTAAGAGCTTTATCGGGTACAACAAGTGTTTCTTTAAGTCGCTCAATCTGCTTTTCCTTACTTGCAATTGTTATATAGTTTCTCTCCTGATTGAAGCGCTTTTGCTGCTCTATTATTCCTTCAATACGTTTAATTTCGGTAACGGTTTTATTATATTCTCTTTCTATGGTTAATTCTCTTTCTTCCTTGAGTTTTTGAAAAACAGTATAATTACCCGTTGTGTGAGACAGTTTTCCGTGAGCAATTTCCATAGTAGATGTGGTAACCTTATCAAGAAAATAACGGTCGTGAGATACAACAATAAGAGCACCTTTATATTTCACCAGGAAATCTTCAAGCCAGGTAACTGCATCTATATCAAGATTATTTGTTGGCTCGTCCAGCAACAAAAGATTTGCATTTGACAGTAGCAATTTACAAAGAGAAAGCTTTGAACGCTGACCGCCGCTTAAGGAACTGACTTTTAAAGAAAGGTCGCTTTCAGTGAATCCGAGACCCAAGAGTGCCGATTTTGTTTTTGCTTTATAAACGAGTCCGGCGCGACGTTCAATTTCTTCCGTTAATTTAATTTGTTTTTCAATTAACTCAATACTGCTGTCCGAAACAAGCTTTTCATTTATTTCTTCAAGCTCTTCTTCCATAAGTGCAACATCAGAAAAAACAGTGAGAGCTTCATTATAGAGAGTTTGATTATCATCACATTCAAGGTACTGCTCCATATACCCTATACGAACATCCTTACCTCGCACTATGCCACCCTCAACGGGAGAATATCTGCCCGTTATTAAACGGAATAAAGAGGTTTTACCTGTTCCGTTCGCACCGATGAGCCCGATTCTGTCGGTTTCTTCAACTTTAAAAGCGGCGCCTTTAAACAAGACGCCGTCAAGAAAACCGAATGTTAAGTTTTGCGCAGTCAAAAGAGACATATAGCTTCACCTTACAGAGTACTAACCAAAACTTCAAGCTTTCCCGATAAAACAACTTCACCGGAATTTGCAGGAACAAAAATACTGTCACCGGAGTTGACTTTTTCAACTGCTCCGGCAACGGTCACCGAACCGTTACCGCCGGTTATAAGAAGAGACACAAAGCTTTCGTCATTTACCGAGAAAGTATAATCACCGTAAACATTTAATGTTTTCATCTTAAAGAATTCACAAGAGCAGAGCTCCTGAGAAACAGCACCGTCTTTCGAAAGCTTTTCTCCGTCGGGTTTTCCGGAACGCACAGGAGGAACAGTATCGGTAACATCAAGTGCTTTTTCAATATGAAGCTCGCGCGGCTTACCGTCAACAAGTCTGCCGTAATCATAAACTCGGTATGTTGTATTGCAGTTTTGCTGAACCTCAGCGAGAAGGATACCGCCGCCGATTGCGTGAAGAGTTCCTGCATTTATAAAGAACACGTCACCTTTTTTTACGGTAACCTTGTTAACGTAATCAAGAAAGGTATTATCTTCAATTGATTGTTTGAACTCCTCTCGGGTAAGCTCCTTATTAAAGCCATAAATGAGCTGAGCTCCCTCATCACAATCGAGGATGTACCACGCCTCAGTTTTTCCGTAGCTGTTTTCATGCTCTTTTGCATACGCATCATCGGGATGGACCTGAACAGATAAATCTGATTTTGCATCAATAAATTTTATAAGTAAGGGAAATTCTTCATATTTTGCACCTTTAGTACCGAGCATATCGGGGTTTTCTTTAACCAACTCGGTAAAAGATTTACCCTCAAACACTCCGTTAACAACTACATTATCGCCATCATTACGCGCGCAAAGCATCCAGGCTTCTGCAATATTTTTCAAATCTGATTTAAAACCGTAATCGTTTTTGAGACGGTTACCGCCCCATACAATTTCTTTAAAAACCGGCTGTAATTTAATTGGATAGCTCATATATTTTCCTCCGTATCGGTTTGGGCAGATGAACTGTTGCCTGTTTCGACAGCAACAACACTTTTAATTTCTTTCTTTTCAATAAACGGAACAGAAGATGTTTTAATGTCAACTCTGTCATAATATTCCTTGAAACGGATTGTGAATCTGATTTTTCTTTTACATTTTTTACAGTAAAATATTGCCCTGAAAGACTGATTCATCAATCGCCAATCGGAAACGCGCTCACAAGCAGTACCGCATATATCACAATAGCAACGCATTTTTGTTTTATCAATAAGGGGACTGTTAATATCCGTAATAGGCTTAGGTTTAAATGTTATTTTTGAATAGAATGAAGTATCACAAACCAAGGTGTATGATGACAGCATATGCTGATTATAGATTTTTTTAAATAAATCAGCGGTAAGCATACTGTCATCGAGGGCTCTGTGTAATGAATATTTTTCTGCACTGATACCTAATTTTTCGGCGGCAGCAGACAAACCGATCTGATTCGCTTTTGAAATATTCATAAAAGCCTGAGCATACTTCTGAAGATTAACATAGTTGCTTAAAAACGGAATAAAAGTAATGCCGTTGAAGTATCTGAAATTTTCGATAAGTACTCTGATATCAGTGTCGCCCCATGTCAAAATGATATTTTCTTCATTGGAAACCCATTTACGGAAATTAGCCATTGCCTGAGAAAAAGGGGTACCGTGGCTAATATCATCATTGGTTATATTAGTAAGCTCTTTAACACGGGTATGAAGTTTTTTACCCAACTGAGCCTTAATAAAAACAGAGTAAGTATCAACAGTTTCAAGCTTACTGTTTAATTTAACAGCACCGATCTCGATGATTTCATTCATAAAACCTTTTTTCTTTTTACAATAGGTATTATTCCACTCGAGATCTAAAATGATATAATTCATTAGTTGAACTCCTAATTATGTATGTTCACAGAATGGACAAACAAGAATTATTGCAAGCCCTCATTATCATAGAGAAAAACAGTTTCAAGGAGCACCTCGGCACCTGTCTTGAGTGCCTCCGGTACAAGTAAATCAGGTGTATCAAGCCTTGTGTGGTAGTATCTCGGAGGAGTGGGATCCATAGCCGCAAATCCCGTTGCCTTGATTTTTTTCTGAGTAAACGCCGCAGCATCACAAGCACCGAGATAAATTGAAGAATACGGAATATCGTGACCGCAGTTAAGCGCAGCCTTCTTAACAAGCTGTTTTGCCTGCAAATCGTGCTTGAGAGTACCGCTTAAATCTCTGTCATAAACAGCCATATCTTTGAGATCACGCATAGTGTCGCAGGCTACAACAACGGTTTCAATCTCTTTAAGTTCCTTTTCGTGGGCTTTAGCATAAGCCTTAGCCCCTCTGAGACCGGCTTCTTCGGAACCGGTGAGGAGAACCTGAACCTCGGTATTTTCAAAACGAACATCTGCTTCTTCCATATGTTTGAGAACAGACATAACCGTAAGACAGCCTGAAAGGTTATCGTTTGCTCCGGGAACACTCTTTGTATAACTTTGGAAGAAAAGAAATCCAATGTATGGAACAATAAATACGCAAAGGAAAATACCCACAACAAGGAAAAATGTATTTACACCTGCAATATCTATCCCTTTAAAATCAATAACAATAGCTTTGATCAGGCTTGCAATACAACATATAATCAAACCCACAACGGCAGGAATAAGAAAAAGCTTCATACCTGTTCCGCCAAGCTTGTAGTTAAGTGTCCATTCGTACTGTGAATCGGAATGACCGACAAGTATTATTCGTTTTTTCGTTTCACCTGCAGACTTCCTTGTGGCAATAACATTATGAGAGGGGTGACCGATAAAGAGCGGGTCAATAAATTGCTTATACATTAAAAACTCAAGCACCAACGGTATAAAACCTAAAATTGTGAGAATAAAGCTCACAAGAGGATATGTAAAATAAAAAATTGTAGCGAGAATAGCCATAGCCACCGTAAAAGGAATAAAGCCCATAAAAGCCTGTCTGTGAACAGTAAAGTCTTCTATTTTAACTTTATCCGACCATTTGTTAAGCTCTTTTGCCATATATTCCTGGGCCTTTAACTCTTCGGGGCTTCCCGGAGCGCGCGGACCTATGTTATTGCAAATATATGTAATCTTATTTACCATATATTTAACTGTCTTGTCAAAATCAAGCTTAGAAACATCAATTTTGGAGTTAACTGTCTTCATATTGGCACCTCATATCTTTTTATATATTTAACTATAACATAACAAAAGTAAATTTACAACAGTAAATAATAAAGAAAATGTATTGATTTTGTAATTGTGATACTGTAAAATTAAATCAATAATTTCAGGGGGTGTAAATCTATGGCAAATGATTCAAAAACACTGTTTTATAAATCTGCTGCCAAAAGCTGGCTTCAGGCGCTTCCGTTAGGAAACGGTTTTCTCGGGGCTATGGTTTACGGCAGAACAGATAAAGAAACGGTTTCAATGAACTCTGACACACTTTGGACCGGTTTTCCGAGAGAAACTGTTCTTAAAGACAATGCTTACGAGAGCTTTTTAAAGGCGCGCGAATTGGTGCTCAATGGTGAATACCGCAAAGGACAGGATATTATTGAAGAAAATATCCTCGCTAACTGTTCACAGGCGTATATGCCCCTTTGTGATATAAAAATAGCATACAAAGCTTTATTACCGCGTAAAAATTACAAGAGATTTCTCGATCTTGAAAACGGAATAAATACCGTTGAATACAGCCGTGGCTGTGGGAACTTTAAGAGAACATCATTTGTTTCTGCGCCTCACAACGCATATATTGACAGAATTATTTCCGATAAAAAAGGAACGGTAAATTTTACCGTGACTCTGAAAACAAAACTGAAAGGCAATGTTTACTCTGAAAATGATGTACTGATTTTAGACGGCATTTGCCCATCAAATTCCCCTGCTAATCGCGAGGTAGCACCGTTTAAAGATGAACCGATGTATGCCGAGGATGAGAAAAATCAAGGTATGCATTTCCGTTGTGCTATAAAAGTTAAAACAGACGGCGCGGTTAATTGTAACGAAAAAGGAATATCAGTCTCAGACGCATCAGAAGCAACTATTATTTTCTGCACCGAAAACTCCTTTAACGGATTCGATAAGCACCCTGTTCTTGAAGGTAAGGAATATAAAAACGCTTGCCTTGAGCGTTTGGAAAATGTTTCTTCTCTCCCCTATTCAACTCTTGAAAAGGCTCATATTAAAGATTTCTCAAGCTATTTCAACAGAGTTACACTTGATTTAGGAACTGATAATAAGGGTGATGTTCCCACCGATAAACGTCTTATCAACCACAATAAAGGCGAAGCAGATATTGCTCTTTATACTTTAATGTTTAATTTCGGCAGATATCTTGTTATTTCCGGCTCACGTCCCGGCAGTCAGGCAACAACCTTGCAGGGAATCTGGAATGATAAATTAAGTCCGCCGTGGAGCTCCAACTATACCGTTAACATTAACACTGAAATGAATTATTGGCCCGTTCTCCCCTGCAACCTTTATGAATTTAATCAGCCGATAATTCAGTTGGCAAAGGATCTGTCCGTTAAAGGAGAGAAAACTGCCAAACATATCTACAATGCTCGCGGCTTCTGCGCTCATCATAATGTTGATATCTGGCGTTTCAGTGACCCTGCAAGAGGAGATGCTCAATGGGGCTTCTGGCCCATGTCGGGTGCTTGGTTTTGCCAGCACGTATATAACCACTATTTATATACAAACGACAAGAACTACTTAAAAGAAACGGCATATCCCATATTGAAGAAATGCTCTCAGTTTATTCTTGATATGCTTGTTGAGGATAAAGACGGTTACCTTATTATGGCTCCCTCCACCTCTCCCGAAAATGAGTTTCTTATTGACGGTGTGGCAATGAGTGTCAGCGAAACTACAACAATGACAATGACATTGGTTAAGGAGGTTTTGGGTAATACAATAAAAGCTGCTGAAATTCTCGGAGAAACCGACGAAGATATTAAAAACGCAAAAGCCGTTTTAC
>CAZCQI010000074.1:0-8747 GCA_964500795.1 uncultured Eubacteriales bacterium
CCCGTCTTTTACCCTTTAAAATCGGTAGCAAGGGTCAGCTTCTTGAATGGTACAAAGAATTAACCGAGCATGAACCCCACCACCGTCATAAATCACACCTTTACGGACTTCATCCCGGTAACCTTATTACACCCGATGAAACTCCCGAGCTTGCTCAGGCTTGCATACGCTCCCTTGAGCTTCGCGGTGATAACGGCACAGGCTGGAGCCTCGGTTGGAAAATAAATATGTGGGCACGGCTTTGGGACGGTGACCACGCATTAAAGCTTCTTGATATTCAGTTAAGACCCGTTCCGGCGGCAAAAAATGTCAGATATCACGGAGGCGGTACATATCCAAATCTCTTCGATGCTCACCCGCCCTTCCAGATTGATGGAAACTACGGTTGCACAAGCGGTATTTGTGAAATGCTTTTGCAGTCAAGAGAAGGAAAAATATTCTTACTTCCCGCTCTCCCCGCACCTTGGAAAAACGGTAAGGTAACAGGACTTAAAGCAATCGGTAATATTACCGTAGATATGGAATGGGAAAACGGCGAACTGAAAAATTATAAGCTTTGCGGTAATACGGAAGGAATCGAAATTTATTGCAAAGGTAAAAAAATATAAGATAAAAAACTCCCGATCAATTATTCCTTAAAGACAATTGATGGGGAGTTTTTTGTATTATCAGTTTAAATTGTATTTATCTTTAATCGAAACTGTTAAAGCGTGCATCTGGTCGATTTCCAGCTTTCTGCTCTCGGTAAGCTCGGCGGGATTTCTTGTTCTTGAACCTATACCGATATGTAAACCTTCAAGACCGAGGTAATATTTTGCATTAACGGGATAGCACTGACACTCCGTAACAGAAAAATAACCAACAAGGTTTTGCAAAAGCTCTGCTTTTTCGCTGTCGCCGTCTTTATGTGCCTTAATAAGAGCTGAATAAAGCTCCGGATGGAAATTTGCCATAACACCCGAATAGCCGTCACAGCCCATTTTGATGCTTTCGGAAAGCGTGGCGGCGTTTGCATTGAAAAGCTTAACGCCCGTACCTTTTATTATTTCAAGCTTTTCTTTAAGCTTCGGTACACTGCAACAGGTATCCTTAATGAATTGATATTTGCCGCTTTCTGCCATTTTCTTTAAAACATAAGGCGAAAGCTCGCGTTTATAAGGATAAGGACATTCATAAACTCCTAAAGGAATATCGGGAAGAGCATTTGCGACATAGTTCATATTTTCAAGAAGAACGTCATCGCTTTCATCTTCCTTTGCGAATCTGTTGGAAATGAAAACGTAAGCATCAATGCCTGTTTCGATAAAAGCCTTTGCTTCCTCGATTTGCACATCCAGATCATCTGATGTATGGCCTGATGCAACAATTGACATTCCTTCGGGCTTATGAGCCATAATAAATTTTAAAAGCTCAAGGCGTTCTTCGAAAGAGAGATAAAAAATCTCACTGCTTTGGCAAATTGCAAAAATACCGTCGGTACCTTTTGCCTTATACCACTCCAAAAGCTCGAGAACACCGTCATAATCGATTTTGTTATCTTCTGTAAAAGGGGTTATCATTGTGGGATAAACGCCGTTATTTATGGTTTTCAAAGTAATCACTGCCTTTCTTTTATATATTATCACAAAGTTATATAAAAATAAATAGACTTTTTGTATTTTTAAAGTTATAATAAAGAAAATAGGTGAAATGAGGTTAAAAAAATGGAAATGAGGTTAAAAAAATGGAAATAAGAAAATATGAGAAAAAAGATTATGAACAAGTCAGATATATTTGCGTGCATGATATGCTTGACAATGAAAAAAATGCACCTCTTGTCAAATATGTTGAGCTTATGTTTTGCAGGTACTATATTGAATTTGAGCCTGAAAACTGTTTTGTTGCAGTTGACGAAAACGATGTACCGGTCGGCTACGTGTACGGTGTCAGTGATTATGATAAATACCAAAGCAGAATGGGCGAATATCTGAAGGGCATCTCCGAACTGAATAACAGAACGTACCTTCCGGAAGCTCTCATCGAAATGTATGACCACGCTGTTTTCAAAGATAAATATCCTGCACATCTGCATATTGACATACTCCCCGAGTATCAGTCTAAAGGCTTTGGTTCAAGGCTCATCACCGAGTTTTGCAATAACATTAAAAATCAAGGTATCAATGGCGTTATGCTTATAGTAGGTGCCGATAACGGCGGTGCCAGAAGGTTTTATGAAAGAAACGGTTTTGTTCTTCTTCAAGAGAAACCGACAGGTGCTGCCTACGGTAAAATTCTTTCGGAGGGATAATTTATGGCGGTTACTTCTGCTGTTTTATTGATTCTTGCAATTATTCCTGCCACTTCCTACGGTTGGGGTATGCGCGGAACAACCATAGGCGGTGAAAGAGGCGCAATGCTTCCCGGTGCACTTATCGGTTTTTTGCTTGCATATTTCAGTGATATTCTTATTATCAAAGAGAATTTTTACTTATTTTCAGCTCTCGGGGCAATAGGTATGCATTTCGGCGGATCGATGACATACGGCGAAACGCTCGGTCTTTCTATGGACGGTTACCCGCCTACCGATAAAAAGAAAGGCTTAATCGGTGTTTTTGTAAAAGGATTTTTGTGGTTCGGTGTTTTCGGCGGATATTTTTCAACGGGATTTAACGCCGTTTGCGGTTTATATTCCGTTAAAGAATTGATTTTAATTTTCATTTTGCTGTCTGCGGCGGGAATTATTTTCTATTTTCTTTTTAATTTGCCGCATAAACCAAAAGAAAATATTTTTCCTAAAATCTATTTTTCAAAAACCCGCCGCGAAAGCTGGGGCGCACTTTTAGGTATGCTCATAATATTTATAGGCGTTGCGGCTGTTAAGAAGGAAATGTTCAGCCTTTTATTCCCTCTGATATGTGCTTCTTTCGGCGGTGTTGGCTGGGTAATAGGGCAGCTTCTGCAAATCTACTCAAAGCATATTGCCCCGAAATCCACTTCAAAAATTTCAAAGCTTTTCGATTCAACCAAACATGCAGAATCCTGGAAAATTATGGAGTGTGTTTTAGGTTCTTTCGGTGGTTTGGGTGCCGCAGTCGGTTTTATTTTGTTATATGATTATGTCGAATTAACCTCCGTTAATTTAGAGAAAAACGGAGGTTTGGTAACAGCATTTCCGACTTTAAATGCGGTTCTTTTTGCTGTTTGGATTGTTCTTCTTATCGCTTTTATTTTTCAACATTTTATTAAAAACAGTAAGGTCGAAAAAGTCTTTGACTTTGCGGTTCAGATAATATATGCAGGGCTTCCGTTTATTCTGATATGTTTGGGTTCAGATAAAACCGCTCAAATACTTTCGGCTACCGTATTACTTATACTTGTACTTCAAAAAATTGCATTTGAAACACCCATAAAAAAGAAAATCGAGCTACCTTTAAAAATAACATTGGCTGTTTTGGCTGTTTCCGTTTTATGCATTCAGCTCATAAAGCATAAAACTTTATCACCTGTATTTGTGCTGATGCTCTACACGCTTGTATACGAGGTTTTAACCTGGGTCAAATTCATTTTAAGAAATATCACCGAAAACTCTCAAAATGTCTTCCGGGCGGTGAAAACACTTATAACTGATAAAGGGCTAATGAGCGTTCATATATATTTTGTCCTTTGCATTATTTTAACGTGGGTTATAATTTAATTACTTTTAACGGTGGTGTAAAAAAATGATTACCTCTTTAAGTAAACCTCAAAAATTTTTATTACCCTTTATCGGTGCGCTTTTGATAGGTTTTATGTGGCGCGTAAGAGGCGATCACGGTTTCGGCTCTATGTGGGGAATGTTTTCCGTAGGCGTTGCGCTCACTCTTTTTATTATTGTATTTTTCAGCGATAAAATGAATGTTCGTTATGAGACTGTTCCCATCGCAATTCTTCTTTTGGGAATAACTAACGGCGGTTGGGGAACTCTTAACAGTCAGATGAGCGGTTATCTTTCAAGCGGCGTCCCTTTTTCAGGTGAAGAATTTGTGACGCAGGTTGAGATAAGTCCATATAGCGGTCTTGTAATTATGCTTTTACTCGGCTTCGGTTGGATGCCGCTTTTCGCAGTTTTAATAGGCTCACTTTTCAGTGATAAAAAATTCAAACTCCGCCATTATATTTTATTTATCGGTGTTTACTACGTTGTAATGCTATTATGCAATTTGTCTGTTTCTCACTTTATTCTTCAAGCAATCAATTCTGAAGCGGTAGACGGATTTAAAGCAGGTCTCAGTGACTGCGGTTATGATATGAGCCCGATTACAGCGTACATAACAAATTCAGGTTCTGCTTCATGGGCAAAAAAGATTCCGTTCGGCAGAAACTATTTTACAAGCATTCGCGTTATATCAAGCGCAATTGCCGCCTTTGCCAGTGCACTTTCTGTAAGAATTGCTTTAAAAGATAAAATAACCTTCCGCATAGCAATCGGTATAAATGCAGTCAGCGCGCTTGCAATCACAATTGCAGATGTATTTATGATTTTTGATTCCGATCGTGGCTTTCTCGCGGGAGTTAAGGCTAATGATATCATCAGCTCGAGTGCTTGGAGCTTATGGGAATACTTTACGGGGTTTTTACTTGGAGCAGGAATTACGTTAGTATTGATGATTTTTACCAAAAATATTAACAAAACCGATACCAGCACCCTCTCGCCTCTTACACCAAACGAGAAAGTAAATTTTATATACAACGCTGTTTTCACACTGTTTTTCACTTTTGTTCTTACCGTTGCAAGACCCTTGGGTATGAGAATTGCGGAATGGTTGGTTGAAATCAATTCAGATTTTGATGAAGATCTCTTTTCTGTTTTGATTGCCGTTGTACTTGGTATTATAGGTTTTATCCCATGTTTACTGATATCAAAGAAAAATATTCTTGATAAATCATTACTCGCCCCTTCAGCTTATTCATTAAATGAATTTGCCGTAAAAGCATTGCCTGCATATTTGTCGGTTATTGCCGTAACTTACTTTTTTACAGGAAACTCAGACAGGGCTTATTTCATACATCTTTTCACAAAAAGCTTTACTCAAGGCTTTGTTACACTTTTGATGATAGTGAGCTTCGCACTGTTTATTGCTCTCTATTACTCAGCAACGAAAAAACAAAAAGTAAAATAATTCATTTTTAAATTTATAAAAAAATTAAAAGCAGGTGCTTCTCTCTCTGAATAGAGCCGAACACCTGCTTTTTGTTTCATATAATAAACAGCTTTTCAAAAAAATAAATATAAAATAAAATCTACTGCGATTGCTGAAAGAACGCATACCATAACAGGACATTTTTTCCAAGCAAGCAGTCCTGCAACCGCACCGCCGATAATCCCTATATAAGGCTTTTCGGCATCAATGGTAAAAATTCCCGGAAACACCAAGGATGTCATTGCGGTATAGGGTATAAGCTTCAAAAATTTTTCAGTTTTTTCGCCGAATTTGATTTTTCCTGCAAAAAGAACAGGCAAAGCACGGGGTATGTACGTTACAACCGCCATACCAAAAACAAGAATAAAAATTTTAGTCGTGTCCATCAGCAATATCCTCCTTGTTTTCCTCCTTGAATTCAACAAAGAAAACGCCTATGAATGCACAAACAAGTGTAGAAATTATCAGTGCCCAGCTGGAAGCTATAAACTGCGTAAGCACGGTATTGCAAATCGCAGTAATAATCACTAAAATTCCCAACCTTTTGTTACTTGGAATATCGGGCATAAGCAGACCGATAAACATTGCGTAAATCCCGATACCGAAGCTGGCTGTTAAAATCGGCGGCAAAAAATCAGACGAAACTGCACCAATAAAGGACCCGATATTCCAGGAAGAATAAGTGACCGTAATAAGTCCTAAAAAATAAGGAATTGTACAATTTTCAGATTTAGTGGTAGTAAAAATTGCAAAAGACTCATCAGTTACACCGAATGAAGCCAAAAATCTACTTTTAATTCCCCCGCCCTTCATTCGTTCCATAACGCAAGTACTCATTATAAAGTGGCGCAAATTTAAAATGAAAGTTGCTACAATCATAGCAATAATACTTGCTCCCTGAGCATACATACCAACTGCCATCATCTGGCTGGCACCTGCGAAAACAAACAACGATAAGCTACAGGTTTCAAATACACCAAAGCCTGCTTGACGAGCCATAATTGCATATGCAATGCCAACGGGGATAAACCCGAAAATAACGGGAATCCCCGCTTTCATTCCTCTTAAATACTGTGCTTTAAAACTTTTCATAAATTATTCGCTTTCCCGAAATCAACTGTTCAACTCAGCTTCAATAAGCTCGGCAATGCCGGGAGTTTGAGCATCTGCAATATCTTTTATGGATTGTACGGCATTTTCCATAGCATAGGAGCGGAATTCAGTAATCATATGTGTATCGTTAATGTTATCGCCTACCGTGATTAAATCATCATAAGAGGCACCTATAAGCTCAAGAAAATCGTATAGGCCCTTAGCTTTATTCATATCGGCAGAAACTATATCGATACACCTGCCGTTTTGTAACGGATTAAGGTGTTCACTGAATTTCTGTCGAATGGCGTTTGTAACCTCTTCAGCTTTTTTGTCATCGGGTAGAATTGTGCTTATTTGATTAAAATACTCTATTTTCAGAATTGTTGACAATGTGTATTCTTCATCTGAGTGCTCTTCTTCATCTTCGTTAACAATACAGGTAAAATCCGTTTGAATGTTTGCCCACTTGCAACCTGAATCAATAATGAATTGCAGAAGCGGCTTTGCCAACGCACCGTCACAACGAGATTCCTTTAAAACAGTTCCGTCAGGCTTTAAAATCACTGCACCGTTATCGGCGAGTAAAAAATCACATTCAAAGCCGTCTTTTTTGGGGATTTTTAAAAGGTCGGGAACTCCTCTTCCGCTTACTAAGCCAAATAAATTTCCTGCCTTTCGCCAACGCACAATAGCTTCTCGCTTTTTATCATCCACGCCTCCGTGATTCAGCGTTCCATCATAATCGCTTGCAATTATTTTCATAAAACATTCCTTTTCTAATGCAAAACTTTTCTAACTACCGCATTATATAACATTATATACTAAAATTCAATAATGATTTAAACTTAAAGGAGAACAAACCAAAAAAATCAGCGGCAAAGAAGTTCAATCTTCCTGCCGCCGCAAAAGTGTTATTATTCACTTTTATCTAACCACAAATTACATACAAGTTCTACGCCTGCAAACAAAACACCCGCAACCGGCCAGACAACCCAAGTAATATGCCAATCGTTTGTTATAAAGCTCCAACATAGATAAATGGCGGTTGCCAAAAGACAGTAAACCGTTCCAACAGTTTCGCTAATCTTGTTTTTTCGTTTTCCTTTATCGGAAAATTCACCCTCTTTAAGTAGCTTTTGCATACTTGCCCATCGCACCCCTGCAACGATGAAAAACATCGCACCGATTCCAGCGATTAGCATTGTAACACAAAGCAAAATCACAGTAAGTAATTCGTTCTCTGTAAAAGCTCCACATAGGAGAGGAACGGGCGATAACACACAGGTGCAAGCACCAATGTAGTTGTATTTCACATAGGTACTCCGATATGATTTTTGTCTGTCTCTTGCAAGTCCGGTAACACCATATTCCGTTTCAAACGGTTCTTTTTCAAGAAATTCGTAGGGTGCATTTTTGAATCCAACACGAATAAACATTATTACAGCAATCGCAACAATAGGAAAAATCGAAACTACACCTATTCCGACTGCAGCATTCTCTGATATTGGCAACGAGGTGAGTTCACTCAAAGCACCCAAAAGCAAAAGCGGAATTACGGATAGAATGCATAAGAATGTCGCAACAGCTATCTTGACCGAAGCATCCTTCCTTTGTTTTATATAGTTATTAGCTTCTGCAAGAGTAACCTTTCTGACTGGTGCTTCGTCAATGCCTTCCGTAAACTCTTCATCCTCAATTTCATCCTTCAGCAAATAATCCGTTGTCACTCCAAACAAGTTTCCGAGTTGTAGGATCTTCTCTAAATCCGGTGTGGTTTGTGCCGCTTCCCACTTGGATACTGCTTGACGGGACACATTCATTTTTTCAGCAAGTTCCTCTTGCGACCATCCATTCTTTTTTCTAAGTCTGATTATCTTATCAGCTAAAATCATATTTCTATACCTCCACTTGATAATACAGGTGGCGTATCGCCATCGGATGAACCAAGTATAACTTTTTTGTGAGTTGCATACCACCAAACGGCAACTTGAATTTCGTCAACCGACGGTTGCATTGCGTGATTTTTATCTATTATATCATAAAAATACAACTTTTTCTACCAACACAGAAAATAGCGGCAGAGAGAAGTTAATCGCCCTACCGCCGTGCTTCGGTTAGTTATAAATTATGTCAGTATTGACGATTTCCGTGGCTCTGCCGGGGATAATAGTTGCACTCGAAATAATAGTGATAATAAAAATAATAGCAGACAATGAAAACCACTGTCTGCTACTGTAGATATATTATGCTATGTTGGTATTATTCCCATTCCGTTTTGAGTTTTTTCTCACTCGTGTTACATAGTCTCACAGATATCAAAAATCCCATAATTCCTATGATTTTCTCACGAAAAGTCTGATTTTTGCTCTGAAAAAGTTTTTTATGTACTTTCCGTGTACCTCAGGCGTACCAGATATCTCATATATCTCAAATTTACTTTTCATCAATCATTTCATCAATCATTTAGGGTTGATAAATGAGCGATGAAGTGTT